>JBAYVV010000270.1:0-4451 GCA_041674465.1 Sterolibacterium sp.
GACAAACCATTTTGCAATGTTGCATTACTTTGGGAGTGATTAATGAAAACTGTGTTCAGGAAAAAACTGGTTTATGCGCTGATCGCGGGAATGTTCCTGCCATTGGCGGCCCATGCCTCCGAGGCGGAATTGCTGAAGAAAATCGAGGCACTCGCCAAGCAAAATGAGAACCTTGCCAAGCAGATCGAAGCCCTCAAAGGCCAGGTAACCGCCAACGAGACCACCGCCAAAGCAGCTGTTCAGACCGCCAATGATGCAGCCGCAAAAGCAGCGGTCAAGCCGGTTGCCGTCAAACCGGATACCGCCGCACTCGACGAACTCAAGGGCCAGGTCAAGAAGATCGAGGAGAAGTCGCTGGGCAAATGGCTGACCATCGGCGGCGATTATCGCTTCCGCTATGACTACATGAAAGGACAGACCAGGACCTTCACCGACGTGAATGCCACTTTTGCCAATGTCCAGCAAAAGCTGCAGGCGGACTTCTTCAACAACCCGTCGACTACGCCGGGTTCCTCGACCTACTTCGGTGCCCCGATGGCTGGTGGCATGTCAACTGCGGGCGCACTGTCCGGCCTGATGGGCTTTGCTCAAGCCATGAATGGGGTCGGTACCTACGCCCAGGCGCGTGCCTTCCTCGGCAATCCGATGAATGCCGGCATGGTCCAGGGCATCGGCGCATTTGCCGCCACTATTCCGGCCTACAAGCCGGAGAACAACAGCCTGTACACCAACCGTTTCGGTCTCGACATCAGCGCCAAGGCGACGCAGGATGTCACCGTCAATGCCCGTCTGGTGATGTACAAGGTATTTGGCTCACAGGTCGAGAACGCTGTAACCAATGCGGGTTCCGCCCCATTCTTTGCCGACCGCGTCGGGGTCTTCGACGGCACCTTGAGTCATGTTCCATCCAGCAGTGCCTTGAATGTCGACAGGGCCTACGCCACCTGGAGCAATATCGCCGACAAGGAGATCTGGTTCTCCATCGGCCGCCGTCCATCCACCAACGGCGCACCGAGCAACCTGCGCCTGAACAATGCCCGCCCCGGCAATGGCGGGACGCCATCGCTCCTGGTTGATTATGCTTTCGACGGCATGACCATCGGCTACGCCCCCGACATCGACAAACTGCCCGGTGCCTATGCCAAGGTCTGCTATGGCCGCGGCTTCGAAAGCGGCTTCCGCGATACGCCGAGTAACTCCCTTAAAGATACCGACATGCTCGGTGTTGCCGTGATTCCGATCGACACCGATCCGCTGCGCGTCTGGCTGCAATGGAATCGCGGTTTCAACATCTTCGATGCGCCGACGATGAACAATACCTACTTCGGCAATACCGCACCGAAGACCAACCTCGGCGACATCGACTGGTGGGGTGCCGGTTTCCTCAGCACCTTCAAGAAAATCGGCGATGGCGAACTGCATGTCTTCGGCGATGTCGGCATCAGCCGTACCCACCCGAACAGCAATGTTTCGGCGCAATTCGGTTTCCAGGGGCTCATGACCGGCAGTTTCTTCTCGCCGGAAGCGCCAACCGGCAAACATGGTAATGCGGTGGCCCTGGGGGTACGTTACGATCTACCCTCGAAGACCAAACTCGGCTTCGAGTTCAACCACGGTTCGAAAGACTGGATCACCTTTGCACCAGCTGCCGACGACATGTGGACCGCCAAGGTCGGCACGCGCGGCGAAGTGTATGAAGCCTACATCATCCAGGAACTCGACAAGAAGCCGATCTCCTCATACTTCAGCAAGACCTTCTTCCGCTTCGGTGTGCAGCGCTACAACTTCAAATACACCGGCAGCAACAACTGGGTTGGCGCGCCAGTGAAGATCTCCACGGTGAATGGTCAGATGATGACCACGACCCCGCTGGATGATGCGACCAACGTGTATGGCACTTTCGAAGTCAAATTCTGATTCAACGCACTGGACGGTGAGCAAAGATGACTCTACTCACCGTCCGCACATTTTATTTAGGAGAAAATCATGAAGACAAAATTATCCGCACTCATTTTTTCAGCCCTCCTGGCGATCGCTAGTTTCGGCTATGTCGGCAATGCCGCTGCAGAAGAAGGCAAGATGGTCGGTCCGGTGACCAAGATCAAGCTGGCGGGTGACGGCAAATCAGCAACTGCTGTTCTCAAGGATGCCAAATCAGGGGAAGAAGTGACTCTGACCGTGACCGACGAGTTGACCCTGGACAAGTTCAAGGACAAGCGCATCGTGGAAGGTGACGAGATCCGTGCCCGCTTCGAGAAGGACGGCAAGAACACCAGCAAGTCCTTCAAGAAAACGGCAGGTTGCTAGTATGAAAGGGATCGAATCATGAAAAAAATAACTCTGTTTGCGGCAATCACAGCCGTCACGGGATTGGCATTTGCGCAAGCACCTGCACCTGCCGCCAAGGCGACCATGCCCGTCGTATGCGGCACCTGTCATAAACCGGAAGCTGGCAGCCTCCGGGGATATTTCGACAACGTCGCCTTCAAGTCGAATTCGATACAGTTGAATCTCACGCCCGGCGTTGAGATCGTCAAGTTCGACGCGAAGTCCATCAAGGTAATCGACGCAGGCGAAGCCAAGGATGCGGAATATCTGCGCAAGGTCAAGAAAGGCCATGAAGCGCGCATCGACTTTACCGAAAAGGATGGCATCAAGACGGCCACCCAGATCGTCTTCAAGGGACCCATCAAAATTGCACAGGACAAGCTGATTTTCTATCCGGAGATCGAAAAACTTGTTGCACTTGGGCCGGAAAAGGGTAACTACACACTCATCGATTCGCGTCCTCTGCCGCGCTTCCAGGAAGGTACGATTCCAGGCGCCATCAATCTGCCGTTTCCCGCTTTCGACAAGCTGCTTGACCGATTGCCAAAGGACAAGAACAGGCTGGTGGTGTTTTTCTGCGCGGGCGTGACCTGCATGATGAGCCCCAATTCCCTGCGGCGTGCCGAGGCGCTGGGTTACACCAACGCCAAGGTCTATCGCGAAGGCTGGCCGGAATGGACGCAGAAGAACTATGGCGTGATCTCGCCGCAGTTTGTCAAGGAAGCGTTCATGGACAAAGACATTCCGCGTGTGCTGATTGACGCACGCCGGGCTGGCGAAGGACAACGCACCGGGTTCATTCCTGGTGCAGTGCAATTGCCAGCCGAAACGGTCAAGGATGCGCTCAAGGACTTCCCTGACAAGGCGCTGAAGGCACCGATCATCGTCTATGACGGTACGGGCAAGGACGAAGCGATCCAGGCGGCAATGACGATGGTGCGGGGCGGTTACCAAAACGTACTCGTCATGACGGGTGGGCTGGCAGCATGGCAGGGAGCGGGTTACGCCCTGGCCACCGGTTCCCCGGCGACCAAGATCGCCTATGCACCGAAGCCACGCCCGGGTTCGTTGCCAATCGATGAGTTCAAGAAGATCGCCGCCAATACGCCGAGCGATACCCTGATCCTCGACGTGCGCAATCAGGATGAAGCCAACATCGGCATGATCAAGGGTGCGATGCTGGTCCCGGATGAGGAGATTCTTGCGCGCATGGGAGAAATCCCCAAGGACAAGCGCATCGTCACACATTGCTCAACTGGAGTCCGGGCGGAAATGGCCTACCACAAGCTCAAGGAAAAGGGCTACAACGTGGTGTTCCTGAACGCCGAGATCGACATCGGCAAGGGTGGCAAGTTCAACATCAGTCAGGATTGACGCAGCACTTGGAGTAACGCATGTGGCGCAGAGCTCTGCTCTTATACCTTGCCTTTGGCAGCACCGCCTTCCCGGCAGAAATGCCGGGAAGGGTCTTGTTCCTGGGCGGTGGTGAAAGCATCAGCGCCTGCGCCGATTGTCACGGAGCTACAGGAGAGGGCAACACGCAGTCGGGTTTCCCCGCACTCGCCGGTCAACCTGAGGCTTATCTGGCGAAGCAACTGCAGGATTACCGGTCTGGTCTGCGCGCCAGCTCGATCATGGAACCCATCGCCCGGCAGATCACGCCATCCCAAGCCGGCAGCATCAACGCCTACATTGCAACGCTACCAGCTCCGGCGTCGATAAGTGCAGGCGCCTCCAACCTCGGACGCCAACTTGCGCTCGTCGGGAAATGGGAGGTTGGCGTTCCACCCTGCGACAAGTGCCATGGCACTAACGGACGCGCTATTGCACCGCATTTCCCGGCATTGGCGGGGCAACGCTCTGCTTACATCATTGACTCTCTTGAAGCCTTCCGCAGCGAGGCTCGGCGCAACGATCCTCTCGGCCTGATGCGCAAGGTAGCCAAGGAGCTTACGCGCGAGGAAGTTGCCGCTGCAGCGCACTACTATCAGGCGCAAGGAAGAAAGCCATGAAGCCATATTCCTTGGTGCTTTTCCTTGTTCTTGGATGGATCGGGCTGGCGGTTCAGGCCGAACAGACAATCAAGCCGCCACTGGATTACCCGCCCGGACCGATGGGGGAAA
>JBAYVV010000271.1:0-4440 GCA_041674465.1 Sterolibacterium sp.
ACGTCACTCATGCCCGGCAGCCCGACGATTGCATCCGACGTCAGACTGGGCGAGCGTGTTGTGATTGAGCCGGGAGTTCAGATCGATGCCGGTGTGACCATCGGCAGCGGCACAGTTGTTCGCGGTGGCACCTGGTTGCAATCCGGGGTCACAGTGGGTGAAAACAGCGTGATTGGTACCGTCGGCATCAACGCCTATGTGGGCATGGATGGAAAACGTCGGGGGTTTCCGCACCTGGCTGGTGTCATTGTCGGTCAGGGTGCAAGCCTGGGCGCTGCTTGTGTCGTTGTGCGCGGCATTCTGACGAGTACCCAGATTGGAGCGGGCAGTATCATCGGCAATATGTGCAATATCGGACATGGTGTCGAGATCGACGAGGATGTGTGGATGTCTGCCGGTACTGTGGTTGGCGGACATGCCAAGGTGGGTACCAAGGCAACCATCGCCCTGGGTTGCACGATCAGGGACAATACCTCGATCGGTGCGGGTGCAAATGTAGGCATGGGCAGTGTCGTGACCAAGGATGTTCGAGCAGGCTGTTCCGTGTTCGGCAATCCGGCCAAACGGTTCCTCTCGATCAATGCCGGCCCGGCAAGATGAAGGAGGAAAATCAAATTTTCTCATCGCCTCTTTCGGGGTTGAAGTTCAAGGGTAAGCGCAACTATCTCCAAGGTCCAGACATCCAGCGAGCCGCCTTGAATTGCCTGGCCATCGCCTATCCTGCAAGTGCCATCACGGATATCGACATCGTGTTCCATGGCATGGCGAGGACCGGACTGTTACTGCTGGAAACCGACAATCCCGGAACGGAACCGATTGTTCAGCTGCGCTGCAAGGTTGGTGGCGAACGGAAGAAATTTCTCCTGGTCGAGGATGGCATGCCAATACTCGAACGCGTTGAATACGCGGAAGAAGAGATCGTTGCTGCGACGGAAATTCAAGTTGCAACGGCCACAGCAACCAGCGTCAGCGCGCTGCCGTATTCCAATATTGAGCGCTGGGTGTCCATGGTCAAGGCGCTCCACCTTGCCGTGTACCCGGACCTGGTCGGGAAATGGCTCTATGTGCGGGGCAAATTCGATCAATACCAGGACGTCTATGATCCTCCTGTCCAACATCAGGTTGTGGTGCAGGCGAACTTCAACAGCAAACTGACACGCACTTCCGTATTGGTCGACCAGCAAAGGCTTGGCGACATCTTTTTTTCATTGGAATGAATATGCTCGGAATCAAGGCAATCGCCTCCTATGTGCCTGTGGGCCGCAAGAGCAACATGGATCTGGCGGCAGAATTTGAACTGGAGGAGGACTTCCTCAGAGACAAGATCGGTGTCATCGACCGTGCGGTCAAAGGTGCCGATCAGGACACTTCCGATCTCGCCTTCCTGGCGTTGCAGAAGCTGATGGAAGATCAAAGTCTGAGTCCGGAATCGATTCAGGTTCTGATCGTGGTCACGCAGAATCCGGACCGCAACATTCCCCATGTTTCCGCACTGGTGCACGGCCGCGCAGGATTGCCGGAATCCTGCGCCGTATTCGATGTCTCGCTGGGCTGTTCCGGGTACGTGTATGGGCTGTCAATCCTGAAGTCATTCATGCAGGCGAATGGCATGACGCAAGGGGTACTTATCACGGCAGACCCTTATTCCAAGATCATCGACGAAACGGACCGGAATACCGTGTTGCTGTTCGGTGATGCTGCGACGGCGACCCTTTTGAGTGACGCTCCGGTATTGACGCTGGAGGCATTCAGTTTTGGCTCGAGGGGAAAAGACTGGTCCGCGATCCGTACCGATGACGGCACTTTTGTCATGGACGGGAGAGAAGTATTCAATTTTGCTGCGACCACCGTTCCGCCCGACGTACGCAAGTTGCTGGATGTTGCAGGCATGACGTCCGATCAGGTTGATTGCTTTGTCATGCACCAGGGCAGCCGCTTCATCGTGAAAACAATCGCCGCCCGGCTGAAGCAACCCATGAGCAAGTTCCCGATGGGCATAGAGCATTGCGGCAATACGGTGTCATCGTCGATCCCTCTGATCTTGCAAAAGGGACTGGACGATCTTGCCATGGTGAATATTGTGCTATGCGGTTTCGGCGTCGGCTTGTCTTGGGCGAGTTGTTTATGCAAACGAACAGGAGGCAATGATGGCAAATGATCAGAGAATAATCGAGGCGTTAACCGAGGCCGGGATTGATTACGATACCGAAGCCTACGATCCCGCGAAATCATTTCGGGACAACGGCATCGACTCGCTCGATGTGATGGGCCTGTTTCTGACGATTCAGGAAAAATACGGCGTGAAATTTTCAGAAGCGGAAGTGCCGAACATCAAGACGCCGCTTGATATCACGATAGCGCTGGACCGGATGCTGAAATAGTCAGCCTGCCAACACCTTGCTGCGCAGCTTGAACAGGGGCCGGTTCATGAATTCCCCGATCCGGTTGTTGCGCGGCAGGTTGGCCTCGCTGATGGATTCGTAGACCCGTGTGACCGGGTGAGGAACGGTTATCTCTTCAATCATCCAGTGGTCGGCGCTGCCTTGGGTCACGAAGGCGATGAGGGCCGCCTTTTCCCCGCCGAGGAACAACGGATGGCGGATGTCGCCTTTCCAGTTGAAGCCCAATTGCAGCATCAGCGTGCGGGTGATCGATGCCATGTAGTTGAGGCAACGCAGCATCTGGGTACGTGCGGCGTCGATTCCCAGACTGTCATCGCCGAAGTCATCGCCCAGATGGTGCAGCACATTGAGACAGTAGGTCACGTCAAAGGCCGGCTCGAAGGGCTGCAAAAAATCAAAGTAACAGGCGTTCATCGTCAGCTTGTCCGAGAGGCCCGCCATCTTGGCAGCGTAAGTCACGAAGGTGGCGTGTTCGACATTGCCTTCGTAACAGGTGATGTGGCTCGCACCGCTGTGGAGGGCGCCAAAGCTGAAATAGCCTGTGTTGGCGCCGATGTCCAGCACGCGGGCACCCGACAACGGCAGGGATCGATCGAAGTAGGCCTGGCGCTCGATCTCCAGTTTGCCGGCGGGCAGTCCTTCGATATCAGGCATGTGAGGTGCGACCAGGGGATGCACAAGCTGATACGACGCGTGCTTGCTGCGCTGCAGATACAGATTGCCGAGGTCTTTGCTGTCAGGAGTGCTCATAGGGATTGTCTGGTGTCCTCTCCATTCAATGACAGGCATGCAATGCCCGGGTGTCCTCCCGGGCATAGACGTCGTGGGCATGGAGTAGCTGCTGGATCTGTTGCGGGGGCAGGCTGTGCGCGGCAGGATGCATAACGCATCCGGGGGTGGCAGCGCCAAAAGCCCAGGCATAACAGGCCTGGTCGGATTGCCGGGCGGCGGGTAATTTCACTTCAAAGCCGTGATCCCGCACGAATAACCCGAGAATGGCGGGGCATACATCCAGAGCGAGTTGCAGCGGTCCCCAGAAGCGCGGGTTGATCTCGATGTAGTAAATGCCCGAGTCGGATACGATGACTTCCATCATGAAGGGGCCGTGGTAGCCGCGTTGATGCAGGCCCGCAAACAATCTGGCTTCATTCACTCCCGGGTTGGCGCCAGGCCGCGCCAGCACGATCGACTTGCCGCCGGGTTGTTGCATCAAATTGGTCTGCCAGAAGGATGCCACGCTTCCGTCGCGCGCCAGATAGGCACACAGGTAATGACTCTGGCCGACGATGAGGTCCTGCGCGAAGTAGTTCGAGCGATCCAGTCCCGTCAGGGCGCGGGCCAACTCGGCCGGAGTGCGGCACAGCAAAGGGTAGAGCACGCGCCCGCCTGCCACGTTCTGCACAGGCTTGAGTACGCAGGGCGCATGCGGCGCGTGGATGTTCTGCGGCGAGGGCAGGCGCAACTCATGGCAAAGCGCTGTCAGCGTCACCTGGCTTTGCGACTTGCTGGTCAGTTCGTCATATACGGCGCGTTCGGGCAGGCTGATCTCGAGTCCGCATCCATGCAGGGCATCGCGGTGGACCAGCAGGAAATCGTTCATGAATTCGTTGGTCGGGCAATAGATCAGCGTATCCGTCAAGTTAGTGGCAAGCTGTCGCAACCAGGCCACGTCGATGACATTGTCGAGACGATTGAAGATGACGTGGTCATTCCAGGTAGTGTCATGAATCAGGTCACCACGCCCGGAGGACACGATGCAAAAAGGCAACCCGGCTTGGGCAAAGAACCGGCACAGGGTCACGACCGCGCGGTCGTTGTGTCCCGAGAAGAGCAGAAATCGCCGCGCCATGATGGGCTGCTAACGCAATCGTCCCGCAGGTCTTGCGCTTACTGACACCACAGCCCCCACATGCCGCGGAGGGCCTGTTCGAAATGTCTTGCGAATCTGGGGGCATCGAAGAGGGGGGAAGCCAGCACCTGAGGCCTTAGATTGGTTCTCAGTGTTGCCAGACCTTGCAAGTCCCTTGCGTGTGCCGTG
>JBAYVV010000272.1:0-4378 GCA_041674465.1 Sterolibacterium sp.
CAGAGCCGGCAAGGTCGACAACACCTTGGCATTGCCATGGAACAGCGGCAGCGCGTTGTAGAGACAGTCATCGGGACCGTAGCCGGCCTGCCCGCAGATCAGTTCCGCCATGTGGATGGCGTAGTTCTGCGGCATCACCGCGCCCTTCGACGGACCGGTGGTGCCCGAGGTGAACATCATCAGCCCCGCATCGCTCCAGGCGACATCCACCGCAGAAAACTCACCTTGGTTGTCGGTCAGCGCCGCATAAGTCGTGACGGTCTTGCCCGTGTCGCCGGGCAATGTTCCGCCCAGCACAACCAGCGACTTTAGCTTCGGCAGATCCTTGAGGACATCGAGCAAGGCCGACAGAAAACTCTCCTCGATCACCAGCACGCTGCAATCGGCCTTGTCCAGCATGTAGGACAGCAGATAGCCGCGATGTGCGGTATTGATCGAAACTTCCACAGCGCCGAGTCGGGACAGACCAAACCAGGTGAACAGAAACTCCGGCCGGTTGGCCATCATCAGTGCCACCTTGTCGCCGTGCTTCACCCCCAGCGCTTGCAGGCCGGCTGCCACACGATTGCTTTCGCGCTGAATCGCCGCATAGCTCCAGGCGGCATCGCGGAAAACCATGAAGGTCTTTTCGCCAAAGCGCTCGGCCTGCTGGTCGAGCAGGCCGTGGACGGTGCGCGGGATGGATGGATGCAGGGCTGCCATGATGTCCTCCGTTTCCCGGTCAGGCCGCCAGCGCTTGCGTTTGTCCGGGCAGCGGATAGTCGCCGTAGTAGCGCAGGATTTGCGCAGGCGGCCGCAAGGCATTCCAGCCCGCCAGGAATTCGGCGTAGGGTTTGGCGCGCCTCAGACGCTCCTGCCGCGCGGCGCGGCGCAATTGCGCAGTCGCCTCGAGATCGGGATAGAGGCTGTCTGGATCGTAGGCGACGAGATACACATCGCGTGCCGCTGCTTCGCTGGTCAGCTTGTTTCTGACATCCTTCATGACTGCCTGCGGGTCGCGCTCGAGCACATCGCCATAGCCCGCGCCGCCGGTCACTGGCACGTAATAAGTGTCGCCACCCATGAATGGGCCGGGCGGCAGGCTGACATCCGTGTACTCGCGCTTGCCCTGCTCGACCTGTTCCCCGCCGCCATACAGTTCCGCCATGTTGTGCGGCAAGCCTTCACCACCGGAGGCCAGCAAGGCGCCCATGTTGCTGCCGCGAACCATCTGCAGGAAAGCGGGTGGTGCAGCGCGGCCGCCGAAAATGCCCAGGGTCGACGGGAATTGCGAGCCGAACCCCATGCCACCCATGCCCAGCCAGGGCACACCATGCACCATCAGGCCGTAGCCGACACCGGCGCCACCGCGGTACTTGCCATGGCCATAGGAATGGTTGAACTGGTTGCGGAACAGATACAGGAAGGGGCGGTCGGACTCGGTCGCCTCGACGTCGCCGCAGTCGCTCAATGTCGCGAAGAAAGCGCCGGCGACATCGACGCCGTCCATGTCGGAACGCGCTCCCGCGCCGGTCGCGTTGATCTCCGGCGTGAGATCGGCGACCGGATCGCCCAGCTGGTTGAAGCCGCCATACAGCGTCACGGCGAAGGCCGAGAACCAGGAGGCTACTGCCCGCAACGGATCGCTGCTGTAGATCATGCGCGCGCCGCACATGAACATGCCCTGGGTGAAGGCCACCTGGGTTGCCGGCGCATAGGACACCGGCACGTCGCCCTGGGCATTGATGAAGGAGTTATCGGGAAACTCCCAATCGACGGATTCGAGCAGGCCGTTGTTGGCGGGCAGGTCGTGGAAGAACCAGCCGCAGAAATACACCATGGCCAGGCCGATGATGCCCTGGAAATAGCTGTTGACGGGACGATCCATGAGCATCGGCGAAGAGCCATGGAAGCGCAACGTGATGCGTTCGCCGCGCTTTTCCACTTCAATGTTGATTTTGAGCAACTGGGATTCGGGGCCGACCGTGTCCATGAAGCGTGGCTGGCGATAGATGCCGTCGTTGAGGCGCGAGACCTTTTTGCGGGCTGCGTCTGCGGTCATCGACAGGATGCGGCGCAAGGCGCCGACGAAGAAATCGGCGCCCTTCTCGGCGATGATTTCCTGCACCCGCCGCTCGGCGATACGGCTGGCCGCCAGGCGCGCCTTGATGTCGAGCATCATGGTGCGCGGGTCGCGCGTCATGGTCGACAGCATGCTCAGGATGTCTTCCTTCAAGGCATGCTGTTCGCCGATCTTGATCGGCGGCACCAGCAAGCCTTCGTCGTAACGTGACTTGGCGCCGCACACCGTGCCACCCGGCTCGGAACCACCGCACTCGCCGGTATGCACTGCCGCGCCGATGAAGCAGACCAGTTCGCCATCGGCAAACACCGGGATCGACAGGCCCATGTCGGCGTTATGCACACCGCCATAGAAGGGGTCGTTGTAGAAGAAGGCGTCGCCCGGGTGGAGTCCCACCGAAGGCTCGTTGCGCCAATGTTTGACGATGTACTTGACCGGAATCTGTGACAGCACCGCATGGTGGTAAATACCGGTGGCGCACACCGCGAGGTCGCCCTGGGCGGTATAGATGCCGAAGGCCACATCGCCCCAGCGCATCGCCGTGGACGCGCCGAGCTTCATGGTGGTTTCCTTGCCTTCCAGCGCCACCATGTCCATCTTGTGGCGGAAGATTTCGAAGTCGAGGTCGTCGACCGTCGCCTGCGCAGCCTGCTCGCGGGCCGTCAGCGGTTCGGGCCGCAGGCGCTGCACGACTTCATGGTCGCGTCCATAACGAAAGCTGGCATTCATGCTGCGTTCCTTTCCAGTATGCCGTTGCGATAGGCATCCATGCGGTAAGTCCAACCCGGCTCGATGACATAGGTCGTGTCCGGCGCCTCAATCAGGGCGGGACCGGCAAGCTGATTGCCCGGCACCAGTCCCAGCCAGTCATACACCGGCGTATCCACCATTCCCGCGGCGGGATCGAAGCAGGCGGGACGGGATTCGAGGCGTGCTGCGGCGGAAACGCCGGCTGCCGATAATGCCACCGGCTTGAACTCCTGCCGCGGATTGTGTACACCGGCTGCAAGATAAAAACATTCGACGTTGATGCCGCCGACCGGGAAAGCGGCTTCGGGCGAATAGATCTCCGAATAGCGTCGGGTAAACAGTTCGCACAATGCCTTCACGTCATCGGCATTGTTGAGAAACAATCCCGGCAGTTCGATCTTGGTCAGGTGATACTGGCTGCCATAGCGCATGTCGAGTTCGAGCCGGAAATTGATGCGGTCCTCACCGAAGCCCTCGAGTTGCAGGTCGCGCACGGCCAGCTGCTTGAGTTCGCGCACCACCTGGTTGAAACTCTCGAGATCCTCCAGGTAGGCCTGCTTGTCCCAGCGGAACAGCTTGAGGGTGCGCGAGATGTCCCACACCTGCTGGATCTCCATGGTGGACGCACCGAAGGCTCCGAAGATCGACGCCACTGCCGGCACCACCACCGAGCGCGCGCCGACGTAAGGTGCAAAGCCACAGGCATGGGTCGCCCCGGCGCCGCCACAGGCATACACGACGAACTTGCGCGGATCGTGCCCCTTGAGCGCCACTTCGTTGAAAACCTCATGCCCCATGCGCGCATCGACCAGCCGGCGGATGCGGTAGGCCGCTTCCAGCACGCTCAGGCCCAGCGGTTTGGCGATTTTTTCCTCGATGGCAGCTTGGCTCAGATCGGCATCGAGCAGCATCTCGCCGTCCAGATAATTGTCCGGATTGAGATAGCCCAGCACCAGGTCGGCATCGGTGACGGTCGGCTCACGACCCCCTTTGTCGTAACAGGCCGGTCCGGGCATGGAGCCGGCCGACTGCGGGCCGACTTCGAGCGAGTCTTGCATGAGTTCGTTGATCCAGGCGATCGAGCCGCCGCCGGCGCCGATCGACTTGACCTCGATGGCGGGGATATTGGTACGCCAGCGGTCGATCACCGGGATGAAGTCGTGGGCGCGCAAAACACCGTCGGCGATCACGCCAATGTCGAATGAGGTTCCGCCCATGTCGGTGAACACGATGTTGGGGCAATCGGTCAGCTTGCCCAGTTCGGTCGCGCCATACATGCCCGCCACCGGCCCGGCGTTGTGCGTGTAAACCGCCTTGGTGCGCGAGACTTTCTTGGTGCCACCGGTGTTATGCACCAGAATCAAAGGCCTCTGATAGCCTTCGTCGCGCAGTTCGTTGCCCAGACGCGTCAGCTCGTCGGCCATCAGGCCATGGATGTAGGCGTTGACCACCGAGGTCATGGTGCGCGTGTATTCACCCTGCTTCGGTGACACTTCGCTGGACAGCGTCACCGGCATCGCACCGAGATAATCTTCCGGATATTCTTCTTCGATGATCTTCTTGATC
>JBAYVV010000273.1:0-4353 GCA_041674465.1 Sterolibacterium sp.
CCAGCCTTCGGTCGCATCGTGCAGGGTACGCGTCTGGCGCGCGCTGAGCTTGACGGGACTGTTCTCGGCGAGGAACTTGCGCGATTCCTCGATCCCGAAGCGCAGATTTTCCGCGCCGATCTCGATCAACTGGTCGCTGGCACGCAGATAGGCGAAGGGCAGGGGAGGTTCGCAACGCGTGGACAGGACCAGGTGAAGATTGCTCGGTGCATGCAGGAGCAGGAACGCCAGAATGTCATGCACGCGCTGATCGCTGATGCGATCGTATTCTTCCAGGATCAGGGTGATCTCTTCGCCGCGTTCATCGATGCCGTTGATCAGCGACGTGGCGGCGATTTTTGGCGAACCCAGTTGGCCATCGAAACCGAATTCCTGCGGCGCGATATGGAAACCTTCCGCCAGGGCCTGGGCGATGTAATTGAGGAACTGGTTGGCGTCGTTGTCATCGCCATCCAGCGTAAGCCATGCGATCCGGCAGCCCTCTTCAAGCAATCTCTCGCGCCAGGCCGTCAACAAGGTGGTCTTGCCGAATCCGGCGGGCGCCGTGACGATGGTCAGTGTCCGGCGCAATCCGGGCGCGAGCATTTGCATCAATTCCTCGCGCTGCACTGCTTTGCGCGATTGCCGCGGAGGAGACAGCTTGGTCTTGATGAGTCGGGACTGGCTCGGGGTGGGCGTGCGCGGCTTGCCTTTCATCGTGCGCGCAATGTTAATCGGGTATCCGGCAGGCGTGACGATTTCTTGTTGTGCACTGCAGCGGCTGTCGGCCCGAATGTCCCGCCGCGCAGGATTCCTGATTCAGCAGTGATTAAGCCAGACTCACATCCAAAGAGCGATTGAGGCTGTTCAGCGCAGCTTCAACCATCTCGATCTTCGAAGAATGGCGGATGTCGAGAAGGCGATCCACTTGCGGCATGTGAACCTTGAGTCGCCGGGCCAGTTCAGCCTTGCGCACATTCTGGGCAAGCATCTCATTCCAGAGCAGGATTTTCGATGTCACCAGGGCGGACAGCACAACGACCGGCTGTCCCTTCCGGGCTTTGCCGGGCAACGGTACCGGCTGGCGCAGGTCAAAGTAGATTTCGAGGGCCGATTCCAGAGCGTCAAGCGCATTGATCAGTGCCTCCTCTCTATCATCGCCGACCGAGTTTGCTTCCGGCACATCGGGAAATGCCACGAGCAGAGTGCCGTTCGTGTCGCGGGTGAGGTTTACCGGGTACGCCAACATATCGAATTCCTTTCAAGCCTTCTGCAAGGCTTAACCGCAGCTTATTTCAGCCCCAGGTCCTTCTTGATCTTTTCGACCAATCCCTGGCCGATTTCCTTCGCGCCGTGATCAGGGAAAATTGTCATCTTGCCATTCAGCGAAACCTTGAAATGCCTACCCTTGGCAGCCTTGAATACAGCGCCTTGTGCTTTCAGCCATTTCCTGAATTCGCTGTACTTCATGCTGATCCATGATGAGCGTTTACGCAGAAGCATAACATATATGTTGCATATTTCCCTGGTAAACGCTGAGCCTGCGGCAAGGAAGTTGAAGAGAAATATTCTGGCACCGGAGTGGATGTTCCTGCTGCGAGACGATTTCTTGTTGTGCACTGCAGCGGCGAGGGCGGGTCTTGCCTGCTGCTGCGGGTCTTCGGCGCATTGTCGCTGACATTGCCCCGACTACCCATTAGTGTAGTTGGCAGGAACGTGGCACTCCGCTAAGATTCGCCGGTCTTGTGTGCAGCCAAATAAATCAACAAACATAAGCTGCCTGCTTGACCCCCTTTTGAAGCGTCGCTGGCATCCTGGTTCCTGGTGCTCGACTTCTTCCGAAGCATCCGGCACGACTTGATAATCACAATGGAGACTGGCGATGATTAGAGGCAGGATTCGCAATGCGTTGCAAATGACTTCCCTGGCAATCAGTCTTGCGGCGCTGACGTTCGCGCCGGCAACCCAGGCCGCCGGCAAGGGTCCGGGCTGGGACGATCCCAACAACTGGCCGGAATACCATCGCAGCTTCAATGCCTGGCGCTTCAGTCCGCTGGACCAGATTAACAAACGCAATATTAAGAAGCTCAAGGTGGCCTGGATTCATCAGCCGGGCAATATTGCCCACGGCTTGCAGGTCACGCCCATCGTCCTTGACGGCATTCTTTACTACATCTCCGCCGACAACAATGTCTGGGCTGTCGAAGCCGCCAGCGGCAAGACCCTCTGGCGCTACACGGCGAAACTCGACCCGGTTTCAAAGAAGGTGCTGTTCGCCTCCGCCTGCCGTAGCATCACCGTCGGTCGCGGCAAGGTGTTTATCGGCACGCTCGATGGCCGCTGGCTGGCGCTGGATCAGAAGACCGGCAAGGAAGTCTGGTCGACCCAGCTCACCGACATCAAGGGCAAGGATATGGGTGCCGTATTCTCGTCGTCGCCGGTGCTGGCGGGCGACATCCTGTTCGGCGGTTCGACCGGCGGCGATTCGCCGATCATCGGCAAGATCTATGGCGTGAATGCCGATACCGGCAAGCGCGTGTGGACCTTTGAAACCCTCAAGGACGACCCGAAGAGCTGGCCGGGCAACAGCCGCGCCAAGGGCGGCGGCGGCGCCTGGATGCCGGGCACCTACGATCCGACCACCGACACCATCTACATCGGCACCAGCAATGCCTCACCCGATTACTTCAGCGATGAGCGCAAGGGCGACAACCTGTACACGGCGTCGGTGCTGGCGCTGAATCCCAAGGACGGTTCGATCAAGTGGTATCGCCAGGAGGTGCCGAACGATTCCTGGGACTGGGACGCCGCCTATGAAGCCTTGCTGGTGCCGCACGAAGGCAAGACCAGGCTGGTGCATCTCAACAAGAACGGCTTCACCTATGTGCTGGACAAGGACAACGGCAAGATCGAAAACGTCTGGCAGTACGGCGAAAATGTGACCTGGGCGAAGGGCGTCAATCCCAAGACCGGCGAGATCATCGGCCCCAATATCCCCCAAGTCGGCAAACAGACCATGTTCTGCCCCTCCGCGCTGGCTTCGCGTCAATGGAACCATGGCGCCTACAATCCGATGACCAAGCTCTGGTATTCGACGGGATTTGAAGCCTGCACCACGGTGACCGCTTCCAGGGACGAACCCGAGATGTCCCTGAACGTTCTGAGTCTGGGCGTTTCCGAGTTGACCTTCGTAGATCCTCCGGGCAAGAAGGCCGACGGTTATGTCGCGGCCTTCGATCCCATCACCGGCAAGATCAAGTGGAAAATCCGCTGGGATATGCCGCCGCTGGGCAGTGTGCTCGCCACGGGCAGCGGACTGGTGTTTACTGGCGACGTGCGCGGCAATTTGTTTGCCTACGACGGCGACAACGGCAAGGAACTGTGGCGCTTCTCGGCCGGTTCCGGCGTGCGCGGCGGGCCGGTCAGCTATGCCGTGAAAGGCAAGCAGTACATCGTTTTCCCGACCGGTCTGGGTTCGCATTCACCGATTTTCCTCTCGGGCCTTTTCCCGGATTTCAAGGAAATTCCCGGTGGTGCGGCGCTGGTGGCCTTCACGCTGGAATAAGTATTTGCGGCAGTACCCGGCAAGGCGCGCACGATGTGGCGCCCTGCCGGATTTCTTGGGGTGGTTAACTGAACATGAATCGTCTAGCGCTCTGTGCATTGACCTTGTTTCTGGCGACTTCGGCGTATGCCGCGGATCAACTCGTACCACCACCAGCTCCGGGAGACCATGCGGCGCCCAAGGCGACATTCGACCTGATCGACCCCGCCCGCATCGAGGCCGGGAAGAAGCGGTTTAATGCCTCCTGCAATTTCTTCTGTCACGGCAACGAAGGCAGTGCCGGCAAGACGCAAGCTTTCAAGGGGCGCACCGACTTCACCGCGGAATCGCTGTTCAAGGTGATCACCGAAGGCGTCAAGCCGGAAATGCCGGATTACGAGAACATGTCGGAGGAAAAACGCTGGGAAGTGGTGGCCTACATCCTGCATCTCGGCCGGCAAAAAACCGGACGCTGAGCCCCGCATCTGATCCATTTGTCTGATGCGGAGGGTGGTGCATGCCACCCTCGCCTTTTCGCATACCCCCCATTTGAGTGTTCCACTCCGGGGTTTCGCCGGTTACAGTCTCCCGCAGAATCCCGACAGTAACGCTGCTGCATGCGTGACCATGCATGCAGTTGCGAACGGGACATCGAAAACCAAATTGAAACTCAGGAGGAGCAGGCGATGACCACAGCACAGCCAGTAAAGAGGAGCCCGCGGATATTGGGAATCGATGCAGGGGGGACGATGACGGACACGTTCCTGATTGATGACAACGGCGAATTTGTGGTGGGGAAGGCGCAGACCACCCCGCAGGACGAATCCATC
>JBAYVV010000274.1:0-4347 GCA_041674465.1 Sterolibacterium sp.
AGATCGTTCTTTTTGTCGACGACCGACAACACGGCAAGAATGATCAGAATGGCGAGTGGCAATAGGTTTGCCAGCCCCAGCTTGAAGGCGATGGTTCTCATGTTGCTGTTCCTCTATTTTTTAATTAAGTTCTTTCCTATTGATACCCTTTGTGTGCTTAGGGTATCTTGATCAGGGTCAAATTCGACGCGCTATCTCAGCGGCGTGGCAATGCAATACGAATAATTTCGAGCCTGGCCGTTCTCGATCATTGCGCTGACGCACGTGCTGTCATCCTAGTCGCTTGGCAAGCAACCATTCGATGAAATTGCAATGGAAAAAGTGACCTACAAAGAAAGACAGTAGTTGTCCCAAGCCATACCGAAACGAAATGATTCAAACCCCGCGAAATTCAGCCCCGGCGCATTGCGGTCCGAACCGCTCCTTCGATAGCCTTGGCCCAGCGTTCGACTTCTGCGCCATCCTCGCCTTCAACCATCACACGCAACAACGGCTCGGTCCCTGAAGGCCGCAGCAATACCCGGCCACGATTCGTCAGCGCTTTCTCGGCGGCTACCTGAGCGTCGTGTATGCCGGACGCGGCGCGCCAGTCGAAGCCTGACGGCATCGGTATATTGATCAGCAGCTGCGGGTACATTTGCAAGTCGGCGCAGGCTTCGGCCAGCGTCAGTTGCTCCTTGCGCAATACCGCGAGTACCTGTAATGCCGCAACGATGCCATCGCCGGTGGTGTGCTTGTCGAGGCAAATGATGTGCCCCGAATTCTCGCCACCCAGCAGCCAGCCACGTTGCTGCATGAGCTCCAGCACGTGGCGGTCGCCGACCTGGGCGCGCGCGAAGGGAAGCTTGAGGCGTCCCAGTGCGTGTTCAAAGCCGAGATTGCTCATCAGCGTTCCGACCACGCCCGTGAGCTTGGGTGAACTGCTCGATGCGTCGCGCTGACGAGCGATGATGTAAAGCAGTTGATCACCATCGAAAAGCTTGCCGGTGGCATCGGCCATGAGCAGCCGGTCGGCGTCGCCATCGAGCGCGATGCCGATGTCGGCCTGCTGCTCGACGACGCTGCGGGACAAATGCTGTGGCGAGGTGGCGCCGACGCCAGCGTTGATGTTGAGGCCGTTCGGTGCTGCACCCACCGCGATGACGTCGGCGCCCAATTCGTGAAAGACGCTCGGCGCGATATGGTAGGCCGCGCCATGGGCGCAATCTACGACGATTCTGAGGCCGCGCAGGTCGAGTTCGTTGGGGAAAGTGCTCTTGCAGAATTCAATGTAGCGCCCCGCTGCATCGTCGACGCGGCGCGCCTTGCCCAGATGCAGCGAGTCCATGCAGCCCATCGGTTGCTCGAGGCGCACTTCTATTTCGGCCTCGACATTGTCGGGCAGCTTGGCGCCCTGCGCGGAAAAGAACTTGATGCCATTGTCCTGATAAGGATTGTGCGAGGCGGAAATCACCACGCCGGCCTGAAGGCGCAAGGCGCGGGTCAGGTAGGCGATGGCCGGCGTCGGCATCGGCCCGCACAGCATGACATCCACGCCTGCCGCAGCAAAGCCGGACTCCAGCGCCGCTTCGAGCATGTAGCCCGAGATGCGTGTGTCCTTGCCGATCAGCACTGCCGGGCGCTCGCCCTCATGTGCCTGGCCGCGAGTATGCTCACGTGCTGCCAGGGTGGTGCCGGCGGCATAGCCGAGCCGCAAAACAAACTCTGGCGTGATTGGCAGTTCGCCGACCCGTCCGCGTATCCCGTCGGTGCCGAAATACTTCCGTCCCATTTCAGATTTCCTCCACTGCGTTCCATACTGCAATGACATCGCGCCATGCGGCCACATCATGCACCCGCACGATCCTGGCGCCGCGCTGCAGGGCCAGGAGTCCTGCAGCGATGCCGGCGGACAGTCTGGCATCGGCCGGCTGACCCGTGAGCAAGCCTAACATGGACTTGCGCGACAAGCCCACCAGCAGCGGCAAGCCGATTTCGCAAAGCTCTGCGAGATTACGCAGCAGTATCAGGTTGTGAGCCAGGGTTTTGCCAAAACCGAAACCGGGATCGAGCACGATGCGTTCGGCGGCTATGCCTGCGTCACGCGCGGCTTGTGCTCTGGTGATGAGGAAGTCCCTCACCTCGACCATGACATCTCCATAGCCCGGTGCCTGCTGCATGCTGTTTGGTTCGCCCTGCATGTGCATGAGGCAGACGGCCGCCTGGCTTGCAGCTACTGCCTCCAAGGCTTGCGGCGCCAGCAGCGCGCCGATGTCATTGATCATGTCTGCTCCGCCGGAAAGCACACTGCGCATGACCTCGGGTTTTTGCGTATCGACCGACAGCGGCACACCGCAATCGCGCAGTCCCGCCAGCACCGGCAGCAGACGCTCCACTTCCTGTTGTACATCGATCGGTGTCGCACCGGGGCGCGAAGACTCGGCACCGAGATCGAGGATATCCGCGCCTTCCTGCACCAGTTGCAGTCCATGATCGATTGCACGCTGGTGGTCACCGCGCAGGCCGTCGCCCGAGAAGGAATCATCGGTCAAATTGACGATGCCCATGACCAGCGGCCGCTTCAGGCTCAGATCGAAGCGGCCACAATGCAAGTGCTGGGACATGTGAAAAGGCCGCGCATGCGCGGCCTTTGGGGGCTGGCCGTCAGGCCGGCGCAGTGGCGCTCGGTGCGGCGCCAGGTGAATTGTCGGGAGTCGTTGGCTGCGGTGGCGGTGCGCTGGGCTTGGGCGCGCGCGGTGGATTGCCGGCCATGATGTCGCTGATCTGGTCGGCATCCAGGGTTTCCCATTCGAGCAGGGCCTTGGCCATGATCTCGATCTTGTCGCTGTTGTCCTCGATCAGCTTGCGTGCAACGCCATATTGCTGATCGATGATGCGGCGGATTTCGGCATCGACCTGCCGCATGGTCTCTTCCGAGACATTCTTGTGGGTGGTAACGGAACGGCCGAGGAATACTTCGCCCTCGTTTTCGCCATACACCATCGGTCCCAGGGCATCCGTCATGCCCCACTGCGTCACCATGCGCCGGGCGATGCCGGTGGCGCGCTCGAAATCGTTGGAGGCACCGGTAGTCATCTGGTGCATGAAGATTTCCTCGGCGATGCGTCCGCCGAACAGCACGGCGATGGTCTGCAGCAGACGCTCCTTGTCCTGGCTGTAGCGGTCCTCTTCCGGCAGTTGCATGGTCACCCCGAGTGCACGGCCGCGCGGGATGATGGTGACTTTGTGCACTGGATCGGTCTTGGTCATCAGCTTGGCGACGACGACGTGGCCGGATTCGTGATAAGCGGTATTCTTGCGCTCCTCCTCGGGCATGACCATGGTGCGGCGTGCCGAGCCCATGATGATCTTGTCCTTGGCTTGCTCGAAGTCCTCCATGTCAACCAGCCGCTTGTTCTGACGTGCGGCGAACAGCGCCGATTCGTTCACCAGGTTGGCCAGGTCGGCGCCCGAGAATCCCGGCGTGCCGCGCGCAATAATATCCGCCTTGACGTCGGGTGCGATGGGTACCTTGCGCATGTGCACCATGAGGATTTGTTCGCGGCCACGGATGTCGGGTAGCGGTACCACCACCTGGCGATCGAAGCGGCCCGGCCTCAACAGCGCCGGATCGAGTACGTCGGGACGATTGGTGGCGGCGATCACGATCACACCGGAAGTGCCTTCGAATCCGTCCATTTCGACCAGCAATTGATTCAGGGTCTGCTCGCGCTCGTCGTTGCCGCCGCCCAGGCCGGCGCCGCGCTGGCGGCCGACGGCGTCGATTTCATCGATGAAGACAATGCAGGGTGCCTGCTTCTTGGCATTTTCGAACATGTCGCGCACGCGCGCTGCACCAACGCCGACGAACATCTCGACGAAGTCGGAACCGGAGATCGAGAAGAAGGGGACCTTGGCCTCGCCGGCAATCGCCTTGGCCAGGAGGGTCTTGCCCGTGCCGGGCGAACCGACCATGAGCACGCCGCGCGGAATGCGTCCGCCGAGCTTCTGGAACTTGGAGGGATCGCGCAGGAAGTCGACGATTTCCGAGACATCCTCCTTGGCTTCGTCGCAGCCGGCGACATCGGCGAAGGTGATGGTGTTGGACGATTCGTCCATCAGGCGCGCCTTGCTCTTGCCGAACGAAAACGCGCCGCCCTTGCCGCCGCCCTGCATCTGGCGCATGAAGAAAATCCAGACGCCAATCAGAAGCAGCATCGGGAACCACGAGATGAACAGATTCATGAGGAAGGACTGCTCCTCCTCGGCCTTGGCGACGACCTTGACGTTGTATTTGAGCAGGTCGCTGACCATCCACAAATCGGGCGGCGCGTAGGCGATGATCTTCTTGCCATCGGTGGTGGTGGC
>JBAYVV010000275.1:0-4347 GCA_041674465.1 Sterolibacterium sp.
CAACCGGTTCTTCGCCGCGCTGGGCGAAGTACTCTCTGCGGTCTCGATATGTTTCGACCGCTGGAGGTATCCAAATTCGACGCTGCGAAGATTATGCGGCATTATTTAAGACGCTATGTTTAGATGAAGTTTAGGGGCGCAAAGATCGACGTTCTTTGTTCTGGCACCCACGATAGGAATATTCCTGGTCGCGAGATCAATTTCTGGCAACACACTGGCCAACTCATGCCTCAGCCGTTCTTCATCCTTTGAACGCTTGGCCATTCGAGGCACTCCCAGGAAATCCTCCCACCCTTTCCATTCCTTCGACTTCTTATATACCAGATCCGGGTTGGTCGGGATGTCCTTGGGCCACGTTTCATTGGTCGACCCTACCAATTCGCGCCATTCGGCCTGACTGTCAATTTGCTTTTCCTGCACCCAAGTCTGAGCCTCATGGAAAGGCCGCCAGTTGTATTCACGAGAGGATAGATTTCCAGTGCCCAGAAAATCGCCTAACGACGTAAACGCTTCCCCATACGTTTTACGGGGATCGGCCGGAATGTCCGCCGGTAGCCAACCTGGCTGCTTGATGCGCCTCTTCCAATCGGCATCTGATGTTAACTCCTGAGCGCGCGCCCATTGTCGCGCATCCGTGAAGGATCTCCAGTGGTGAAGACCGGGACCCACATTCCCGGTGCCAAGGAAATCACCCCACGACGCCCAATCGCTTCTATAGACGCTGGCCGCGTTTGCGGGAATGTCCCGAGGCAACCATCCAGGCTGTTTGGAATACTCTTTCCATTGCGTTCCGGATTGAAGGCTCTGGGCACGGGCCCACTCACGCGCCAGGGCGAAGGAGCGGTATTCCCGGTTGTAGGTGGCCACATAGTCGTTTCCAAGAAAGTCAGCAATACCTTGCCACTCGCTTCGATAAAACTGCTGCACATTTGTTGGAATGTCCTCCGGCAATCTTTTCTCGGCTGCGAGCTTGAGCCATTCTGTGTTTGACTTGAGCCCTTGTGAACGTGCCCACTTGCGGGCCTCTTCGAACGAGCGATAGTGGCGATTTTGGCTGGCAACGATTCCCGTGCTGAGAAAATCTCCCCACGATATCCATTGGTCTCTATAAACATAGACTGGGCTTGACGGAATATCACTTGGCAGTGCGCCCTGTTTATAGAGTTCGCTCCATTGCTTTTGAGAACGAAGACGCTGCTCATGCGCCCAGGCGCGCGCATCTAAGAATGGTCGCCATTTGTGTTTGGCCATAATATCGTTCCTGTAGCTTTATAGCTGCTGCGCGGATTTCGAGACGGGCATCACTTCTTCTCTCGGGACTTGATCTTGGCAGCACGCTTTTCCAGCACCGCAGCCTTCTTCTCTCTACCAGTTTTGGTATAGATTTCAGCCAATCCGACAAGTGTGAATACAGCCTTGAGAGGATCACGAAAGAGTAAGCCTGTCTCGTCGTCCCAAATCTCCAGTGCCCGCTTGTAAAGTTGTTCAGCCTGTTCGATAGAACCTTGTCGCTCATAGCAGGATGCAAGATTGGTCAGGATAACAGCCAAATTGGACTTATCTGCGTTCGTTGGGTCTGCATCTATTTCCTTTTCGGCAATGTTCAAGGCACGTAAATACATGCTCTCAGTCTGTTCTGATTTTCCCTGTGCGTCATATGTCTCCGCCAAGTTGTTCAGACACGCACCCGTCAAGGGAGCATCTTTACCGAGCACCTTCTCAGCATTTTCAAGGGCACGTTTATAGAGTGGTTCTGCCTGCTCAAACTGCCCCAGGGCAAAATGTTGAGTCCCGAGGGTATTGAGAATTTCTGAAATTACCGGATCATCAGGTTCGAGCGTTTCTTCCGCCAGTTCCAATGCTTTATTCGCAGCAAGAGCCGCTTCGGCATGGCGACCTTTCTTTGAGAGTGACTCAGCACTCTTGACGTGTCTCACCCACTCACCGCCGGTTACCGCCGAGACACTTGATTTGCAGAAGGCTAGGAGGCTAGCAAGTCCAGGCAATTCAGATCGGTCCTCAACTCCCCATAGGGTCAGGTCTACCTCGTGGATATGGGTAATGCCCATTTCCCGCAGCCAGGAAAAGCAGGTATCGGCCTTTGCGAAAATCCGGGCTTGCTTCATCCGGTTGGCAACCGTCAGTTTTCGATTGATTTCGACCACCAGGCCGTCAGCACCGGCAATGACTTTGACGTACTCAATGGCATCGGCATCGGCTAGGGCCCTAGCGCCTTCGATCTGCAATGGCTTTAACATGTTGCCTCCGAATAGCTATCTATTAGTGCAATAATATACTATTATTGTACTATGTCAACTATAATCGGCGCTTTAGCATAGATTATACGTTGGCTTCGAATTGGCCGACCGACTTACCTTGAGAGGAAATAATATGCGTAAAAACAAGAAGAAACTGGCTGTCGAATGGCTTGATGAGCATTTTGGTGAGATCGATCTTGATGATCTTGTCGTCTTTCGACACATCTTTCCGCTATGGATGCGCGTAGATGTCCAAGCGGCGATCCTCGATTTCTTTTCCCGAAAACCAGACCACAAGTTCTTTGGGTGTCGAATTGCTGAGACCGAAGGTGAGTTTCGCTTTCCGAATCTGTTGGAAGACGGAGATGGCGCAATCGCCGTTGGCCCACCCGTCTATTCCATGCTTGACTTGGGCGACGGAGAACCCGTGCAGACGCAGTTGCGTGGTCTGTGGTTAGATGAACATGACGATCTTCGATATGGGGTTCTGTGCGAGACGACCATCGAGCATTGGAACGCTGAATTCCGGGTCGAGGTGGCGGTGCCACCGGGGGAACAGGGTAGGCAGTTTGCATTGGCGTTCATCGACCAATTGATCTTGGTGGGCCGCCGGGCCGATACTTTTAAAGGCCGAATCCTGATTCCTAGTTCCAATGTTCCGGAAGGAATGCTGATCAGGGGGGCAGTCGACTTCAAAAGGGTTCCTTTGACTACGGTCATCAAGGAAGACATCATTTTGGATCAGCGGACGACTGACCTTTTTGAGAGCAACACGATGGGATTCATCGCCCAAGTCGATGCGCTTTCCAAACTCGGATTTTCGGCACGAAAAGGTGTCCTGCTTTATGGTCCGCCAGGCACTGGTAAGACGCTTCTGTTACGTTACTTGGTGGGACAGCTACAGGGCTGGACCCGATTCATTCTTACGCCAGATAGTTTTGAGCTGATCAGCCAAGTCATGGAGGCCGCACGATGGATGTCACCCTCCTTGATTGTGATTGAAGATGTGGATCTGATTGCGGAGAATCGTGAGTACGCCGGTCAAACTCGCCCCTGCCTGCTGAATTGCCTGCTCAACGAAATGGACGGACTGACACCGGATTCACAAGTGCTGTTCCTCTTGACCACGAACCGTCCCGATGTGCTGGAGCCTGCTCTGGCATCTCGGCCTGGACGGATCGACCAGGCAATAGAGGTCGGATTGCCGGCGGATGACGAGCGGCGGCACTTGCTTGGCCACTTCGCCAAGTCAGTGCCGGTTTCGGCAGAAGTCATTGCCCGCGTCAGCCAGAGGACTAGCGAGGCGAGTCCAGCATTCCTGAAGGAATTGGTGCGTCGGTCAATACAGAAGATGCTGGAAGCAAAATCGACTGCGCTTGATTTTGAGTTCTTCCAGGACGCCCTACATAACATGGTCGAGGGTGGTGGAAAAGTTGGCGCTCAGCTTATTGGCGCGAAAGGGATCGGCTTTGTATAAGCTAATGTGCAAACCAGCGTTCGTGTGCGGCAGATATGGAGAAAATTTTAGGCTGTCCGAAATTGCCGTGAGTGACTATTCCCCTCTGCCCCGCCGAGCGGAAGACCGCCAGACCGGGGTATTCCGGACTCGCTGTTTGAGCGTAGCGAGTTTGCGAGGCCGGCCGGGCTGGCGGTCTGGAGCGAGGGAAGCCGAAGGCCGGGGCAGCGGGGGACGTTTCTTTGGTTCCTTTCTTGTCGCAACAAGAAAGGAACTCGTCCGCCGGGACGAGACCCGGCATTCGTGAATTCCAAGCCCATCAACAGCACCTCCGCCATCAAAAACCCAAAAATTGGTCTTGCATTGCCCTGAAAAGAACGGTATTATTCCGCTCTTTCGTGCTCCCGCCGCGCTCCATTGCGGCATCGTTCTTTAAAGGTGTGTCATGCAGAACCAGAAGATTCGCATCCGTCTCAAGGCCTTCGACTATCGCCTGATCGACCAGTCAGCCCTTGAAATTGTCGAGACAGCCAAGCGGACCGGCGCCGTGGTGCGTGGTCCAGTACCCCTCCCGACCCGTATCGAGCGTTTCAACATTCTGCGTTCTCCGCACGTCAATAAGACTTCGCGCGA
>JBAYVV010000276.1:0-4294 GCA_041674465.1 Sterolibacterium sp.
GAGGCGTCGTGGACTTCGGCCACGCCCATGTCCTCCGGTCCCAGCCCTGCCTGCTCATAGGCCTGCTGGGCGGCCAGCCGCGAGGCATGCAATTCGGGCTGGTCCATGCGGCGGTGGCTGAAGCTGCGCATTACGCTGGCGGCCACCCGGATGCTGCGCTTGCGTTCTGCGCCGATGCGCTTGAGTCCTTCCTCGGTGCACAGGATGGCGGCCGCCGCACCGTCCGACAGTGGTGCGCACATCGGCAGGGTGAGGGGGTAGGTGATGGGTGGCGCGGCCAGGATTTCCTCGATGCTGAAGGGCTTGCGAAACTGGGAGTAGGGGTTGTGCACCGAGTGCTGGTGGTTCTTGGCCGACACGGCGGCAAGCTGGCGTTGCGTGGTGCCGAAGGTTTTCATGTGAAAGCGGCAGAAGCCGGCGTAGATGGCCATGAATTTGCTGTAAGGTTTGTCTGACTCGGATCCTGGCGGAACTTCAACGCCTTCGCCCATCTTGACCAGAGTCTGATAGTTTTCCTCAGCGCGCGAAACGTCCCAGCCGCCCTCGAACAGCGAAAACGCCCGGGTCTTGTCGGGAATGTTCATTTTCTCGGCGCCCAAGGCCAGCGCAACGTCGGTATTACCCGCGCGCAGACTCTGGATCGCCAGATGAAAGGCGGTGCTGCCCGAGGCGCAGGCATTTTCGACGTTGTAGATGGGAATCGAATCGATGCCGATCTTGCTGAACACGACCTGGCCGGGAATGGTTAACTGGCCTTGCAGGTAGCTTTGGGTCATGCCTGAATAAAACGCGACGCCGATGTCAGAGGGTTTGCAATTGGCATCCTTGATTGCACCATTGAGCGCTTCCTGTGCCAGGTCATGAACCGGACGATCGAGATGGCGACCGAAAACGGTCATGGCGATGCCGGCAATATAGATAGGAGTCATTTTTCCTGGTATTCCTGTGATGAACTATGGGTATCTTAAAACGCTACATTCCCGAGCCCCCCCCCCGCGACAGGGAGGGAAGGCGTTGTTCTCTTCTCCTGTTCCCTGGCAATGTCCGTTGTGAGAGTTGAGCCGCCGCTCAGGAATCTGGTTTCTACGGCCGCTTGATGGCGATTCCGGCCCGCCAGTTTTCATAAGATATTTTGCGGCACCGGAATAATTTCAACCTCAGAACCATCCGATCTCGCTGTCGAAAAGCTGCTATTCACTGCACTCCGCTAATCTCACATTCTTCTCGTCCTTGATTACGGAGAACGGAATACAACATACCGGCCACACGATAGCGATCCCTGTCCTCTGAAAAGGCGTTGGCAGTTATGGCAATTGAACTGGACCAGGCGGCTGCCTGATCCAGTGAACCGCCCGGGCTGGTCCCGGGCTAGCGCTTCGCCAGAATCGCCTCGATCTGATCCATGATGCTGTTCATCCGCATCACCAGTGCCAGATAAGGCGCTGGTGATGCCAGATCCACTCCCGCCTCCTTCACCAGTTCGTAAGGGTAACGCGAGCCGCCTGCGCGCAGCACGTTCAGGTAGCGTTCGCGCGCACCAGGGGTCCCTTTGAGGATTTCGTCGGCGAACATCGAGCCGGCCGAGATGGAAGTGGCGTACTGGAAGACATAGAAACGCCGGTAGAAATGCGGAATGTAGGCCCATTCGATGGTGTACAGATCGTCGATCTTGACCACACCTTCCTTGTCGCCGTGATAGCGCTTCAAAATGTCGCCGTAGATTTTCGTCAGGGCTTCGCCAGTGAGCGATTCGCCCTTGTCGACCTGGGCATGCACCTGACGTTCAAAGTCGGCAAACATGGCCTGGCGGAAGAAGGTACCGCGCAAATTTTCCAGCGCCGAGCCGAGGTACAGCAGCCTTTCTTCATCCGTCTTGGCAATCTTCAGCATGTGATCGAGCAGCAAAACCTCATTGGTGGTCGATGCGATTTCAGCCGTGAAGGTCGGGTAATCCGCCGTGATGAAGGGCTGGGCCTTGTTGGCGAGATAGGAATGCATCGCGTGTCCCCACTCGTGAGCAAGCGTGGACACCGATTCATAGTCGTCGTTGTGATTCAGCAGCAGATAGGGATGCACGTCATAGACCGCCCCGTTCATGTAGGCGCCGGAACGTTTCCGTGGTCGGGGATAGACATCCATCCAGCGATCCTTGAGACCCTGGGCCATCGCCTTGACGTAATCCTCGCCCAGCGGTTTTACTGAGGCCAGCATGAGTTGCGCGGCGTCCTGGATGGTATAGGTGAAATTGCCGGTGACCAGCGGCGGATAGATGTCGTAGTAGCGCATCTCCTGGACGCCCAGCATCTTTGCGCGCAACTTGAAGTAGCGATGCAGGGTCGGCAGATTGGCATTGGCCTGTGCGACCAGCGTTTCATAAACCGCGACGGGCAGATTGTTGCCGTCCAGCGCCTGGACCAATGAATCGGGGTAATTGCGGACCTTGGCATAGACTGCGTCCTTCTTGAGTTGCTCGTAGAAAGAGACGCCATAGGTACGCTCGAAATCTTTCCACTTGCCCCAGAAGGCATCGAATACCAGCTTGCGGTCTTCGCGATTATTCAGCGCCCGATACTTGGTGTAGGCCGACTGATTGATCACGACTTCATTGCCGTCTGACAGCTTGATCTTGGGCCAGGGCATGTCCGAATCGGACAGCGTTGAATACAGGGCTTCTGCTGCACCGGTGGCCAGGCCGAAATTGGCGATCAACTCCTCTCCGCGCTTGTCCAGTGTGTGCGCTGCCGCGCGAAGAATATCGTCGAGAGGATGACGGTAGATCGCCAGGGATTTCTCCTGACTCAGGAAAGCCTTGACCTTGGCAGAACCGAGTTTCAGGATCTCCGGATTCATGAAGGAGGTGGCCTCCTGCAGTCGATTCCCCAGCACCTCGGAACGCTGGCTCAAATCGATGCCGGGTGCAGCACCGGTATCCTCATCGCGAAACTGCGCGGCATAGCTTGCCAGGCGGGCATAACGCTTGAGCATGTCGGCATTCAAGTCCATGCAGGTCTTGAAGCGCGTTGCCGAAGACCCCAGCTTTCCGCTGCAACCGGAGAACTCCTTGACCTGGGCCTCGAGACGGACTGCGTCCTTGTCCCAATCGCCTTGGCTGGCGTAGATGTCCTTGAGGTTCCACCGATCCGCTGCGTTGTCCGAAGAAGTTGCTGCGGCTGCGCAGAAGAGAGGGAAAGTGGTGAGTACGATCGCCATATGAAGTCTCATGTGATTTCTTCCGGTTATTTGTTGCTCGAATCGAGTTTTGACAACAGCCAAATCCACAATAACGGAATGACAGGAATCGTTAAGGCAAAGACCACCCAGAATCCAACGGACCGTCCCTTCCGCTTGGCCAGTATCCCGGTAGGAATCGCGGTCACCACCGTGAGAACCGTCAGGAACAGCAGGCTGGATAAGGCGGCCTCCGCGGTTTCGGCAGTGATCCCGAATTGAGCCAGTGCTGCCACGATGCTAGGGTCGAGCATGGCGCATTCCTCATCAGGCCTGAAGAGTGTGGTCGACCGATCCGGACGTGAGGATGGTCAAAGCCGCCTGGGCATGCTCTGCGACTTCCCGCCCCAGGCTGGTGAGATACCCGCCATCGGCCTGGCTGAGTAGTCCCTTGTCGTGCAGACGCCGCGTCGCGGCAATGACCGCAGCGTCGGCCGTCTTGTGGACCTTGACGCCCTGCTGATTGGTGGCCAGGTCGAAACGGAGCAAGGTATTCAATTCATTTACCAAATCTGGCGTGTAGGACATCGTTCAGCCTTTCTATCAATTGTGCCGCAGCGAGGCGACGTCGGCGTCATTCTACCGTGTTGGCAAGCCCATTTAACCGGTACGACATAGCAAGAGTTCGGTCGAAATCTGAAACTGCGCCTAAAGAGCTTTCACCTGTTCTACAATGACAATTGCGAATCCGGGTTATTTTCAGGAGAAATCTAATGGCTACCTACACAGGCACATCAGGCAACGACACGCTGACCGGTTCATCCGGTGACGACACAATTACTCCGGGCACCGGCAACGACACCATCGACGGCGTGAGCGGCACCGACACCGTCGTGTTCGGCAGCGTACGCAGCAATTACAACATCTCCCAGACCTTTAGCGGCTATGAGGTCAAGGACACCGTCGGCAGCACCGGCACCAAGACCATCAGCAATGTCGATCAGCTGCAGTTCTCCGACAAGCTGTACAACCTCAACGTCGCCACCGATGCCAAGCTGCTCAGCACGACCCAGCTCAATTCGCTGACCGAGCTCTATGTCGCCTACTTCAACCGGGTGCCGGATGC
>JBAYVV010000277.1:0-4270 GCA_041674465.1 Sterolibacterium sp.
CACCACGGGACTGACGCTGGGCGGCACGCAACTGCAACTGGAGGGACCACGGCAGATACGGCTGCGTGCCCAGTTGCCCTTTGATCGCTGGCTGGAGTGGGTGGCGGTGTTGCAGCGCGATACGCGACTGCGTCTGGTGCAGTGCCGGATCGATGCGGCCGATGTGCCTGGTGCGCCCGCTGCCGCCAATCCCCCCGGTGTCGCCCGCATCGATGCCTTGTTCGCCCTGCCTGAGCCGGGTTGAAGTAATTTCCCCGATCGCCAGCATGGAATGCAAAATCGTTGATAAAATCAAATCACTTCCAACCCAACTGGAAACCTCATGAGTTCAAACAAAACACGCAAGCAACTGATGGCAGTGGTCATGACATTGGCCTGGGCTGTGGCTCTCGATATCGGCGCAGCAACGGCAAAAGAAGCGGCGCGCACCGGCAAGGAAGTTGTAGATGCCGTGTGCGGCAATTGCCACGTTAGCGGTAAAGACGGATCACCAAAAATTGGCGACAAGCAGGCATGGAGCCGGCGCGCAGAGGGTGGACTTGGATCGCTGACACAGCATGCATTGAAAGGGATCAGGAAAATGCCCGCCCACGGGGGCAATCAGGACATCAGTGATTTCGAAATCCAGCGTGCCATTACCCACATGGTCAATCTATCCGGCGGCAATTGGACGGAACCGACCAACAAGAAAGCCAAAACGGCCGATCGTTCGGGCAAGGACATCGTGAACATGCAATGCATCAAGTGCCACAAGGCGGGTACCAATGGCGCTCCCAAGCTTGGCGATCGCGAGGCATGGATTCCGCGGGCAGTGAATGGCATGGACGCCTTGGTGCGCTCCTCGATCAATGGTCACGGCGGCATGCCGGCGCGGGGCGGCATGGCCAATCTTACCGATACGGAGATGCGCGAAGCGGTCATCTACATGTTCGATCAGAGCATCAAGGGGCCGCATTGAGCCGGATGAAATCCGGCCTTCCCACAGCCGTTGTTGCGTTGTTGGATCGTATTGAAGACTTGGATATCCGAAATTCTTAACAGGGGCTGCCTTTCTTGAAGCTTCATTGTGGTCAGGGCGCAGGAGAAGGCACTATAATTCGCCACTTTCCGATGAGACTGCCTGACATGAGATCAATACAGCGGATTACCCGTGCATTTGGGCTGTTCTCGTTGTGCCTGGCGGCAACCTTATTGTCGGCCAGTGCCACAGCACAAACCGGTGGCGTAAAGACAGCGACTGACGACAGCCTTCGTACCTTGTATGTTTCCCCTGCAGAGATCGCCGAGGGTAGAACTCTCGCCGATGCCCAATGTACCCGATGTCACGGCAATGATGGCATCAGTGTGAGCAAGGGGGTTCCTCATCTGGCGGGGCAGCGTCCGGGTTACCTGCACATCGAGATGAAGGCCTACCAGACTGCGCAGCGGAACGATAAAAAAATGGTTGCGGCGGCCAAGTTTCTCAGCGCCGACGCCTTGCTGAAAGTGGCAGCGTATTACGCCAGCCTCGATCCTCCAAATCCCGCCAGTGTCAAAGGTGCGGCCGCCAAACCTGATCCGCTTCAGTTGGGCAAGGCAGCAGCGTCGGGTTGCGCCGGTTGTCATGGCGAGGGCGGAAATTCAAAAACAGGCGGAATGCCCAACCTTACCGGCCTGGACCCGAAATTTCTGGTTGCCGCCATGAAAGCGTACAAGGGCGGCCAGCGCAAGCACGAGATGATGAAAACCCTGCTTGCCGATCTGACCGAACCGGGCATGAACAATATCGCGCTCTACTATGGCTTGCAGAAACCATCCAAAGCGCAAACGCCATCTCCTGGAGATCAGGCGGCAGGAAAGACGGCTGCGGCTGATTGTGCGGGATGCCACGGCGAACAGGGAGTCAGTGGCAATCCTGCGACCCCCAGCCTCGCCGGTCAGGATGCCGAGTATTTCGTCGAGGCTTTGAAAGCGTACAAGAGTAATTCACGCAGCGATGACACGATGAAAACATTGGCGTCTGGAATGGACGAAAAAACGATGAAAAATCTGGCGGCCTACTATGCGAACCTGCAGCCCCAAGCGCCCAAGGTGAAAAAGCCGTTGACCACGAAAGAATCGGCACAGAATTGTGATCGTTGCCATGGCCTCAATGGCAATAGCACCGATCCGCTCGTACCGTCCCTGGCCGCCCAGCGTGTTGATTATCTGGAAGCGGTGTTGCGCGCCTACCAGAAGGGAGAGCGCAAGAATACCAAGATGGCGGCAATGACGAATGGCTTGACTGATTCCGAGATCGAGAATCTCGCCGCCCACTATGCTCAGCAGAAGTCGCGAGCCGTGGTGTTCGTGGCGGCACCGAGCAAATAATCCGGATGCCGGGTGGGATGTCGTTTGGTGATCGCACGAGTTCTGATGCTGGTTTGTCTCACTGAAGTCGGAGCGCCGTTTTGCGTGCAAGCGGCGAAAAGCACATCTACATGCAAGACCTAAGGAAGCAAGATGAAGACTGATTCGCTCCACCAGTTGTATACCCATTATTCGGAACTGCCCTATAGCCAGCGCGTTCTTTATACCTGCACGCTGCTTGTGCTGGGCTCTGCTTACCTTTTCGCCCTGATTTATCTGTTCCATTCCTATTCGGGGCGCGATGGCAATCCGAACGACCTCACCTACGAAGATGTCGTCATTGCCTATACCGGCAGTGGCAAAGGCTCACGCCTCGAATCGGCATTGCGTGGGCCGATGGCGAGTATGTTGCCTGCCGAAGAATCGAGTGCGGTGATTGGATGGGTAGGGGAAGGAGCTGATCAAGGAAAATACGAGCAAACCATCAAGCCCATCATGGACAAGCGCTGTCTGAGTTGCCACGATGGCAGTAATCCGCACCTGCCCAATCTAGGCGGTTTGGACAACTTGAAGAAAGTGATGGAGAAGGATACTGGCACGGATATTTTCACTCTGGTCCGCGTTTCTCACATCCACCTGTTTGGACTGACCTTCGTCTTCTTCATTATCGGTTTGATGTTCAGCCATGCTTACTTGCGTCCGGTCTGGCTCAAATGTGGCATTGTCGCTCTGCCATTTGTCTGCCTGGTGCTGGACGTGAGTTCCTGGTATTTCACCAAGCTGTATCAGCCATTCGGCTGGGTAGTGATGGTTGCCGGCGGTGGGATGGGCATGAGCTTCGCGTTCATGTGGTGCACCACCATGTATCAGTTGTGGTTCTACAAGCTACCGGAGACGGTGGCAAGACCAGAGCGTAATCCACATCCGCCGACAGCCTGATCGACACAAAGCGTCAGAAAGCGGGCAACAAAAAAGCCGGGGAGCCCCCGGCTTTTTTGCATCCTCAAATAACTCAGTGCTTTTCGGGAGGCTGGCTGGAATACCAGGTCGCGATACTTTCTATCATGGCATTGCTGTAAGCAAAGCTCATGTTGTGCATCATCGAGCTTTGCCGTTTGCCGTCGCGATAGGCGCGTAGCGACATAACCAGATAATCCCTGTCCTGACCGTTCATCTTGGGCACCACCATCGACGGGTTGTCTTCGGCATCGTGGCAACGGTTGCACTTGTCGGTCAGTTCCTTGATCGAACTGGGCAGTGCCTCAGCAGACTGCGGTTTCTGGATCGAGTAGTAGGCGGCGATGTTTTCGATATCCTTTTCGGTCAAGCCAGCGATATAACGCTGCATGCCCCAGTTCTGGCGGCTCTTCTTGTAGGCATTCATCGAATTCACCAGATATTTTGCATCCTGGCCAGCCAGACTGGGGGTTGCAGCGTCAGTACTGACACCTTTCGCCCCGTGGCATCCACCACACATTGCGGTGGTCGGTTCGCCCGCGACGGGATCGCCAAAGGGTGGTGCAGTCCGCTGGGCAGGAGTCTGTGAAGCGTAATACCAGGCCAGTTTTTCCAGATTCATCTTGTTCGAGCCACCGGCTGAGGCCATGGTGGACGATTTGCGATCACCCTGATGATATTCCTCGATTGCGGTCACCAGATAATGCGGTTGCTGGCCCGCCAGGCTGGGGGTGCCGGGAACCTTGCTGTTGCCGTCTTCGCCATGGCATTTCGCGCAGGGCTCGGCCAAGGCCTTGCCTTCCTGATACGGCGAGGAATGCTGCGTATCCTTGGCCGGTGCAATGGGAACCGGGGGCAGGCTGGCGTAGAAGGCGACCACATTGCGTACTTCCGCCTCGCTCATCTGGCCGGTCATGTCCTTGAGTGCGGCATGGGTGCGCTTGCCTTCCTTGTATTCGGCGATCGAAGCCAGCAGGTAGGGTGC
>JBAYVV010000278.1:0-4211 GCA_041674465.1 Sterolibacterium sp.
ACCGGCATCCTGGCGGCCAAGGCTGTCACGCACTGAAGATTCAAGGCGCGAAGAAAGGCCCTTCCCGAAGCGGAAGGGCCTTTTCTTTACCGGGCGCCGAGTTCGCGGTTATAATTGCGCGCTTATTTTGTCGTGCGGGCGATTTGCGCACCGACAGATCTGAGAAGTGGCCAGGTAGCTCAGTTGGTAGAGCAGCGGACTGAAAATCTAGCCAACCAATCCCCGAAGACCCAATAGCGCGAAGATACCTAAGCTCTTTTTCTTGGGCCGGCGTGGAGAATTTTTCCTGCCGATCTACTGCCGATCCGTTGGAAAATCAAAACCGCGCATCGCAATGGTATCTTTCCAATGGATACAACGGAATATGCCGAATGCGTGCCGATCATCCGCCGAACATCGCAATGGATGAACACCGCTGAGGGTTTGTTGCGGGGTCACGCCTGGAGAGGTCACGCAAAACCGCCCCATAGCGCCGCGCGGGGTGCACCGAAAGGGGGTCACCAGCCCGCCGCCCCGAGTGCCACGCCTGGGGACAGTATGGAGCCGGGGAGGGCAGTTCGCCCCCGCCCGGACACCACACCGCTGCCGACAGTGCCCCCTCTACGCCACCAATTTCAATGCAGGATCCTTTGCGACTACTGGCGCTTCATCTTCAGTCGGAACGGTCGATGCTGCTTTGATTATTACGGAAGCAGAGTTTGCGGCATCTTGCATAGACTTGGAATTCAGATGGGCGTAACGCATCGTAACCATTGGATCTGAATGGCCCAAGATGTTTTGCACTTCAAACAAGGTACGTCCAGAATTCACGAGGAACGATGCATACATGTGGCGCAAATCGTGGATGCGAAGGAAAGGTACTCCGGCTACGGCGCGTATGCGATGCCAGGCTTTATGTACTCTGCCATAGGGAAGACCGGTCTTTCTATTCACGAAGAGATATTGGTAGGTGCCTTCCGTGTCCAAGTCATTAAGCACCTCAAGTGCTGAGATGTTCAAAGGAACAGAGCGAACACGTTTTGACTTGGAGTTGGTAGCCGGGATACGCCAAACACGGTTCAGCTTGTCAATCTGCTCATGCTTAGCCAAGAGCACTTCGTTCAGCCGTGCCCCTGTTGCAAGCAGGAACAGTGCAATATGGCAGACATTCCTGTTGGGATCAGTCCGAAGCACTTCCACCAGCGTCCTGAGTTGCTCCTCATTCAATATGTTTTCCACTCTGTTGTCAGCATTGAACAAGGGAATACGATCCAAAGGATTGGACTTGATTATCGACCAGTCTTTTGAAGCCAAATTAAAGGCATGACGCATCAGCTTGACGTAATGATCCGCGGTTGCGGGCTTCAGTCCGCTCTCCAGTAATTGCGTATGAAAAAGCTGGACCTGTTTCCGGGTCACGTCTGCAAGCAGTTTGCTTCCGAACGCGGGCTTTATCCTGAGACGATACATCTCCTCGTCACGGCGATAGCTGCGCTTGCGGGGTTGGACATAGGGCAGATAATGCTCCTCAAAATAGGCGGCTACGGTAGGAATGGCTTTATGTGCCTTTGCTTCAGCACTCGGGTCAGCGCCAAGGGCAATCTCCGAAATTAGGACCTTGGCCTTCGCCCTTGCATCCGCGAGTGATACTTGGGAGGTCCGGCCAATTTTGATGTAGCGGGTAGTATTGGATGGGTCGCGGTAACGGACATAGTAGGTTCCCACGCCGGGACTTGTGCTGCGTACTTCGACGAAGAAGTTCTGAAGCTGGTCACAAATATATTCCACGCGGCTCTTGCCTTCCGGTGTGACCAACTTCTCATTGATAAAGCTCTGGGTTAATTTCACGGTACTCATCTGTGTTTCCTCATGTAATGTAATTGGTAGAGAATAGGCAGCTACAATAGTGAATTGGGCTGCGGCCGCCGATCTTGAATTGGTATATTGAGTTTGCTATGGGGGGGCGCGCCGCGCGGAATTCGTTAGGGATCGCCTCGGACGCCAGATGCGCGATGCCCGCGAAGTCTGAAAACCTGCGCGAACTGAATTTCTGCACATCCTGCGCCGAGACTGCCCCCTATTGGCGGGGCGGATGCTCTGGGGTTGCGACAGGCAGAACAGCTTCGAGGACGAAAAATATCTTCGCACCGCGCTCGCCGACAGAGTAGTTCCACCGATGGAAAGCAGGGTCGTCGCCGGTGTATTTGTCGATGATCTTCATCGCGGCGCGCTTGCTGATGCGCGCATGCTCAGCCACATAATCCGCCATCCTCATCTTGGTGTTCACGCCAGCATCGATAGAAACTATAACCGCGGCGATCAACTCGGCATCTGACTTGATCTCTTCAGCCTGCTTGAACTGATCAACCGTGGATTCATCTACTTCCTGAACTGAGGCGATCAGTTCCTGGTAGGAAATATCCGATTCGGTGGAGTAGCTATAAGCAGCCGATAGAGCGACGCTGCCTCGACGCTTCATATTTTCAAACAGCACAACCTTCTCGCCTGTGCTGGTTTGAAGTTGCGAGAGTACATAGACACAATCGAAGTCGTTGATGATATCGGTCGTGCCACGATAAACCGGCTTACCGTCAGCGCCGGGATTCTTGTTGGTATGTGCCAGCGCAATGAGTGTCCCGCCTTTCAATATGAACTTACGGATGACCTTGGTCAATGCCCGCGTCTTGGTAGCATCCATCACATTGACGATCTTGGTTAGAGTGTCCACGATGACAATGACGTCGCGCGCGTGATCGTTCTCCACCATGTGGCTAAGAATAGTTTGCAGGTCGCCAGCTTGAAAGTCTTTGTGGGACTCCGCCAGCATTTTGAATCCGTATTCCTCGGCAATGCGCAGCTTGTCGGCTACCCCAAGCGTTGTGTCATCGTAGTTGGCGAAGTACACAAGAGCCGGATCAACCTTGCCAGTTTTGATAGCCTCGATGAGCAGCGCCAGAGATAGAAGTGTCTTACCCATATTGGGCTGGGCATAGAGCGCTGTCGCTTGCCCCTTAAGCGCCAAATTGCCCAGCACAAGTACTTGGTTCACCACCATACTTTCAATTTCGAGCAGTTGCCCGTTCAGGACGTACTTTTCAAGGGCGTTATTAACTGCGTGCTTGATCGCTGCCGGCCGCGGAGCGGAGACAACCAGATCTTCCGCAACCACGGCATCGATTGTCGATACATCGGTAGCTGATGAGACGGCTAGATTGGCTGTGGACGACTTACAAGCTGCTGGGCGAGGTGGAGTCTTCCCGTTATTCACAAAGACGGCATCGATATCCGCTTGCGACACCGAGTCCAGTTCCCAGATATGCTTGATTCCATCAAGGATTACCGTGTTCACCGACCTTGGCGGGAGCAAGAGCAATTCCTCGCCCGTCATAACACCAATATGACCGGGATGCTGTTCACCGTTCAGAGGGTCAGACACCACACATGTACTAGGATCAGGCTTGAAATAGAAATGCTGGCGGCCGCCCGCGGGCGACTTGATCACCAATCCCGGCTTGAGACTTTGCTTCAATTCGAGCGCGGCCAGTGCGATCTTAGACTCCGGTGTGTTGGCCTCGAACACGACTAGGTTGCCCAGAAAGGTGCCTACCAGATGGTCAGGGTTCCGCCGAAAATGCTGGGAAAGCTGCTTGGACGAGTAGGTCTCAATCCACTTATCCAGCGGAACGGCAGCCCGCTTCGTACCTGGGGGGACTGGAATGACGGTAACGCCATCAGCATCCCAACCCATTGCTGAGTGGTGGTTGCTCTCGAAATTGCCAGGGGCCTCAGCATCGGCCGGGACAGTGGTCGGGTTGGTCTTATGATCTGATGCGACCGATGACCAGAGTTTGTCTTTGTCGAACTTTGAATTATCGCTCATAGTCCAACTCCCAATCGCTAGCTGGATCAAGCAGTAGCTCCCAATCGCTTTCCCCGACCGGTACATATATATGGTCAGTGGTATCTGACTGGAGCGGCTTGTACGGAGCAATTGAATTGCCGTCGATTGGCGACGCGTACTGAATGGAATAAGCGTCAAGAGGGGATACGGCAACTGGCTTAAGCAGCGCCGCGACATTTTCATTTCTCATATACACACCTTTATAGAATGGTAAGCGTCCGGTCAGTGCCGTCTGGGCAAAGGCAGGCAGTCGTGTGAAGATCGCCCGACGCCGGGCATCCTGGAATTGTGCCCACGAAGGAGATCATGGGCACAAATTTGAGAATGGATG
>JBAYVV010000279.1:0-4142 GCA_041674465.1 Sterolibacterium sp.
AAAAAGGTGCGGAAGGATCAGCGTCCTACCGCACCTCTCGTCAGGATTGACCGATGACCGATTAACGCAGCAGGGCCAGCACGTTCTGCGGGATGGCATTTGCCTGAGCGACCATGGCCATACCAGCCTGCTGGAGGATCTGGAAGCGTGCCAGGTTCGCTGTTTCGGCGGCGAAGTCGGCATCCATGATGCGGCCTTTCTTCGCCATCTGGCCTTCGTAGCTGGCCTGCTTCGCCTGAATGGAGAACTGGGCGTTGTTCATGTTGGCACCGGCCGTGGCGCGCGAAGTGGCAATCGTACCCAATGTGGTGGCATCGGAGGCGCTGGTGACTGCAACCGAGGTAAAAGTACCGCCCTTGGCTGTGGCGTCGGTTTGAATGGTCCCGGCCTGAGTGACCAGCAAGCCGATTTCCGTGCCGCCGCCACCCATCTTGGTCAATTCGATGATACGCGTAACGATGTCACCGACGACGGCTAGTGCGGCGTCGCCGATCTGGTTGGCGGAAATGGTATCGCCGGCCTGGCGGATTTCAACAGCGGTTTCACGTGCAGTGGCTTCGATGGTCATGCCGGTAGCGAGGCCAGTGGCGTCATCACGGGCAGAGTTGACGCGCAGACCGGAGGACAGGCGCTCGACAGCGGAGGACAGGCCCAAGGAGTTCTTGTCCAGATTACGCTGTGCGTTCAGCGAATACAGGTTGGTGTTGATTTGTGCCATTTTGATTCTCCTGACGAAGTGGGTACTAGAGCGGGGTGTGGGGCCTGGTAGGCTTCCTTCCGCCCCCTCTGTACGGCGAACAATTCAATTCGCTGACAAATTACTTAACGACGCTACTAAAAAGAACTTTAGCGGGAAAGCGAGACCGGTCATCAATCGCAGAGTCCAACGATTTATGCGGTCATCAGTTTTGTATGGAACTTCTGGCTGAAATTTTGCAGAGGCGTTGAGGCGGCGAGTTTGTCGCATGGATAGAGTCGCTGTTCATATCCATCCCCAATTCAGTCCGCATAGAAAAAGGTGCGGTGGGATCAGCGTCCCACCGCACCTTTATCAGGATTGGTCGATGACCGATTAACGCAGCAGGGCCAGCACGTTCTGCGGGATGGCATTTGCCTGAGCGACCATGGCCATGCCAGCCTGCTGGAGGATCTGGAAGCGTGCCAGATTCGCCGTTTCGGCGGCAAAGTCGGCATCCATGATGCGGCCTTTCTTCGCCATCTGGCCTTCGTAGCTGGCCTGCTTCGCCTGGATGGAGAACTGGGCGTTGTTCATGCTCGCACCGGCGGTGGCACGCTGCGTGGCGATTGACGTGAGAGTATTTGCGTCAGAACCAGAAGCAACTGTTACTGTTGCCGAAGTCATGGCAGTAGCGCCGACAGTGCCACCTTTGGCGCCTGCATCGGCCATGATGGTTCCCGCCTGCGTAACCAACAAGTTGATTTCTGTGGTGCCGCCACCCATTTTGTTCAGTTCGATAATACGTGTGACGATGTCACCAACGACGGCGAGCGCGGCATCAGCGATCTGGTTGGCGGAAATGGTGTCGCCGGCCTGGCGGATTTCAACGGCGGTTTCACGCGACGTGGCTTCGATGGTCATGCCGGTAGCAAGGCCGGTGGCGTCGTCACGGGCAGAGTTGACGCGCAGACCGGAAGACAAGCGCTCAACCGCAGACGACAGGCCCAAGGAGTTCTTGTCCAGATTACGCTGCGCATTCAGCGAATAAAGGTTGGTGTTGATTTGTGCCATTTTAATTCTCCTGACGAAATAGGTACTTGAGAACGGTTGCTTGCCATTACGGCTTTTTTTCCGCCCCGTTTGTACGGCGAATTATTCGCTGACAAGTCCCTTTACGACATTGCTCGAACAAACTTTAGCCATATTTCTGAATTCATCGGTCTCATCAGGGTAGTGAAGAAGGTTCAGCCGGGTAGATGGGCGTCGAGCCATTCATTGAGGTGGTTCTCCAGCAAATAGCCTTGATGGACCCATTGACGTAGTACAGCCCCTTCTCGCTCCCTCGCATCCGCATCGTGGATTCTTTCCCTGAGTGCTTGGGTCCAGGCTTCTGCTGTATTCGCTACGCAGCAGGCGGGGCTTTCGCGATAAGGGTCGATATCAGTGCACACGACCGGGATCCCGAGGATGCCATACTCCAGTAGTCGCAAGTTGCTTTTGCCTTGGTTGAAGGGGGTTTCTGCCAGCGGGGCGACGGCAATATCAAGATTTAGTTCAGCGAGCCGGGCTGGATACTCTGAAAAAGATCCAAATGAGTGGTACTCCGCAATGAGCGGGCGGATGGCTTTGGGGCACATCCCAAAAAATACCCAGTCCGCTTCGTCGCGCGTTTGCTCAATTACTTCCTTCAGCAGAATGAGATCTCCTTCGTGAGTAGTGCCACCGGCCCAGCCAATACGAGGTTTGGTTCCTGTTCTTTTTCGACTATGCAATGGGAGCCAGACTTCTTGCTGTAGCCGGTTCGGGACGATGCGGATGTCAGAAATCAGGTTGCGGTAACTTTCGGCGAGAAACTCCGTGGAGACCACCATCCGGTCGCAACGAGCCAATGCATATTTCAGTCGGGAGCGATTATCGGCTGGAATATTTTTGCGGAACGGATTGCTGTCAGCCAGTTTGGTCAGCAAGTCATCCAGCGCAAAGACCAGAAAAGGTCTATTGGGTACTGTTTGCAAGGCTTCAAGTCCTGCAAGTTTTTTGTCTCCGATGTAATGCTGGACGATGATTACGTCAGGCGCCAATCGAAGAAATTCTGAAATGCTTGGCTCGCGACTACCTTCTTCTTGCGGCCAGACACATTCAGAAACCATACCTGCGTTGCGCAGTGCGCTCAGGTACGAGGTGATTCTAAAATCCCCCTGCCCATTCGGCAGGTTGCGCACCATGATGCGTGGGGCTGGCGACGGTTGGTGCTGCCACTGAGCGAGATAGCTTGTTTCAATAGACGGTGTTGAGCCCATCAGAGAGAGATTGGGGTTCCAGTAGGGGTCGGTCGTGCCATTTTTTAGCCAGCGCTCTGCAAACGTCCTCTCAGCATGGGCTAGAGCGACGGCGGCAAGTGCAGTTTTTTCTGGAGAAAAGGCTGACTCAAGGCTTACTGACCTTCCTTGAACAAGTGTTGCCAAGGGCTGATAAATGAGACGATGCCCCGCTTGAACCAACTTTTGGCAAAAATCAGTAACCGCAAGGTGGTTGAAGCCCAGTTCAGCAGCATCCATGCCGCCAATTCTTTTAAAATCAAGGGTCCGGACTAAAAAGCAACTGCTGGGGAGGATGTTTACATCGCGGGCAACGATAAGGCATTCCAGATATCCTGGGTCAGCCAATCCAACCTTGCCCTGATAGGGGGTGCCAATCAATCCATTGAGGCCCAGCACGCAGCCTGCATTGTCAACTGCAGCATCTCCCGCAGTAATCAGGCGAGGGGAGACAGCTGCGACGTTTTCCTGAAATGTGGTGTGCACGAGTTCATCAAGCCATTCGGGATGAACTGCTACACAACCTTCGCTCACAAAAGCGAGGAGTTCATTGGGGATCGTGTCGGCGGCAACATTGCACAGATCCGCAAAGCTGCTGCTAGCTTCAGGCCGCAGGTAGCGTATAGCGCCACCAGTTGCCTCTCTACAGTACTCAAGCCAGGAATCAAGTTCGATGTCGCCCGGTATTTGCGGAACAACCAGGACGATTTCGTAGTCGGGGTAAGCGGTGGTGTCGATAAGGCTGTTGACGCACCGGGCAAGCAGGTCGAAATTTCCTTGCGAAATGACAACGATGGAAACCCGAGGGATTTTCGTCATCGGATAGCGTATTTGCCAACTCTCGCTAGAGGCTGGTTTTAGTTCTGCTTTTATTCCTCTGGAATACAAATTCCCGACCAAAGATAGCAAGCAGGATTCAGTGTCACTGGGGAATCGGCCAGGGTAGCTGATGAGCACGTCCGGAATGTGGCGAAGATTTTTCCATCCAAAATCATGGGTAAGTCGGATTAATTGGTCATACCAGGCGCTAGTGCTTTTTACTGAGGCGCCGCCGGACTTTTTCCATGCATCTCGACGAACAAACAATGGGCCAGCAAGATCGGATGACAGTAGCCACGCCGGATTGACGCCAGGCTTGAATCTTG
>JBAYVV010000280.1:0-4104 GCA_041674465.1 Sterolibacterium sp.
GCCGCCGCACAGGTCGCACTTTTGTACTTTGCCAGTCTCGGCCACGTAGTTCACGGTGCCGAATGGGCAGGCTATCGTGCACACTTTGCAGCCCACGCAGATGGCATCAATCACGTTCAAGGCACCCGTGGCATGGTCCATCTTGATGGCTTCCACCGGACACGCATGCATGCACCAGGCTTCGTCGCACTGGGTGCACGTATAAGGCACTTTCCGCCCCTCGTGCTCAAAGCTGAATACCTTGATCCGCGATTTGCTCGTGTTAAATATCCCATAGTTCTCGTACGAGCACGCCATCTCGCATTGCAAACACCCCGTGCATTTGCTCGGGTTCATGTGTAAGGATTTCTGCATAACATCGCCTCCTCTGAAACTTCTGTTGGATTTATGCGGCTGGCATGGCATGCCGGCCCGGTTCGGAAATATGCAAAGCTGGTCTTATTCTAGACCAGTTTCGGAGCTGACCATGCTATTTCCCAAACTACTGCGAGAGGCAAATTTGATAGCTGGAAAGCCCTACTCACCTAGCGGAAACCGATGTCTGCTCACTGTTTCTTGACCAGACCACCGAGAGAAAACAACAATTCCCCGGCAGGTCCATTGACGATGGCCGTCAGATTGCTGCGGTCGGGAAGTACGCTGGCCGTGAAGGATTGGCCTTGGTCTTTGCTGCTCAATACGGTACCCGACAATCCCGCCGCAAGTACTGTGCCGTCCTTGTTCTGGACCAGTCCGGTCAGAGACTGTAGCGTAGTGCTGGGTACTTCCTTCCAGGTTAAACCACGATCGTTGCTGCGATAAATATGTCCACGCATTCCCGCCACCAGCAGCGTGCCGTCATTAAGGGCGAGTCCGGTCCAAAACGAGCCTCTGTTGTCTGTTTGAACCAGCTGCCAGTTCTTGCCATTGTCCTCGGAGCGAAGGATCGCCCCGGTCTCGGCAACGATCAGAACCAGTCCTGCACCTGCGGGGAAGATATGCAACAAATGTTTGTCACCCGCTTCGCCTTCGATCAACCTGCGCTCGTTCCAGGTCTTGCCGCCATCCATGGTTTCCATCACCAGGCCGAACTGGCCCACAACGAAACCATGCTGGGGGTTCTCGAACCACACCGAAAGCAGCACACGATCTTTGCCTGATTCTTCGCGCAATACCTGCCAAGTCTCCCCGCCATCGCCGGTAGTGATCACGATGCCGTCATGTCCGACCGCCCATCCACGCTGGGCGACGAAAAAGACACTGGTCAGCACGCTGCGCGTCGGCACCGTTTTGGCTTGGCGGAAACTCTTACCGTCATCCGACAGAATCACAATCCCGAAATCGCCCACAGCCACCACCCGTTTCAGAGAATGGGTCGCAGCCAGGATCGGCGCCTTCTCTGCCTTGTCGATCTGCGGCGCAGAACCAAACACGCGCGGAGTGGCTGTTGCAGTTTCAGCCGCTGGGAGTGTTGACCACGCTGCCAGCAACATCATGAGCAGGGCAATACGAATCTTCATGTTGAATTCCAAGATGCTAATGTCCAATGGCAGGGGCCTTGACCGGACCCTTGCGCGGGAACAGGGAATCAAGCTTGACGGCAAAGGCGGGCAGGACGGTGATGGCCATGATCATGTTAACCATAAACATGAAAGTCAGCAGTATGCCCATTTCGGCCTGGAACTTGAGGTCGGAGAAGGACCAGGTCGCGACGCCCACCGACAACGTGATGGCTGTGAAGATGGTGGCGATACCGACCTCGCGCAAAGCTCCTTCAAGAGCGACCTTCATCGTCTCCTGGTGCGACAGGTGGATCAACAGACGATTGTAGATATAAAACGCGTAATCGACACCGATCCCGGTAGCCAGCACCATCACCGGCAAGGTCGCCACGGTCAGGCCGATGTCCAGGGTCTTCATGAACCAGTAGCCGAGGAAAGTCGCCAAGGTCAGCGGCACACAGCAGGCCAGCATGGCGCGCCAGTCGCGGTAGGCGAGCAGCACCAGAATCAGGATCGCAGCATAAACGTAGAGCATCATGGGCAATTCGCGCGCTTCGACTTCCTCGTTGATTGCCGCCAGCACACCGACGTTGCCCGAAGCCAGCAGCACCTTGATTCCCAGCCCATCGGCGTTGTGCTTCTCGCGAAACTCCTTGGCCGCCGCTATGACCGGCTTGATGCTGGTCGCCTTATGGTCGGCCAGATAGACATTGGCAGCCATCATGGTGCAGGCTCGGTTCGACACACTGCCCGAGTCCGGCAGGTAGGTCACCGCAATCTGCAATGCCTTGCTATCACGTGGCAATGCGGTCATTTTCGGATTGCCCTCGTTGAGCCCGGCATTGGCAAACTTGGCCAGCGACGACAGCGAAGTCACGGTAATCACTCCAGGCACCTGTGACATGTGCAAAGTAAACTGATCGATGTAGTTGAGAATGGCGAAACTGTTGCAGGAATCATTGGGTGTTTCGAACACCACGGTGAGCACGTCCATACCCAGGTTGAAGCGGCTCACGACATTTTGTGCATCCTGGTTGTAACGCGAGTCGGCACGCAGTTCCGGCGCACCGGCTTGCAACGCACCGATGTGGCGACCGTGGCTTTGCCACACCGCGACCGCGAATAGCACGGTCGCCAAACCCAGCACCAGGCGGGCATGTTTTATTTCGGCGATGAAACCCAGACGCTCGATGAATGCGCCACGCTTGGCCTGGATTTCCTCCAGGTGCAAGGCGTAAGCACGGGAGAATCGAAAATAGGAGGCCACCACCGGCAACATCACCAGGTTGGTGATGATCTTGTAACCGACGCCGATGGATGCGGTGATGCCGAGTTCCCGTATCATCGGGATCGGGATGATGGTCAGGGTGATGAAACCGACGAAAGCAGTGACCAAAGCCAGTGTGCCCGGAATGAACAGGCTGGAAAAACTCTCGCGAGCGGCACCCATGGAATCCTGGCCTTGCGCCACGGCCTTGGAAATCGCGTTGATCTGCTGCACGCCGTGCGACACGCCGATCGCGAACACCAGGAAGGGTACCAGGATGGCTAGCGGATCAAGGCCGTAACCCAGCAAGGTGAGCGTACCGAACTGCCACACCACCGAGGTCATCGAACAGATGATCGGCAATAGTGTCAACAAAATGGAACGGCAATACCAATACACTGACAGGGTCGTGAGGAAGGCCGCCAACGCAAAGAAGACCGCCACGCCCTTGGCACCGGCCGCAATGTCACCAATCTGCTTGGCAAAACCAATGATTTCGATTTCGTGCTCGGGGGTTTCCAGTTTGCTGCGCACCTCGGTTTCCAACTTCTCCGCAAGTGCCAGATAGTCGAGTTTCTGGTGCGTGTTGCTGTCTTCTTCGAGCAGATCGGCAACCACCATCGCCGCGGTGTTGTCATTGGCGACCAGGTCGCCCATGTAGCCGCCCTTGATGACGCGATCGCGAATCTTCCCGATCTTTTCTTCATCGAGTGCATCTGCGGTGACGTTGCCGCCGATCACATCCTCGGCGCGAAACCCGTCTTCGGTCAATTCATAGAAGCGTGTGTTGGGCGTCCATAGTGAATGTACCGAGCGTCGATCGATGCCGGGCAGAAACAGCACCGCCTCGGTCACTTCATGCAGTTTCTTGAGCGCGGCCTTGTTCCAGATATCACCCTTGGTCGAGCGCACCACCACCATGATGCGGTTGGCGCCGAAGAGTTCGGTGCGATATTTGAAAAAAGTGTCGGTGTACTCGTGGCCTACCGGGAGTTGCTTGTCGAAGCCTGCCGACATGTGCAACTGCATCGCCAGGTAACCCATCACTACTGTGAACAACAGCAATACAGCCAGTGTCTGCGCCCGGAAACGGAAGAAAAAGTTTTCCAGCGTTTTGACGATTCCGACGATGCTAGCCATTTAGCCTATGCCCTCGCATATCCCGCACTGCGCAACATGAAAATGCTGCTGGCGCTCGAAACGAACGCCAGCAGCAAAGGATGACAACCCGTCAGAAGATATACGAAACCGAAGCGCTGAGGACGTCGCGGTCGCGCATCATGTTGAGGTTGCCGCCACCGAAGAAGGTGGTGTAACCGACATTGGCCTTCCAGACATTGTGATAATCGAAGTTGA
>JBAYVV010000281.1:0-4098 GCA_041674465.1 Sterolibacterium sp.
CCTTCTCAATGAGAAAGGCAAATTCATCGCCCCACAACCGCGCCAGCATGCCGCCCTGCGGCATGATTTCGAGTAACCGGGATCCAACGAGCTGCAACAGGCTGTCGCCGACCCGATGGCCGAGTGCGTCATTGATTGGGGCGAATCGGTCAAGGTCGAGAACGGCAATGACCGCTTTGTCACCCTGCCCAAGCGCAGCGAGACTTTCCGCCAAGCGGGTTCGATTGGGCAATCCGGTGAGCGTGTCTTCGTATGCCAGACGCGAGATCTTCTGTTCGCGCGCCGCTATCCCGGCACGCATGTGCTCGAAACTGGCGGCCAGCTGTCCTATCTCGTCGGGTGCTGCGACTGTCGCGGCAGGGCTGTAGTCGCCCGCCTCGAATCGCTGCGCAGCCCGCACCAGGTTGTTCACCGGGCCGGCGATGCGTCGCGCCAGACTGAAGCTGCCGATTACAAACAACCCAATGCTGCATGCGGCGATGATGAAGAGGATCTGTTCGAGATTGCGGAATACGGCTTCACTGCGCTCCAGCGAAAGCATCAACAGTACCCGCGCTTGAGAACCGAACGCCAGGGAGACGGCATGGTAGTGATGCCCATCCAGGGTCATCTGCCTGGGTTGTTCGTCCAGCATGTTCCACTGCGCAGATGTCAAAGCCTGGCGCAGCGCGGGCGGTAGCGAACTGGCGCGAATCCCTTCCGTCGCGGACACCACGCTGACATCCAGGCCGCTGGAACGCGAAAATTCCTCGGCCCAGGCGTCTTCCACAGGAAATCCCATCACGACCCAGGCAGTCCGCACAGGCGCCATAATCGGCACGATCACAATCTGATAGGGACGCAGATCCTTCATGAGGACCACACCGCCGCTGCGCCCATCCTGTTTTGCGGCATCCAGCAGGTTTTGAAAAGGAAATGTGCGCGGCGCTGCGGCAGGCTGTTGGGTGTCGAACAGTACTTCCCCGTTCAAGGACAGGACCATCATTGCGCGTGCGCCGATTCTCGAACCATGATTGCGCAGCACGGAAAGCACGGTGTCGCGGTCCTGCGTGGCAATGGCTTCGCGGAAGCCGAAATCTCCGGCCAGAACACTCGCTGCCAGTTCCAGTTGGCGGCGGTCGCGCTCGATGAGGTTGCTGAAGTTGCGCGCGCCGGCCGCCAGCTGGCGCTGTGATTCCGCGCCGATGAGCACTTCGCTGCTGCGCCCGACGATGAGCAGCATCAGGACCATCACGAACACGAGAAGGCCGACGAATACCACTGCGATGCGCCGTTCGAGACTGCGAAATACGGTCATTGCTGTGAAGTAAACCTAATAGCCGCTGGCATCCGGCGGCGGTTTTTTGACGATGGCGCGCGGCGCAACATCAATCGTCATATCGAAATGTCGCGCCTCGGTGCCCCTGAGCGCCACGTTCACATCGGCAACGACAGTTTTTTGCCGTGGATGCCAGAGCCGCAGGCGATAGGTACCCGCAGGCAGCTGCTTGATCGTCGCGCCACCATCGGCGCCGGTCTTGGCAAACCACGGGGTGTCTACTACCAGTACATGGGCCTCCATCCAATCGTGGATATTGCAGCCGAGCACCACCTCTCCGCTCTTGTCGAACAGGATAGGCTTGGCGGGTTTGTCGGCATACAGCTTGATTTCGAAAACGTTGGGCGGAGAGAAGGAATAGACGTGATGCTTGAAAGGGTCGCGGTTGGGGAAGTCGATTGCCGTGCCTTTCGTCACAATGGTCAGATAAGGCTGAAATTCACGATCGCGCTGTTCGATGGTGGCGCGTCGCAATGCCTCGCGCGGCATTCCCGATGTCGGGTTGACTACCACGGCCGCATCCTCCACGGGAACGCCGCCGGGTGTTCTGACCGTCGCAGTAACGCTGGCTGCTTCTACGGCGCATGCCCAGACCAGCATGGCCACAGGCAAGGCGGCCAGCATCCGGCCTGACATCAGTCGCTAACTTTGATTGCCGGGGCGATCTGCCATGTCTCGCTGGTCAGCACACCATCGCGATAAACGAACACATGCCATACCTTCACTGGGGTTTTGCCGCCATATTCGGCCTCGGCATGCAACGAGACACCTTTGGGGTTGCTGTAGGTCGCCAGCTTGCCGACATTCGCCGGGCGCGGTTGTTTGTCGTTTGCGGCAACGAACTTCGTCCACACCTCGCGAATTGCGGCCTTGCCGGTATAGCGGCCGTCCAGAGGTCCGCCCACCCATTCCATGTAGGCATCGTCTGCATAATCCGCCATCAATCCTTCGATGTCTCCGGCCGCGACTGCCTTGAGGTGAGACTCCGCCTTCTTCTGGTCCAGTGGACCGGCCAAAACGGCTAGGGAAACCATGCAAAGCAACATTGTCAGAATGAACTTCATCGCAATCTCCTATTCGCCAAGTTTGATCCAACTTCCCCTTGTGCAGCGATTCTTTACCATCGCCAATCCCGCGTCAATCTTTGCATGCGATGGCGAAGAATCGGCGGCAGAGTGACAAAACTGCCCCGCGAGCTTGCTTACAACCCAAGCCGCTGCCAGATCGCCGTGGTCAGCCCGGCCTGGTTGAGGGTATAGAAATGCAGTCCGGGTGCGCCGCCGGCCAGCAAGCGCTGGCACAACTCACTGACCACATCCAGGCCGAAGGCGCGGATCGACTCGGCATCATCGCCGAACGATTCAAACTTCCTGCGCATCCAGCGCGGGATTTCGGCCCCACATGAATCCGCGAAGCGCGCCAGCTTGGAGAAGCTGGAGATCGGCATGATGCCGGGTACGATCGGGACGGCGATGTTGATGCGTCGCGCCGCCTCGACAAAATGTTCGTAGGCATCCGCGTTGTAAAAGAATTGTGTGATTGCGGCATTGGCGCCGGCGTCGACCTTGCGCTTGAAGTTGTTGAGGTCGACATCGGCCGAGCGGGCTTGCGGATGGACTTCCGGGTAGCAGGCCACGTCGAGGTGAAACCAGTCGCCGGTCTCCTCGCGGATGAAGCTGACCAGTTCATTGGCGTGGCTGAACTCGCCGGTTTCGGCCATGCCCGAGGGCAGATCGCCGCGCAGGGCGACGATGCGCCTGATGCCCCGGGCCTGGTAGGCCGAAAGAATTTCCCTGATGCCGTTGCGTGTCGAACCCACGCAGGAGACATGCGGTGCAGCAATCAAGCCGGCACCGCTGATCTCCATCACCGTGTCATAGGTGCGCTCGCGTGTCGAGCCGCCGGCGCCATAGGTGACCGAAAAGAAAGCCGGGTTCAGCAGCGCCAGCTTGGCGCGGACCGAACGCAGCTTTTCCAGTCCCTCCGGCGTTTGCGGCGGGAAGAACTCGACGGAAAACTCGGGTTTGCTCATGGTCTGCCGCTGCACCGTCTCAGTAGCGATAGTTCTGCGGCTTGAACGGACCCTGCTTGGGCACGCCGATGTAGGCGGCCTGCTCGTCCGTCAATTCGCTGAGCTGGGCGTTGAGTTTCTTGAGCTGCAACCGCGCCACTTTCTCGTCGAGATGCTTGGGCAGTACGTACACGCCCACAGGATAGTCGGCATTGCGCGTGAACAGCTCGATCTGCGCGATGGTCTGGTTGGCGAATGACGACGACATGACGTAGCTGGGATGCCCGGTGGCACAGCCAAGGTTCACCAGGCGGCCCTTGGCGAGCAGGATGATTCTCTTGCCATCGGGGAAAATGACGTGATCGACCTGCGGCTTGATTTCTTCCCACTGATATTTTTCGATCGCGGCGACCTCGATCTCGCTGTCGAAATGGCCGATATTGCAGACGATCGCCTGATCCTTCATGCGGATCATGTGGTCGTGGGTAATGACGCGGGCATTGCCGGTAGCCGTGACGAAAATGTCGGCCTTGTCGGCGGCGTAGTCCATGGTCACCACGCGATAGCCTTCCATGGCGGCCTGCAGTGCGCAGATCGGGTCGACCTCGGTGACCCAGACCTGCGCCGAGAGCGCCCGCATCGCCTGGCAGCAGCCCTTGCCGACATCGCCGTACCCGCAGATCAGCGCGACCTTGCCGGCGATCATCACGTCGGTGGCGCGCTTGATGCCGTCGACCAATGACTCGCGGCAACCGTAGAGGTTGTCGAA
>JBAYVV010000282.1:0-4087 GCA_041674465.1 Sterolibacterium sp.
CAGTGACCCCGCGGCGCTGGCGTCAGCTATGGTATGTGCCGCTGCTCAGCCTTGCGATGGCGCTGATGATGGTGCGCACCCTGGCCATGGCAAAAATTCTCGACATACCCGGTTTTGCGCAGTTTAGCGCGGGGCAACTCGCCTCAAGCACATTCTGCATGCTGGGTTGTTTGGGTTTGTATCCTCTTCTTCAGCGCGAGCTTCCGGTGCAAATCGTTCGCCACCGCGAGCGGGTCGGGGCAATTCTATTGGCACAGTGTCTTGTGGTGGCGGTCGCGTGCGCGCTGCTGGGGATGGTGCTGGCTGGCGTAGGCGTCTCCGTCATGGGTCTATCCCCCGCTCTGCTTGCCATCGGCGTGTTGCACGGTTTGTCGCAACAGGTATTCCTGGCGGTTACTTTGGACAGCCGTAGTCGTGGGCAACCGCTACAGTTCGCGTTACAAAATTTGGAACGTGCCGGGATGGCGTTTGCAGTAGGTTGCGGTGTCGGTCTGGTGCTTGAATCCGCCGCTGCCGTCTTGTTGGCGGAAGCGGCCGTCTCACTGCTGCTGACCCTAAAGACCATGCGCGGCGTGTTGCGGCGTTCGCGGCTCAAGGCAACTGTCGTGATCCTCTTGGCCACTCGGCGCATGGGGCGGATACCTTGGTCTTCCGCCATGGCGTTGATGGCGGTGATGTTCGTTGCTTTTGCAATCTTGAACGCCGATCGCTGGGTGGCCGCCCAGTTGCTCCAGCCAACCGCATTTGCCTTGTATGCCTTCGCGTGGACTCTGCTGTTGGTCGCCCAGTCAATGCAGGCTGTCATCAATGCGTCGTTTTTTCCCCTGTTGGCACGCAGATTTGCCAGCACCGGTTCTGCCACGGCGTTTGGCCTCTGCGCGCGTGCGTCGATTGGACTGCTGTTGGCATTTGCGCTTGTCTCCTGGCCCGTTGGCTGGCTCCTTGAGGCTGCCGTCTCGCGCTGGTTTCCCGGTTACGCCGAATCAACGGTCATCGTTGGTGTTTTCCTGTGGGTGGCTGCGTTACGTATTTCTGATTTCTGGGGCAGTTATTTGATCATCATAGGCAAGGAAAAGCGCCTGCTGTTGGTGTATCTCGTCGTCGGTATTTTGGTGTTCGCGGCTTGGATGTACATGGTGAATCCGTGGGCCAACCAAGCGATTGCCATTGGCGACATTGCCTGGCTGGCGGTAGCGCTGTCAGTCGCAGGTTATATCGCCTCTCTTCTCACCGCATGGTCCGCCAAGCGGAGCCAGCAAGCGTGTTAAATAGCAAAGTGACTGTCAGGCAAAGGCCATGAAAATCGGGTTTTCAAATCTATTTTCTTTTAGACCGCACGTCGAGCATCTTTACTATCTTTCGACGCTGGTTAGGCAAGCGGGGCATGAAACCTACTTTCTCACTTGCGACGCTGGTGTTTCAAATTGTTATCCGAGGGCACTCAAGGGCACCAGCAAGCTCAATGAATGCCCCAAGTGCATTGTGGGAGGAATCCGGAGCTATCCGGTCGGATCCGTCACTTCGGTTTCCGCTGGTGCCGCCGGGCTGGACAAAGGCATATTGGACAATCTGACTCTGTCGAGTTCCTGTACCCTGAGCCGGACCGAGGCCGATCTCGAATGGGATGAGCCGGATGTGATTGCGGTCAGGCGCAGTCTGCATGAACCAACGGCGGCGGTCCATCAAAGCGCCTTACGTTGGATTGAGCGTAACCGGTTAGACGCCGTGATTTGCTTCAACGGTCGCATGGATCTCACTCGCGCTTTGACGTATGCTTGTGAGCAAGCCGGCATTCCTTACCTTACCCATGAGCGGACCTGGTTTGGCGATGGCTTGTATTTGATTCCAAATGCCAATTGTCTGTCGATTGCGGCGCTTCACAAGATGACCCTTGAGTTTGAAAGCCGGCCGCTGACTTCAGCCCAAGCCAAACTGGCCGGGAGATTGGCCAGCGAGCGGTTCTTGCAGCGCAATTCCCTTGAGTGGCGTGTCTACAACGAGAAGCCTGAGCCCGCTCCCTGGCCGCTGGCTTCGACTGGACCCAGGGTCCTCGTGCTGCCCAGCAGTCGCAACGAGTTCGCCGGTCATGATGAATGGAAAAGCGGCTGGAGGGATAATACGACCGCCCTGGACGATCTGTTCGAGGCGTTTTCCATCAAACCGGAGCAAGTGGTGGTCCGTTGCCACCCCAACTGGGCCGAAAATATCGGTAGAACGACCGGTGCACGCTCTTTGGCCTGGTACCGCGACTGGACAAAGAGAAGGGGAATTTACTGTATTTCCAGCGAGCAAAGAGCCAGCACCTATGATCTGATTCAGCAAGCTGATGTTGTCGTAATGAATGGTGGAAGCTCGGCCGTGGAGGCCGGGGTTTGTGGGAAGCAAGTTGTATGCCTGGGCCCGGCCAGCTATGAGAATGCCGGTTTTGTTCGTGTCTTTCGTGATCGTGATTCTCTGTATCGTCAAGGAGCACAGACACCCATTGAACCAGATTTGATAGTTCGTAAGACTTTGCGTTTTCTCTACCTGAACGCACGCCGCTTTCCGCAGTACATTGATTTTGTGCGTGCCATCGAAACCACTCGGTATGCCTATTTTGAAGGAGCCGATCCCGAGCGGATATTCTCGATGCTGAAGACCGGGTGCGTGCAGGCTGATGACCTCACTTTTGCCTCGGACGGTGACCAGGAAGACAAAATCGTTGACGCCCTGAAAAATAGAGAGTGGGCGCAACTTGCGGAGTATGTTCCGCCTCGTCTTGAGCGCATTCCGCTCAAGATCGCGCGCAGGCTGGGCTTGCGATGGATAGATAATTTCAGGGCGCAATTGCCCAAGGGAGATAGGGGTTGATTTATGAAGCGAATTCTGATTACGGGTGGCGCGGGATTTTTAGGATCGCATTTATGCGAGCGTCTGTTGGCCGATGGCAATGAGGTAATTTGCGCAGATAATTTTTTCACTGGCTCAAAGCGCAATATCATTCACCTGTTAGCCAATCCCTATTTCGAGCTAATTCGACATGACGTCACGTTTCCGCTTTATGTCGAGGTCGACGAAATTTACAACCTTGCCTGTCCGGCCTCCCCAGTCAATTATCAGTTTGATCCGGTCCAAACGCTAAAGACCAGTGTGCATGGGGCGATCAACATGCTGGGCTTGGCCAAGAGAGTCAAGGCCAGGATTTTGCAGGCTTCCACGAGCGAGGTCTATGGCGATCCGGAGGTTCATCCACAGACTGAAAGTTATTGGGGCAAGGTGAATCCGATTGGCATTCGGTCCTGTTATGACGAGGGCAAACGCTGCGCTGAAACCTTGTTCTTTGATTATCACCGGCAGCATGGCGTGGCTATCAAGGTGGCCCGCATTTTCAACACCTACGGGCCCCGGATGCAGCCCAACGACGGTCGCGTGGTAAGCAATTTCATCGTGCAGGCGTTAAGGGGCGACCCCATCACCATTTATGGCGAAGGCCAACAAACGCGAAGCTTTTGCTATGTGGACGACCTGGTTGACGGTCTTGTTGGGTTGATGGCAACGCAGGGCGCGGTAACCGGGCCGGTGAACCTCGGAAACCCGGTCGAGTTCACGATTCGTCAGCTCGCGGAGCGGATCTTGGCGTTGACCGGTTCTTCTTCCGAGTTGATTTTCAGACCTCTGCCACAGGATGATCCGCAGCAACGTCAGCCGAATATCAGCTTGGCAAAACAACTCATGGGTTGGGAGCCAATGGTGATGCTGGATCAAGGCCTCGAAAAGACGATTTCATATTTTGACCAACTGCTTGGCGAAGCTGGCCCAAGTAGTCGCGGGGAAGGCTGATGCGGATCACCGTTTTTGGCAGTGGTTATGTGGGACTGGTCACTGGGGCTTGCCTTGCGGACGTGGGGCACTCCGTGATCTGTATTGACACCGATGAAAGGAAAATTGAGGAACTGCAGAAGGGCGTCATTCCAATATATGAGCCGGGGCTCAAGGAGCTGATTCTCAACAACGCCAAGGCCGGAGGATTGACGTTTTCCATCGATGCCGCCGAGGGCGTGCGGCATGGCGAGTTGCTATTCATTGCGGTCGGCACGCCGCCGGACGA
>JBAYVV010000283.1:0-4045 GCA_041674465.1 Sterolibacterium sp.
CCCCTGGCCGGGTTCTCCGGCTTGAGCGCGATGTTCTCGCGCTATCTGCTTTCCATCGGTTTGCCATTTGAACGCTGGATGCATTCTTTGGCGGAACATGCCCAGAAAGAAAACCATCCGGAAGAATTCCTCTCCGGCATCTGCGGTGATCTGGTCAATCGTCTGCCCTGGGTCATCGGCGGGGAATGGCAGGTCCATCAAAAGCAAGGTGAATTCGGCGAAACACAAGGCGAATCGAATGAATTTCGCCACGGTGCGCTGCGCATTGTGCTATTCACTCGTCACGCCTTGAGTCCATCCATGTTGTGGCACTTCACTCTGGTGGTTCAGATCATCGGCGAGTTCTACGCCGCCAAACTGAGTGCCCGGCAACTCAGTCAAATGGCCTATCTCCAGGCGATTCACGAGACAGGTGCGCGACTGACGCACGACGTCAAGAACTTGCTGCAATCGCTCAACACGCTCTGTTTCGCAATCGAACAGGAGAAAGACGACCAGCAGCTTTCTTCCCAATTCCAGGCCCTGTTGCGCCGCCAATTGCCGGTCATCTCGCAACGCCTGCAACAGGCATTGGCCAAGCTGCACAAGCCGGTCAATGACCAGGGCGCATTCGAGTCAGCACAGGCCTGGTGGGATCAAAAACGCCAGCGTTATGCCGAGCAGGGAATCTACTTCGAGTCAGCGGGTGACTTGCAAAGCGTCGACTTGCCCGCCGATCTATTTACCCATGTGATCGAAAACCTGCTGCAAAATGCACTCGACAAGCGCGGCGGCACACCGTTGCTGCGAATTGAAGCGCGGCTCGAACCCGCGTCAGGGCAGAACGGCAAGGCAGTCCTCACGGTTTGCGACGATGGCGATCCAATTCCGGATCCTCTGGCGAAAAATTTGTTCAGGGAACCGGTGCACTCCGAGAGCGGCTATGGCATTGGCCTGTTTCAAGCCGCCCGCCAGGCGGAAGCGGCCGGCTATGAATTGCAGTTGGGCAGCAATCGTCTGGGCAGTGTTTGTCTGCGGCTGGCACCGCGCTAGGGCCCTAAAACAAAGGCCTACCGGATTACTCCTGGCAGGCCTTTGCAGAAGGAACGGCCAGACGATTAGAAGGTCAGCGAATACTGGAAGCCCAGCAGGTCAACCTCATTGTTGTACCTGCCTTTCAACAACCCGTAGGAATTCTGCGAACCCGCGTTGTTGTCGATGCTGCCATGCTTGATGAAGATGTGGGTGTAGCCGAAATCGATGGCACTGTCCTTGGTCAGCTTGTACTGGCCGCCCACGGAAAGCCAGGTCCGGTCGCTGTCCGGCAGACGCGGCGTGCGCGTGTCGTCAGGAACCGGGGTTTCGTCGTAGGCCACACCCACCTTGGCCTTCCACTGCTCGTTGTACTTGTAGCTGGCGCCGAGCGCTGCGCGCCAGGTATCTTTCCAGTCTTCCTTGGTCGAACTCAAGGCGGCGGGGCCGCTCGCATAGTTGAAGGTCAGCACGGGAATCTTCGACCAGCCGGTCCAGGACAGGTCGCCCATGATGTCCCACTTGGCGTTCACATGATGCAGGCCGCTGATGATCAACGTGTCGGGAATCTTGATGTCGGAATAGATGGCGCCGCCGCGCACCGAACTCGCCGGCGATCCGAGCACTGCGTCAATCGCCGGAATCCCGGTTCTGCTGAAGTCGGCATTGCCGGTCAAGTGGTATTTGATCTTCGAGCGGTAGGACAGGCCCAGTCTTGTCTCCGGGGTCACATCGACCATGATGCCCAGGTTGTAGCCCCAGGAATTATCGCTACCGGTGATGTTGCCCGTGCCTTCACCTGCCGGGCGTCCTGCCGCTGCTGCTGCTGCCTGAGCCTGAGCAGGTGATGCGCCGGCACCCAGGGCGCGTGCGTAAGCCGCCGCAAACACAGCGCCGGCATAATTCACGGCACTGGTGAATTCGCCTTTCAGGTGCTGATAACTCACACCCACGCCCAGTGAGACCTTGTCATTCAATTTGTACGACAAGGAAGGATTGAGATTGATGATCTTGACATCCGACTTGATCGCCTGGAAGCGGCCATCCCAACCGCTGTTGTATTCCGTCTTGAGTCCATACGGGGCACCAATGCCGAGGCCGAAGGTGATTTGCTCATTGATCGGCATGGTGAAGTAACCATGCGGAACGAAGGCCAGGTCGCCGGCATCACCGCCGTTGTTATTGCTTAAAGTCTGCAGGAGCGGTGCAGCGGAACCGTTGCTGGAAAATTTTGATGACGGATTGATCGCATCAATGCCGAAGGCAATATTTTTGCCCTTGGGCAAATAGGTCATTCCGGCGGGATTGAAGAACACCGTGCTGGCATTGTCCGCCACCGCGGCCGAACCGGCGTAAGCCGTCCCCATGCCGCTGGCATTTTGCTCGAGCAACTGGAAACCTGCTGCACCTGCCACGCTGGCATAAAGCCCGCCGACGATCGCCGGTAGCGTTGCCAGTATCACCTTCTTGACCCGCATTTTTGTATGCATGTGTATTTCTCTCCCGGTAGTAAATTAAGCCGCTTTTATTAGCACCCCAATGAGTGTGCGCATATCTTACACCCATTCACGTCGCTACGATCCGCTTCCAGAGCCTCGGGAGGAAGAGAAACCCCAAGAAAAACCCCTCTGCTTCGGTTGTAGAATGAAGCTCGAAAAACACTCACCACCAACACCCCCACCGACACCCATGTTGCCCCATTCCAACCCGAATCAACCGCCCATCGCAGAACTCGTCAATTTGCTGAGATCCGGACAGTTGGAGCGCCTGGTCAGTGCAGCGGAACAATGCTCAATGCGTTGGCAGAATTCGGCGCCGGTATGGCACCTGCTTGGTCTGGGTCTGTTGAATTTGGGACGGGCCAATGAAGCGGTCGCACCCTTGTCCCGGGCGGCAAAATTGCTGCGTGCAGATGCGGAAGTAATCGAACATCTGGCCCTGGCCCAGATGCAGTCTGGTCGTGGCAAGGAGGCCTCACGCAGTTTTGAGCGCTGCCTGGAACTGGAGCCGAACCGGCTGGGTGCTTTGGTCAGTGCAGCCAGCCTAGCCAATGGCCAGGGTAATAATTTAGCCGCCGAAAAATACTGTCGCCGCATCCTGCGCCAATTCGCCAACCAGCCCGAAGCACATTTCAATCTGGGCATCGCCCTGCGCGGCCTGGGACGGACTGCGGAAGCCATCGGTGCCCTGCGCCAGGCCGCTTCCTTGACGACCACGTCCAGCGTCGCGCAAAACGATATCGGCCTGAAGCTTCTCGAACTGGGCGCCATCGAGGACGCCGAAAACTGCCTGCGCCAGGCCTTGACAGTCGATTCCGGCAACGCCATGGCCCACTGCAATCTCGGCCGGATTCTGCAAATCCGTGGACAAGCCACTCAAGCCCTGGCCGCATTCCGCCGTGCGGTCGAGTTGGCACCTCATCTGCCGGAAACCCATGTCAATCTGGCCGGCGGCTGCAATGCGCTCAACCAGTATCCCGAAGGCGAAGCCGCCAGCCGCGAAGCCCTCCGGTTCGCACCCTCAATGCCAAGCGCCTTGTGCAATCTGGGCAATGCGCTGACCGGTCAGCAACGCGGCAGCGAAGCAGAAGCTTGCTACCGCGAAGCCCTTCGCATCGATCCGGCCTGCACCGACGCCCGCAACAATCTCGGCAACCTGCTGCAGACCCAGCGCCGCTATGACGAGGCCCAGCCTTTTTTCCGCGCAATCCGTGACGATCGCGGCTATGCGCTGGGCAAGGCATTCTATTGCGCCTCGCAAATTTGCGACTGGAGACTGCGCAGCAAGGATGAAGCCGCCTTGCGCGCCAAATTGAAGGAAGCCGATACCTATATCGACCCCTTCGGCTTCCTCGCTCTCGCCCTGCCCGATGCGCCCGAATTGCAAAAACGCATGGGCGAACTTGCCGCCATCAATCATTTCGGTGTCGGAGTGCTTGAGCAGGCACCCTTGGCCGACCCGGCGTCGCGACCACAGCGGGATCGGCTGCGCATCGGCTACCTGTCCGCCGACTTCTTCGATCACGCGACCATGC
>JBAYVV010000284.1:0-4004 GCA_041674465.1 Sterolibacterium sp.
CGACACCAATAGCCAAATTGTCACCGTTGGCAAACACCTCTCATCGAACGTGGTCCTGTCATACGAACAAGCCATGGGCAAGGCGGAGAGCATGGTGAAGCTGACCGTGACCCTGTCGCGTCGTCTGTCCCTTGTCGGCAGTGCCGGCAGCGACAACGCACTGGATCTCTTCTACACTTGGACCTTTGGCAAGAAGGCAACACTCTCGAACAAAGCCGATTGAGTGGCAAAGTTGCTGCCATGTTGCTGCCATTGCGTTGTGGCGATCACTGGGTCAACATTCAATCGGCGCCGACAGTCGCCGGCTGTTCTAGATGAGACACTGCCGGCGCCCGAATCCTCTGATCGCGCAGCCTTCCGACCTTGCTCTGGATCCGTCTGGACAATTTGCTCGCCGCTCCATCAATGGCCTCATGGAATGTCGCGGCTTGTTGAGTGACAGTTAAAGGCTGGCGGCCTTCGAGACGCGCTTCCATCGCACAACGCTTGTCATTTGGCGTGATCTTGTGGCTGCTTTCGTCGTTCAGATGGACTTCGACTCGAGTGATGTGGTCGCTGAGTCGACTCAGGGCCTTCGTCACCACGCCGTGGACGTGAGTCGCGAGTGCTGCGTTAAGTTCGACGCTATGGTCGGTGTTGATTTGGACTTGCATGACATTCTCCTGTGAGATGCTTCATTGACCCCAATTGTCGGTGACATCTGGGGTGTTCTACCTATCTCCCCTGTCCCAACCTCGTGTCGCTGGACCGATGATCATTCCAACGGCGAAATTCCTTGCATGGGCAATCCTGCCCCGTTGTTGCTCTCCGCCCACCCCCCTTGGTTCGTCTGGAGCGTTCGCTTCGCGAGAAGATGGTCTTTCTGATGCATCCCCCCATTGCTGCTCGCGGGACGCAACGCTTTGCCACCCCGCTGCCTAACGCCCAGTCGGAAGCAGTTGCTTCGATCAATTTTTTTAACGCCCGCTGATCAATTTCGTTCCACGTCGCCATTTGAATATTCTCCATTTCGATCCAGCGCCAAACAGGGTGACTACTTTGATCCCTTCGGGGGAGGGAGATCCATCAGCTGCAATAAGGTCGTTACACCTACGAGCAGCCCTGCCAGAATCGGCATGGGCACTTGCTGTATCGCATGCCTCAACTCGCCTTGCATCGGGCCTGGAATTCCTTTCACCACGCTGAGGCCTGCCTCAGCGAGATACAGGCGTACTACCCGGCTGTCCGAATCCCGCCTCTCCCTGCGCACCAGATCACGCGCTTCAAGCTTGTCGAGCAGGTTGCTAGCAGTAGATGGGTGGATGTGCAGCGCTTCGGCAAGTTCCTTGACTCGCTGGCCTGGTTTGGCCGAGAGATGCCAAAGCACCCAAAGCTGCGCCCCGCTCACGCCATGACTGCTTTCGATGTTCTTCAGTCCCGCCTGAACGGTACGGACAAGCCTCAACACCTTGCTGAAGACTTCGTCCGCTGTGACCTCGGTGCCGCGCCTTGAATTATCGGAAGGACGGATCAATGCCTTCTGCTTTGGCGCTACCCCGTCATCAGGTCTTGTTGGTCTGACCACGTTCTTGTTCCTTATCTTGCCCTGCTAGAATATTTGTGCAATAATATTGGACGTAAACATATATGTCAAGTGTTTTTCGATCTTGCTTCGTCATCATGGGACTATCTGGCTATTGTTTTGAAGTTGTCAATAGGGATGGAAATCGAGTGGATAAGGTGTTGGTGTCCCGTATTGTTATGCCAGCAAACAGCCTTGCTGGCGGAGATTCTTAGAAATGTTTTGCCAAGGAGTGAGAAATCACATGCAATCATCCAAGCAGACCGAGCAACAAAAAAATAGCCCGTATCTCAATGGACATCTGACGCGCTCCGCTTACGCTTTAGTGCTTGCCGGAGGCCGGGGCAGTCGACTATTGCAACTGACCGACTGGCGCTCAAAGCCGGCTGTGCCGTTTGGCGGCAAGTTTCGCATCATCGATTTCACTCTGTCGAATTGCGTCAATTCTGGAATCCGGCGCATCGGTGTCGCAACCCAGTACAAGGCGCAAAGCCTGATCCATCACTTGCAGCGTGGCTGGAGCTTTCTCGATGGCCGCTTCGATGAATTTATCGAGCTGCTGCCAGCGCAGCAACAGGTTGCGGAAAACTGGTATTTGGGAACCGCGGACGCCGTCTTCCAGAATCTTGATGTCCTGCGCCGCAACCGTCCCAAGTATGTGTTCATCCTTTCCGGCGATCATGTCTACAAAATGGACTATGGGCAAATGCTGGCTCAGCACGTACAGACCAACGCCGATCTCACCGCGGCCTGCATTGATGTACCGATTGAGGAAGCCAGCGCCTTCGGCGTCATCGGCCATGACAGAAGCGGGCGCATCCTCAGCTTCACCGAGAAGGCAAAGAACCCCCCGTCGATGCCCGGCAATCCCCGGCGCGCCATGGCCAGCATGGGCGTGTACGTCTTCAATACCGAATTTCTCTACGAACAACTGATTCGCGACAGCCAGGACCGCAATTCGTCGCACGACTTCGGCAAGGATCTGATCCCCCATGTGATATCGCGCTACAGTACGTTCGCACATAACTTCACCGAGAGTTGTGTCGGTATGAAAAACGACCAGCCGGATGAAACGCCCTATTGGCGTGATGTCGGCACCATCGATGCGTATTGGGAGGCCAACATGGAGCTGACCAAGGTGACGCCAGATCTGAACGTCTACGATGAGGAATGGCCAATCTGGACTTATCAGGAACAACTGCCGCCGGCAAAGTTCGTATTCGATGACGACGATGGCCGGCGCGGAATGGCGATCGACTCCCTGGTCTCCGGTGGCAACATCATCAGCGGCGCAGTGGTACGGCGCTCGATGCTGTTTTCTCGTGTCCGCGTGCATAGCTACGTGTCGGTCGAGGATTCGGTGATACTACCCAGGGTGGATATCGGCCGCAGCGCCAAATTGCGCCGTGTGATCGTCGACAAGCACTGCCGGATTCCCGAAGGATTGGTGGCCGGCTACGACGCGGCGGAAGATCGCAAGCGTTTCCACGTCACCGATAAGGGCATCACGCTGATCACCCCAGAAATGCTCGGCCAGCATGCCCACTACATTCGCTAATCTGCGGTTGTCTTGGTTATCTACGGATGGCGAATCGATATAGCGCGCGCTACCTTCGTACTATTCCAGTTCTTCTATACCAACGTCGAAACCGCAATACCGAAAGGAAGTGACTCTCGAATGAACCTGCCTTTCATCATGCCGACTCTTATTCACGCATTTGGGATTGAAGTCACTTTCTTCATCTCCTATCGTCCGAACAGCTCGCCACGATGAACCAATACTTCGATCGCTTCCTGATCTGGATTCCGGATCACATTGCCGCGCCAGCGCGCATCGTGCTGATACTGATCCTTGCGATAATCGCTTTTCGCGTGATCCACCGTCTGCTTCCCAAGCTGCGCGAAGCCATCGCTGAGCGACAGGATTCACTAGAGGACAGCCAGCGTATCCGAACGCTATCACGCGTTGTGCGCTACGCGCTGACAGTGGCAACCGCCGTGATTACGGCTCTGTTGATCCTCGGCGAACTGGGCGTTTCCGTCGCGCCGATTCTTGGGGCTGCGGGAGTAGCAGGCATTGCCATTGGCTTTGGAGCGCAGTCGCTGGTCAAAGACTACTTCACTGGTTTCTTCCTGTTGCTGGAGAATCAAATCCGTCACGGCGACGTGGTCGAAGCCGGCGGCAAATCCGGCGTTGTCGAGGAGTTGACCTTGCGCTATCTGCGGCTACGCGACTATTCTGGTAACGTGCACTTTGTCCCCAACAACACCATATCGACCGTTACCAACATGAGCATGGGCTTTGCGTATGCGGTGGTTGATGCCGACGAGGCCTATGGGGAGAACGTGGATCGCGTCATAGCGGTCATGCGCACTGTGGGTGAGGCAATGCGCCAAGACCCCCAGTTTGCGGCGCGAATTCTCGATGAGATCGAAATCGCCG
>JBAYVV010000285.1:0-3887 GCA_041674465.1 Sterolibacterium sp.
ATACATGCCATGGATGACGCCGGCATGAACCGCATCAAGCGTCTCGACCACGGTCAGCCCGGGTTGCGGGTCCAGCGGCATGCCCCAGAATTCCTCGAACTTGAGACGGACCGACGGATTGTCCACGCGCTGATAGTCCGGATACATCATCGGAATCAGGCCGGCATCGGAAGCACCCTGAACATTGTTCTGACCGCGCAACGGATGCAGGCCACTACCCGGGCGGCCGATCTGACCGGTGGCCAGGCACAGTGCGATCAGGCAACGGACGTTGTCGGTGCCATGGATATGCTGGGAAATGCCCATCCCCCAGAAAATCATCGACGCTTTGGAGCGGGCGTATGCGCGCGCCACCTCGCGAATGGTCGCGGCGGGTATGCCGCAGATCGGCGCCATGACTTCCGGCGAGTAGGCACGAACCTTCTCGGCCAACTCCGCAAAGCCGCTGGTACGTGCGGCAATGAAGGCCGGGTCGCAAAGATCCTCCTCGATGATGGTGTGCAGCATCGCGTTGAGCAAGGCCACGTCGGTATCGGGATTGAATTGCAGGCTCCAGGTGGCGTAGCGCATCAAATCGATGCGGCGCGGATCGGCGACGACCAGCTTGGCACCGCGCTGCGCGGCATTCTTGATGAAGCTCGCCGCCACCGGGTGATTGGCGCCGGGATTGGCGCCGATGACGAAAATCAGCTCGGCCTGCGCCACATCGCGCACCGGGTTCGACACCGCGCCGGAACCGATGCCCTCCAGCAGCGCTGCCACCGAGGACGCGTGGCAAAGGCGCGTGCAGTGGTCGACGTTGTTGTTGCCGAAGCCGGTGCGTACCAGTTTCTGGAACAGATAAGCTTCTTCATTGCTGCACTTGGCCGAACCGAAGCCGGCTAGGCTTGCACGGCCATTCCGCTCGAGTACGCGGCGCAACCCGCTGGCGGCCAGGTCAAGCGCTTCCTCCCAGGTGGCGGCGCGAAAGTGCGTCCAGGGATTGGCCGGATCGATGCGCTCGCTGTCTTGCTTGGGTACATCTTCACGCCGCACCAGCGGCGTTGTCAGTCGCTGCGGATGATGGACGTAATCGTAGCCATAGCGCCCCTTGACGCACAGGCGGCCAGAGTTGGCCGGGCCATCATGGCCGGTGACATAGCGGATGGTGTTGTCGCTGACGTGGTAGGTCAACTGGCAGCCGACGCCGCAGTAGGGGCATATCGAGACCACCTGCTCTGCGGGCAAGTCTTCCGCCTTGTAGCGTGCCGGCATCAATGCGCCGGTTGGACAGGCCTGCACGCATTCGCCACAGGCCACGCAGGAGGAACTCCCGAGCAGGACAGCGCAATCGAAGACGATTCTGGCGTGCGCACCGCGTCCGGCCAGTCCGATCACATCGTTTGCCTGCTCGTCGCGACAGGCGCGCAGGCAGCGCGTGCAGAGGATGCAGGCGTCGAGGTTCACGGCAATGGCCGGATGTGAACAGTCGGGCTCAATGCGTTCCACTGCGGACGGGAAGCGCGATTCGGTGACGCCAAGCTGCTCGCACCAGTACGCCAGTTCCGACGCCTGATTCTGCTCGCGCAAATCCTTGCGGCCGGCGCCAAGCAACTCGAGCACGAGTTTCTGTGCATGCTGGGCGCGCAGGTTGTCCGCGTGCACCACCATGCCAGGCGCGGGCTGACGACTGCAGGAAGGCGCCAGGCTGCGCTCGCCTTCGATTTCGACGACGCAGGCGCGGCAATTGCCTGCAGTTTTCATACCGTCCTGGCAGCACAGATGGGGAATCGCCATGCCATGGCGCTTTGCCGCGGCAAGGATGGTTTCGCCTTTCTGCGCACTGAGGATGCGGCCGTTGAGGGTGAATTCGATGCTCATGGCTCAGCCTCTTGGCCCAGACCGATTTCATGGGGGAAATACTTCAGCACGCACAGCATCGGATTGGGTGCCGCTTGGCCAAGCCCGCAGATCGAGGCATCGGTCATGACCTGCGCCAGATCGCGCAGCAGCGCGCCGTCCCAGCGCGGAGCCTGCATGAGCTGCGCAGCCTGGACGGTGCCGAGGCGGCAGGGCGTGCATTGGCCGCAGGATTCCGCGGCAAAGAACTTCATCATGCCGAGTGCCATGTCACGAACTGAGTCCTGTTGCGACAGGACGATGATTGCCGCCGAGCCGATAAAGCAGCCATGGGGTTGCAGGGTGTCGAAGTCGAGCGGCAAGTCGGCGAGGGTTGCCGGCAATATGCCGCCCGAAGCGCCACCCGGCAGATAGGCATACAGTTCATGCCCATCGGCCATGCCGCCGCAGTATTCGGCGATCAATTCGCGCAGGGTGATGCCGGCCGGCGCCAGTTTCACGCCGGGCTGGCGCACCCGGCCCGATACGGAAAAAGAACGCAGGCCACTGCGGCCATGGCGTCCCTGACTGGCAAAGACCTGCGCGCCATCCCGCAGGATGGAGGGCACCCAGTACAGCGTCTCGAAATTGTGCTCCAGGGTCGGGCGGCCGAACAGGCCGATTTCGGCGACATAGGGCGGACGCAAACGCGGCATGCCGCGCTTGCCCTCGATCGACTCGATCATCGCCGACTCTTCACCGCAGATGTAGGCACCTGCGCCGCGTCGCAATTCGATCCTGGGCAGACCCGGCGCGAGCGTGGCATCCTTGGCCAGCTCGGCCAGGGCGGCGGCCAGGATGCGCCGGCATTCGGCATATTCATCCCGCACGTAAATGGTGATGGCATCAATGCCAACAGCCCAGGCCGCGATCAGCATGCCTTCGAGAAAGCGGTGCGGATCGCGCTCCAGATACCAACGGTCCTTGAACGTGCCCGGCTCGCCCTCGTCGAGATTCACCGCCATGAGCCGGGGGGCCGACTGCCCGCGCACTGCACGCCACTTGCGCCCGACCGGAAAACCGGCACCGCCCAGACCGCGCAAGCCGGCGTGTTCCAGTTCGGCGATGACGCCAGCGGGGACGCGCTGACCGCTCATGCATTCACCAAGAATTCGATAGCCATCCTGACGGCGGTACTCCGCCAGCGCCATGGGTATCGCCGGGTTTTCGGGCATGCGCAAGGAGCCGTCAAGTGCTGCAGAAACCCGTTCCGGTGTGACTTCATCGAGGCCTTCACCATCGATCAGCGCCGCGGGAGCACGGTCACATCTGCCGATGCAAGGGGCTTCAACCACCCGCACCTGCGGGCCGAGCAGTTGCCGAAGCTTGTCTGCCAGGGTCTCACCACCTGCCAGCGCGCATGCACCGGTGGCGCAGACCCGCACCGTCACCTGCGGCGGGGCAGGCTGACCCTCCTGGACGACATCGAAGTGGTGATAGAAGCTCGCCACTTCGAACACTTCCACCTGGGAAATTTTCAGTTTTTCAGCCAGTGCTGCCAGCAAGGCCACCGGCAGATGCTTGCGCGCATCATTGATGATGTGCAGGTATTCGATGAGCAGTTCGCGGCGCAATCCGGCCGAACCCAGCAGATTGACCAATTCCTCCCGGGTCGCCGCATCAATGCGACGCCCCCGGGGATGGGCAATGCGGTTGGCGCCTAAACGGCCTGATGATGACATGGAGGCAATAACTCGACGAAGGACTGTCGGCATCTAAAAGCATCTGGGCCGGATCGTCAAGCTTCAAGTCACCCAGGAGATGTTTTTCTGGGATCTCCATATCAGGACGTGGACATTGGGGCGATTGAAGGCAATGGGCAGGGGGAGCGCAGGAGATTGGGGGAATTTGCCCGCCCTCCCGGTGCACACGACGCACATATCGGTCGTAAGCGTGAGTCGCTACCAGGTACGCCTACGAAGAAATTGGGCGCGTATCTTGCGAGCGAAGCGGCAGCAAGGAATCGATCTGACTGTTGAGACAGGACGGCAGTTTCTCCAGGGTGTCGC
>JBAYVV010000286.1:0-3858 GCA_041674465.1 Sterolibacterium sp.
GGTGGCGCCGACGTCCAGAAAGATCGCATCGAAGTGTCGATCTGGGCCTTCGGGCGCGGCAAGGCTTCCTGGCTGATCGAGCATCGTGTGCTGATGGGTGACACGGCACGTAGCGAAGTCTGGAAAGCACTCGGGCAGGTACTCTCTGAATTCTGGACCCATGCCACCGGGGCTGCGATACCGCTGGCCCGGTTTGCCCTCGACACCGGCTTTGCCACCCAGGAAGCCTATGCCTTTGTGCGGGCCGTGCGCGATGCCCGGGTCATGGCCGTCAAGGGGATCGCCCGCGGCGCAGCCCTGGTCGGAACCCCGACCGCAGTGGATGCCACCACGGGCGGCAAACGACTGCGCCGGGGGATAAAAGTGTTCTCGGTGGCTGGTGGCATCGCCAAGCTGGAGTTCTACAACAACCTGCGCAAGAGCATCGACACTGATGAGGATGGTGTGGTGCGGTTTCCGGCTGGATATGTGCATCTGCCCAAGGTCGATGCCGAGTTCATTCAGCAGTTGTGCGCCGAGCAACTGATTACCCGGCGAGACAGGAATGGCTTTGCCCATCGCGAGTGGCAGAAGATGCGCGAGCGCAATGAAGCCCTGGATTGCTATGTGTATGCCCGAGCCGCTGCGGCCGCCTCCGGCCTTGACCGCTTCGAGGAGCGTCACTGGCGCGAATTGGAAAGGCAACTCGGGATCCAGAACCCGGATCCACCTGAACACCCCGTTGAACAAGATGCCGAGGCCACCCAAGGACACAAACCCGAAGGTGGCCTCGCTGTTTCTGCCGCCCAAAAACCAGCGCGCCGCCTGATCCGCAGCCGCTGGCTCAGTTGATTTACCCACCCACCAAGGAGATTGAAGCATGAGTCTGCAAACCCAAATCCATAGTCTGGTCATCCGTGTCGCCGATGAGTTCAAGTCGGTCTATGCGAAGATCGGCAACCTCTCGTCGTTGTCGACCACCGACAAGTCCACGCTGGTATCCGCCATCAATGAGCTCAAGGCGGCCATTGCCCTGGCGGCGGTCATCAATGATGCGGCGCCCGGCAGTACCACCACGACATTCTCGGCTTCCAAGATCGTCACACTGCTCGATGATCTGCGTGCCCAGATCCTCGGTGGGGCGGATGCCGCCTACGACACCCTCCTCGAACTGCAGCAGGCCATCCAGAATGACCAGACCGGCATTGCCGCGATTACCGCAGCGATCGACAAGCGCGTGCGCTTTGATGCCGCGCAGACGCTCACGGCGCCCGAGCAACTCCAGGCCCGCAGCAACATCGGGGCGGTGGCCAGTACCGATGTGGGCGACACGGCCACGGACTTCGTCGCGATCTTCGAAACCGCCCTGGCTGCCTGAGCATGAGCCTGGTCTCCAAAGTCAGTGCCCTGGCGACGCGTCTGGCCAATGAGGTCAAGACACTGGTCCGTCCGGATCACCCAGGCATTGCACGCGCCTGGGTGTGCTTTGGCTACATCGGCGGTGCAATCGTGATCAACGCCTCGCACAACGTCTCCGGTGTCACGCGTCTTGCCGCCGGGCGCTACCGGATCACCTTTGCCACGCCGTTTGCGGATGCCAGCTATTGCTGGCTGGCGTTTGCCCGCAGCACCGGCAATACCGGAACGGTGCGCACGGCACTGGCCCGATCCACCACCGACGTCAAGACCGCCACGCATGTCGAGGTGATCTGCACCACGGCCAGCACGTCGCTGGCCGACACCACGGAAATGAATCTGGTGGTCTATCGCTGATGGCCTATACCGAGGAACAACTGGTTGCGCTGGAGTCGGCACTGGCCAAGGGAGAGAAGCGGGTCACCTTTGGCGACAAGACCGTCGAGTACCGCACGGTCGAGGAACTGAAGGAAGCCATCGCGCTGGTCGAGCGTAGCTTGCACGACCAGGCGGTAGGGACTGGACTGTGGCCCAGAGCACCCCGCCAGATACGCATCAATACCCGCAAGGGTTTCTGAGATGAGCTGGCTGAAACGCTTCTCTCGCCGGTTGTTCGGCCAGACCCCGACCTACGATGGGGTCGGCAGTGGTCGACGCTCGCTGGCCTGGTCGGTCGGTAATCCCGGTGCGATTGCGGCACTGATGCATTCGCAAACCGAGTTGCGCGCCAAGAGCCGTGATCTGGTGCGCAGAAATGCCTGGGCCAATGCCGCACTGGAATCCTATGTCGCCAATGCCATCGGTACCGGCATCAAGCCGCAGTCGATGGTCAGGGATGCCACTTTAAGAGAAAACATTCAATCCCTCTGGCGGGACTGGACCGTGGACGCCGATGCGGCCGGGCTCACTGACTTCTATGGTCTACAAGCCCTGGCCTGCCGGGCGATGCTGGAAGGTGGCGAGTCCTTGGTGCGATTGCGCTATCGACGTCCCGAAGACGGTCTGGTCGTGGCGCTGCAACTCCAGGTGCTGGAGCCCGAGCATCTGCCGGTGACCTTGAACACCACGGCCGACAACGGCAATCTGATTCGTGCCGGAATCGAGTTCGATCGTCTCGGACGGCGGGTGGCTTATCACCTGTATCGATCCCATCCCGAAGATGGTGCCCTGGCACCAATGTCGAGCAATGGCGGGATGGAAACCGTGCGCGTACCGGCCACCGAGATCCTGCATCTGTTCCGACCATTGCGTCCTGGGCAGATTCGCGGAGAGCCCTGGCTGGCGCGTGCTTTGGTCAAGCTCAATGAACTCGACCAGTACGACGATGCCGAACTGGTGCGCAAAAAAACCGCCGCCATGTTTGCCGGGTTTGTGACGCGCCTGGCCCCGGAAGACAACCTCCTGGGCGAAGGACTGGCCAACGCCAATGGCATGGCACTGGCCGGACTGGAGCCGGGCACGATGCAGATTCTCGAGCCTGGTGAAGACATCAAGTTTAGCCAGCCCGCCGATGTGGGTGGCTCCTATTCGGAATTCCTGCGCATGCAGTTCCGGGCAGTGGCCGCCGCCATGGGCGTGACCTATGAGCAATTGACCGGGGACCTGTCGATGGTCAACTACTCCTCGATCCGTGCCGGGCTGCTGGAATTTCGTCGTCGCGTCGAAGCCCTGCAGCATGGGGTGATCGTCCACCAGTTGTGCCGGCCGATCTGGCAGGCGTTTATTGAGCAGGCCGTGCTTGAAGGGACTTTGGTACTGCCGGGTTACGCACGTGGTGGTATCGCCAAGCGACGTGAATATCTCGCCGTGAAATGGATTCCTCAAGGCTGGCAATGGGTCGATCCGCTGAAAGAAGCAGATGCCATGAAGGCGGCGATTCGTTCCGGCTTGATGTCACGTTCCGAAGCCATCTCGGCCAACGGCTATGACGCCGAGGATGTCGATCGAGAGATCGCGGCGGATAACGCGCGGGCAGATGGCCTGGGATTGATTTTTGATTCTGACCCGCGTCACGAATTGTCGACGACTTCGCCGGCACCGGTGACCCCACAAGACTCACAACCGCAAGGAAACTGATATGCAACTGCCCCACCTGGCATCCCGTCTTTACGGGACGCCGCTGCTGCTTGCCCGTTCCAAACTCGAAATCATCCTGTCCGTCCTGGGCGAGCGTATCGGCTGGCCGGACATCAATGCCGCTGTCGCACTGCCTCAGTCCAGACCGATGATTGAGGCACCCACCGGCATTGCCGTGATTCCCATCATCGGCACGCTGGTGCGGCGCACCCTGGGTCTTGAGCCGATGTCCGGATTCACCTCCTACGCCGAGATCGGCGGCATGGTCGATGCTGCGGTCGCGGATCCGAATGTCGAGGGCATCCTGCTCGATATCGATTCCCCGGGCGGCGAGGCCGGCGGCGTGTTCGAGCTGGGTGAACAAATTCGCGCCGCTGATGCCGTCAA
>JBAYVV010000287.1:0-3820 GCA_041674465.1 Sterolibacterium sp.
ATAGCCGAGCATAATTTCTTGTTCGTTCCGACGAGTGCGCAACAGCGTCCGGTAAATTGGCAGCGACAACAGTCCGTCTATGGTTTCCGGCGCTCGGCGCAGATCCTCGATGGTTTCGAACAGAGGGATAATGTTGACGGTTAGGGCGAAATCGGCACCGGGAAGCAGCAGCCCAGCTTCTTTCAGCATCAAAGCCACTTCCAGGAGGTCAGACACTCCATCGGCCTTGGAAACAATGCAGTTGGGTAGTGCCTCATCGCCATAGACCTGCTTTAGCGTGCGCAGGGTAAAGAATATTTCCAACTCACCCTTGGTTTCATCCGAATAGGTCAAATGGGGCGAGTAGAGTGGTCGCGGGCTCGCAATCTCTTCGGAGAGCAAGGCGACGCGAGCGTCTTCCGCCAGGGCGAGATAGTCAGAGCAGCGTCCTGCCGCAGAAAGGACCTCCGCAACTGTACGTTCATGCACAGCGGAATTCTGCCGAAGATCGATAGGAGCCAGATGAAAGCCGAAACTCCGAACTGCCAGGATTAGCCGTTGCAGGCGACCTGCCAGCCTGGCGCCGCGGTGATCCGCCAACGAGGCGGCAAGCACCCCCAGATCATCCAGAAGTTCTTCGCTGCCCGCGTAGGCGTCGGCCTTACCGATCGCACGGCGCGGAGGCTCAGAATCGCTTAGGCTCCGCGCCGTTATCGCGAGACGGGCGTAGATACCCGTTAACGCCCGCCGATATGGCTCATCGGAGCGGTGGGGGGAGGTATCGGGAGACCGTTCCGCCAACACATGCAGTTGAGCGGAAACATTTACCAGCGTTGCCGAGAGTGGAAGTTCTCCCCCCAAAGCATGTATTTCTGACAGGTAATAGGTCAAGGCCGAGGCGGATTGCAGGCGCAGGGCCTCGACAAGAATTGGCGCAGTGACGAACGGGTTGCCATCGCGGTCGCCACCAATCCATGAGCCGATGCGGAAAAAAGGTGGGAGGCTCCATCCTATGCCTGAATAGCGGCGCCGAAGAAGGGTTTCAAACTGGGCATACAGTTTTGGGAGTTCAACGAAGAAGGTGTCATCAAAGTAGGAAATGCCATTCCTTACTTCGTCAATTACTGTCAGACGATGCGGGCGAAGTAACCGTGTGTACCATAGGGCAAGGACAGCTGTTCTAAGGTCGTCTTCGTTCTCCTCAATTTCGGCAGGTGAAAGACTATTGCGGTCGCGTTCATTCAGAAGTTGGGCGATTGTGCGCTGCAGAGACAAAATGCTCTTGCGCTGGACTTCGGTGGGATGGGCGGTGAGCACCGGGGTGACGATGGTGAGACCTATAGTCTCTCTGATGGCTACCGGGGTCACTCCTGCCTCGTCAAGACGATCTAGGGTAAAGACGAGACTGCCTTCCCGAGGTGGCGAGCCAGCCCTAGCGTGCTCTCGATTGCGGCGGATATGGTGGTGATCCTCGGCCAAATTGGCTAATTGCAGGAAAGTGGAAAAGGCGCGGACTACTGTATTGGCCAAACATGGATCTAGGTCATTGAGGCCGGCGACCATTTCGCGACCTGCACCCCAGTCGTCATCGCGACTGACGCGCACCGAAGCTTGGCGTAACCGCTCCACGGTTGCAAAGACGGCATCACCTTCGTGTTCCTGTAGGATTTCGCCGAGAATCCGCCCCAGAAGACGGATGTCCTCGCGTAATGGAATATCCTTCTCCGCGGTATCGATCACCGCGAATTGGCTGTCATTGGCATAGGTTTTTCGCATATTTATTTGCTGTAGGTGCAGTTTTTTATGGTCCGTAAATTCTGAAAGTGATGACTAGCCAAGCAAGCCATATTCTCCCTATGTCCAGAAAACTCCAAAAAACAACCGGGAGCCCCATTACGAACGGGCTCGAATGACCCACCGTGATCAGTGAATGGCCCCGGATAACAATTCGCGACGGTACGGAGCTACCCTTAAGAAGGCTACCCCCTTGTCGTTGACCGCACTGCGGCTTACAACACGGGCGCGCCCTCGCGCTGAAGGATTGAGATGGATTTGTCGTGGGGGTGCCTGTAGAGAGATATTTCCCTTCAGAGCTATGGCCCCAGGAGCGCTGGGGCTCCTGGGACGGGTAACCTCGAACAAACCTGAAGACGGGGCGATGCGAAATACATAGAACCCACCGCGTCTTCGTCGAATCAGGCGCGCTTCATCATGTAGGCAGAGACCGCCGAAACAAGCGCCATTCCCGCCATGTAGTACCCCACCTGTAGCGAATTTCCCGATGACTGAACCAACGTCGTTGCAATCACTGGGGCAAGCCCGCCACCTGCCGCGCTGGCGAGACTAACGCCGAGCGACATACCACTGTAGCGGAGTTCAGCCGGAAACTGCTTTGAGTAGAGGCTGGGTTGAGGACCAAACATCAATGGGAACACGAAACCAATCGGGACGATAAAGGCAACTGCCATGGCGACCGGGGCCTTAGTCTCAAGAAGGAAGAACATTGGAAATGAAACTATCGCGAGAAGTACGGCCCCAAGGACATAGATCCGGCGCGCTCCAAAGCGGTCCCCAAGCCAGCCGGCAATCGGCATGTTAACGAGCGCGAGTGCGGCCCCTGACACCACAAGACCCAGCACGAAGTCCCGTGGCAATCCAAGCTTGCCTGTGCAATAACTGACCAGATAGACGGTCGTAAGAAAGAACAGCGTGACTTCGCCCAGCTTTGCTCCTGCAGCGAGGGCGACCGCGGGCATATTGCGTTTCAGCACAGCGACAATCGGGATACGCTCAATACGTTCTTCCTTCCGTGCCAGTTCGAACTCTGGACTTTCCTGAATGCGCATACGAACAAAAATCGCAAAGCCGATGAGTATGGAGCTAATGAGAAATGGGAGCCGCCAGCCCCACTCGAGAAAGTCGGCTTCTGGCATACGGGTAACGAGTGCGAATACTCCGGCGGAGAGAAGGACGCCGGCAGGAACACCCATTTGCGGCAAGCTTCCAAACACTGATTTTCGGTGACCCGGCGCGTGCTCTACCGCCATGAGAACGGCCCCACCCCATTCACCGCCAAGTGCCAGGCCTTGTACTATCCGGAGTGTTACGAGCATGACTGGAGCCCAGACACCGACAGTTGCATACGTGGGGAGACAGCCAATCAGTACCGTGGGAACCCCCATCAGGATCATGGTGAACAACATAACGCTCTTACGGCCAATTCGGTCGCCGAAATGCCCGAACAAGACGGCTCCGAACGGACGCGCGAAGAGTCCAACAGCAAAGGTTAGCAATGCGGCGATCGTCGCTACGAATGGATCGGATGTGGGAAAGAATAGCTTCCCAAAAACAAGGGCGGCGGCTGTTCCGTATATGTAGAAGTCGTACCACTCAACGATTGATCCAAATACAGTTGAGGCTACCACCCAATTTTTGGATGACCCTGCCTCGACGTTTGCACTACTTTTTTCAGATCCCATGAACCCCCCTAGCTGTTGTTGGAACTTATCGGAAGAATCTATGTAGCCTTTGTCCCGTGAGGAATTGAGGCCGTGGTGCTGCGAAAACCTAAAGCTGTTTCTTAGTGAATCGGAGAAGCCAAGCTGCCAAGGTCTGCGTGGTCATTCATGACAAAGAACCGACATCGTTCGCAAAGCAGGAAGATCTGTTTCTGCGATGTGGTGCTCGGTGGCAATTCCTCTAGCGAGGAATAGAACTGTTGTCGCCGATACGCCGGTCGCATGCACCAAATCTCGACACTCACGATCACCGCGCTTGTTGTTCTCGAGCCCTTGGACAGGAGAGCACTGCACGCCGCAGACGCTTTCCAGACGTACGTTTA
>JBAYVV010000288.1:0-3813 GCA_041674465.1 Sterolibacterium sp.
CTTGGTCTGAATGATCTGGTATTGATTATTCAGTTCTTGGGAGGTGTCTACGAAATGCGTTCCAATCCTGGTCCTGAGCGAAACTCGAAGATCGCCTGATACACCGCCAGGCTCTCGGCGGGTTGCGTCAATAGCTTGGGGACGACAAGCGTGACTATGAGCAGATCGTCTTCGGCCTGATCTGTTCATCGGACGGCTGCCCGGTCGCTGTTGTGGTGTTTCCCGGCAATAGCGCCGATCCTTCCACCGTGGCGGCGCAGGTCGCCAAGATCAAAGAGCGGTTTGGCATTCAACGGATCGCTTGGGTCGGGGACCGGGGCATGATCACGTCAGCCCGCATCAACTCATGGACCGACCGCCGGTTTGCTTTTGTCGGGCAGGCTCACCAATGCAAACCAGTAATTGCCCAGGTCGCGAATGACGGTCATGAACTGCATCAGATCGATCGGTTTCGTAATGTAGCCGGCAGCGCCCAGGTTATATGAAGCGATAACGTCGCGCTCGACTTCGGAGGTCGTCAGAACGACAACTGGAATGCTGCACAGATCCGGGTCTTGCTTAAGCTCGGCTAGACATTCTCTGCCATCCATGCGTGGCATGTTGAGATCGAGCAGGATCAGATCCGGACGTCGGGTTTCGGAAAAGCGCGGACTCTGATGGCGAAGGTATTCGAGAGCCTCGCGGCCGTCTAACACATGCTGTACGTCGGCCAGAATACGGTTTTCGAGAATGGCAGTTTTCACTAAGTGGGCATCAGCCCTTTCATCTTCAACCAGCAGGATATCAAAACGTCGCACGGTGTCGTTCATAACGGTTCTCCCGCAGGTAGCTCAAACAGCAACCGACAGCCGCCGCCTAGGGTTTCATCGATCCAAGCGCGCCCATCGCAACTTTCCACGACGCGGCGTAGGATTGCGAGCCCGATGCCGGTACCGGCTTCAGTGTCATCCGATGACAATCGTTCGAACACCCGGAACACCCGCTCGCGATATTGCATTTCCACACCGGGCCCGTTATCGCTGACGCTGTAGCGAACTTTATTGTCCTTGCATTCGCCCGCTATCTCGATATGCAAGGGATGCTGGCTGCGACCGTAAGTCAGGGCATTTTCGAGGGCGATCATGAAAATGTCATTGAAGCGCGGCAAGTCGATGCGGCATGGCGGCAGATTGTTCAAGACGATTTCTGCGCCGGTTTCGTTGATCCTGTTTCTCAGTTGCTCCAATATTCTGGCGACGGCCGGGCGCACATCGACCGACTCGACCTTGCTGCGTGGTTGATCTGACGCCAGATAACGCTCGACATCGCGCAGCAAAATCTGCTCGCGGCGCGCCTGCTGTCTGATGAATTCGAGCGACAGTTGCGCTTCGTCATCGTCGAGCCGAGGGCCAAGCTGCGTGCTCAGACGTTCGGCATAATTGGCCATGCGTCGCGCAGGTTCCTGCAGGTGATGCGCTGTCACTTCGGCAAAGCGCTGCAGATCGGCATTCGCTCGCATGAGTTTATCCTCGGCGTGCTTGCGCTCGGTGATGTCATGGAATGTCGTCACCACGGCATAAGGCCGGGTATCGCCAGCAGCGATCAATGGTTGTGAGTTGACTGAAATCCAGACCAGCGCACCATCCGGCCGGTGAATACCCATGACCACGTCGACTTGAGGTTCCCCGGTACGCAGAGTGACCATGGCGGGATGCAGCTCGCCGGGGAAAGGCTGGCCGTTTTCGTACAGGGCTGTCCCTTGCGCCTCCTCCGGGGTCTTGCTGAGCATCTGCGCGAAGCTGCGCCCCTCGATTCTTTCCGCTGCCGGATTGACTGCCGTTATTTCTCCATTCACCGCTTGGAAAACCACTCCTTCTGCCATGGAAGTGACAAGCGAACGGTACATTTCCTCGCTCTCGCGCAAGCGCGCTTGCTTATCGAGCAATTGCTGCTCCGTGGATAACAGCTTGACCGAGGCCTCATTCATGGACTTCTCCAACTCGGCAATTTCGAGCGGCTGGTCACCGACAGAAATCTGCTCCCCCTTGCGTTCGTCGAGTTGCTTCGAAAAAGCGGTCAGCTTGCCGATCGATTGCACGATAGGGCTTAGAACCAGGACAATCAGGAAGGCGGTGCCAATAATCCAGGATATGATCAGGAAAATGGTGTTTCTCCAGGTAGTCGACTGTGCCTCGTGAATCGCCGCTAGGCTGAAATCGGCTTTGATCCAGCCCAGCAGGCTTCCTGCCACGATAGGCTGCCAGATGACCAGTACATTGTCTTCCATGGCGGCCACTGCGGATTGGGATGATGGGGGAACCAGGCGGGCGATGCCCGTCCTGGCCTGTGCTTGTCCGTCGGGGCCGCGCTCGACACTCCAGAGCAGAGCGCCGTTTGGTTCGCAGACCTGGAGTCGCCGTATATCCGGCAAGTCCGCCGATTTCAGGAGAAAGCTTTCCAACTCGGCATAATCCTGGACCAGCAGGTGACGGGCGCAGCTTTCAGCGAAGTTTCTCACCATGATCGACGAATCGAGGCGCATGGTTGCCAGGAGGCTGGCCGTCTGTACCCTGGTATTCATCCAGCCGAAAGCGATCCCGGTCGCCAGCAGAATACACGAAACCTTCAGAATGATTCGGGCATTCAACCGGTGCGGCAGAAGCGACATGTTACTGTCCCCAGTTGGCGAGGCCCTTGACGTCGATTTCTTCCAGTGTTCGGTAATCTCGCGCGTAATCTGCGGCGACTGGATCCGCCAGCCTCAGCATCTTGAGAAGCTCTGCGCCGTCCTCGGTCGCGGCGATGGCGAGCGTGGCATTCCTCACCGCCTCCTGGTCCTTGCGGGGCACACGTGGGTGGGCGCTGAGCGGATGAGAAGCAATTTCCGGCGTTTCAACAATCTCACGAAGCTGGCTGCGAGTGTCCTCGGACTCCCGCGCCATATCCGGTATGAAAACCGAACCGGCATCGCTCCTGCCCAGGAGCACATTGATGATCACGTTCCTGGTCGAGCCGGTGTATTCCTTTTCAAAGGACAATTGGGCCTTGTGCTTCGCCAGCAGGTGCTGCATGGCAACGCTGCAAAGCGCCTTGTTGCCGACAAAGGCGATTTTCTTGCCGGCCAGATCGTCGATGCTCCTGATCGGCGAGTCTTTGCGCACGAAAAGTCCGACAGTGACCGGACGTCTGCCGCGCAGCAGAGGTGCATAACCGCTCGATGCATGGGCCACCATGAGCTGCAGGGGCGAGGAAAAAATAAAGTCGGGCACCCCGCTCCAGATATCCTTTTCGAATTCGGCCATTTTTTCGTACAGCTTGATACGGAATTCTAGTTTGGTATCCCTGGAAAGCTGCTTCACGTAAGGCATCCACTGCATGTGCAAAGTGACTGGCGGGGACGAAGGCATGACGGCAAACGTATAGATTTTCTCATCCCCGGCGGATGCCGGTGCGCCTGAGCCAAACATCAGCGTGACCAGCACCAGGCAACGAAAGACTATCGCGTTAATGTTCAGCATCAGTCAAATCTTTCAAACGGGAATCTGTCCACACATAACCGGACGGGAACGCCAAATAGCACCAATTATCTTGAGAGTAATCCATGCTGCTTTTTGGAGGGTGGGTAACCATTAAAATGGTTCACCAGCCTAGCGCGTTGAATAATGTCAGTGGTTGACCATCATCAATGCTAGATCATTTCTCAAATGCTACTTAGCTTTTCTTGTCAAACTGGCTGAGTGGACGTGTGCGAAATGCGTTCCCTTCAGCGAAACTCGATAATCGCCTGATCCACCGCCAGACTTTCTCCGGGTTTCGCCAACAGCTTGGCGACGA
>JBAYVV010000289.1:0-3745 GCA_041674465.1 Sterolibacterium sp.
GCGAACAACTGTGCCGCTGCCGATGGTCACACCGGCATCGATCTGAACTCCCGGCTCAATCACAACACGCTCGCCCAGTCTGACGTCGGATGCAATCGTCGGGCTGCCGGGCATGAGTGACGTCAGCTTGAGCAGGTTCGACTTTTGCAGATATTCAAGCGTGTCGATGAACAGCGCTCGAGGATCCGAGACGGCAACGAGTGTGGCAGAGGGAAACAGCCTTGCAAGATCCGCTTCCAATGCGTGGGGCACCAGGATGGTCTGAGTGCAGGTGATGTTGACCTCTCCGGCGGGTATCCGATCGCAGAAGGTCAAGTAGCCTTTCAATGGTTTGGAAAGCAATGCGATGCCATGGATGGACTGCCCGCGCAACTGGATGGTCGAAGCCAGAGTGGGCAACGCATCCATTAAGCAAGGCGACAGAATTTCAAAATATTCCATGGCTATTCGGGCAGTCGATTCGTTTCGTTGAGTTTACTCTCGGATTGTCTCGGCGCGCGGTTTCCAGAAGGCAAAGAAAGGCTCGCGAGCATTGCAGCCGAACTCGGCGGCATCCACATCGGGCAGCAGTTCCCGATGCTCCAGCAACTTGCCTTGCAAACCGGCAGCATGGAAGAAGTCTTCCATGTCTCCACCGAAAAGACGAACATGGTCCTCCTGCCCATAGAGCAGCTTCGCTGTAACGGCATCGGGCACTTGTTTCATCTCGAAGGTGTGCTTGAGACTCGGGGCATATGGCGTCTGCGCAATCAGAATGCCTCCCGGCAGCAGGCAGCGCGTGATCTCCGTCAGCGCCAGTTCAATCTTGAGAACATGCTCCAGCACATGGTTGCAGATCACCAGATCCAGGCTGTTGTCTTCAAACGGCAGGCATTCCAGGTCAATGCGCTGATGGTGGGGCTGCGTGGGATATAGATCGCCGCACACATAGCTCCTGGGATTGCAGGCGGCCAGGCGGGGCTCCAGATGCTTCTCGGGCGCCATGTGCAGGATGCTGGCACCCTGCAGTTGATCGGTCAGACCCGAGGCTTTCATGTACAGCCAAAGATGGCGATCCCGGTCGGAACAATAGCAGGACGGACAGGTGTAAATGGACAAATCCGAACCTACCGTGTCCAGCATGATCATGAGCGGACTGCGCTGCGCCTGCTGAGGATGGGGAAGCCACTGCGCTACAGGCTGATCGCAAATGCAGCAATAGGGCATGCGTGCTCTTCCTTGCCAGTCAAGTTCAGCTGAGCGAGCGGATCATGGCTGCGACGCGGCAAACATCGTCATCGCTCAGCGCGGGATAAATGGGCAGACAGATCACTTTCGATGCCACCGCACGCGCCACGGGCAGCTGGTCCGCATTGGCCGAAGGCAGGCCGCGGTACATCGGAAAATCCGAGATCAAGGGATAGAAGTAGCGACGGCCATGGATGCCGACATCCTTCATCTGTTTGTAAAGCGCATCGCGGCTGACCGGGTAATCCGGCTCGACCAGGATGGGGAAGTAGGACTGGTTGGCTGCGAGATCCTGCGCCGGCGAGGGTACTGAGATGCCGGGGATGTTCGCAAGTTGGGCACGGTACAGCGCATCGATATCGCGGCGCCGGGCAATCGCCCGATCGACATGCTGGAGTTGCAACAGACCCAGGGCAGCATTGAACTCGCTCATCTTGCCGTTGATGCCGGTCGCCACCACGGTTTCCTCGTTGACAAAGCCGAAGTTCTTGAGATGGTCGATGTGCTGCTTGGTGCGCACATCCGGACTGATGATGGCGCCTCCTTCAAAGGTGGTGAACACCTTGGTGGCATGGAAACTCAGCACCGAGAGATCGCCGTGGGTGAGGATGCTCTCACCCTGCCGACGCACGCCAAAGGCATGGGCCGCGTCGTAGATCACCTTGAGGTTATAGTTGTCGGCAATGCTGCGGATGGTTTCGACATCGCAGGGGCGGCCGTAGCAATGCAATGGCATGATGGCCGTGGTCTGCGGCGTGATGGCGGCTTCGATCTTGGCCGGATCGATGTTGAAGGTGTCCGGCTCGATGTCGACAAACACAGGCTTGATGCCGTTCCACAGCAGCGAATGGGCTGTCGCCACAAAGGAATAAGGCGTGGTGATGACCTCGCCGCCGATGCGCAACGATTGAAGCGCCGTGACCAGCGCAATCGTGGCGTTGGTGAACAGCGAGATATGCTTGACGCCAAGATACTCGGCCAGTTCCGTCTCAAACTGCTTGTGAAAAGGACCGCTGTTGGTAAGCACTTTGCTGTCCCATATCTGCCGCAAATAGGGAATGAACTCGTCCAGCGGCGGCAGGTCCGGTTGGGTGACGTAGATGCTTGGTTTGGTATTCATGCGGGCTCCCTGGCCTTACGCAACCTTGATGTGCCCTGTGTTTGATGCAGGTGCCGTGCCAGGATTGCTGGCCAGCAGGCGCAGCCAGAAATCGCGAAAAGCAACGTAGAAGGTGTCGAGCGATGCGGTTTGTGTTTCGGCGATCTTGAAGTATTCGGCCACGATCGGATCCTTGCTGAAGTGGTAATCGATGCGGCGCGTGACGATATTGATGGCGACCATGGCCTGCTCGGACGTCAGATAACCGTCACGCCAGGCCGCCAGGGCATAGTTGACCCAGACCAGATGGCCCACGCGGCCGCCATGCGTGTGTGTGGCATGGGTGGTCTGCTGCGCGTTCTGGCGAAACACGCCCAGTGATTCGCGGATGAAAGTCACGGGCAGCGTCTGCGCTGCATTGAGCACGAAACCGATGTCCAGCAAGCCGTAATACGACAGGTCATCCACCGGCGGTCGCGGGTAGAGCCGCGCACCTTCGGCCGACATCACCATGTTGCTCAACTCGCCCAGCCAGTTGTCGCAAGCACCGACTGTGCTGACGAACAATTCTTCTGTCGTCAGTTGAAAGACATGGCCGGCACAGTTGTGAACGAAATCCGGCAACTTCAGGCTGTAGGCAGGGACTGAATCCTCCTGGCTCAGCCAGCGCTGGCTGACCGATACGCAGCAGGGTGCGGCAGCATGGGCAACCACGTGCGTGCGGTAGAAGTCCGGGAAAATAATGTCGTCGTCAAGATTGAAATGCACCAGCGGTGTCTGGCCGTCCCAGAGATCCAACAACTGCTCGTGGTTGCGCCGCGCATTCTGCGGACCGCGCACTACCCGCAGGTCCAACTTGGAAGTCAGCTGACCGAAATGTCCCTGGCGGATCATGTCTGTGATCACGCCGCCCGGACTGTCGTCCGACAGGATGACGCTGAAGTCCTTGTAGCTCTGGCGGTGCAGGGCCACGAACAGTTCCCCCAAGTATTCTTTTTTGTAAGCGGGGATCAGCGTGGTGATCTGGGTCATGTGTGCAGACGATCAAACAATGATGGGATTGTCCATCATCTTATGCCCATTTTTCCTCGGAGAACCGCCGGATTTAGGAGTTATATCGGCCGTATCGCGAATTGACGTCAATGAAACCGCCCGCACCACAGCCCCCACATCTCCCGCAGAGCCTGTTCGAAATGCCGGGCAAAGCGGGGGGCATCGAAGAGGGGGGAAGCCAGTACCTGAGGCCTTAGATTGGTTCTCAGTGTTGTCAGACCTTGCAAGTCCCTTGCGTGTGCTGTGGCCTTGGCCACATAGTCGTCCTGATCTGTGGCCACCCAGTCCGGCAAGCCGGCATTCATCAGCAGACCCACGCCCTGGCGCGACAGGAAGCGATCTCCCGTCAGGGTCAGCACCGGCACC
>JBAYVV010000290.1:0-3708 GCA_041674465.1 Sterolibacterium sp.
CTTCCTTCAGACCCCGCCTCGCGGCGACGCCCTTGCCCTTCTCCTTGCCTTCGGCTCTGCAAAACCTGGCCATAGGACTTTCACCTATGAAGTAACGCACCATGCTCGGCGCACACGTTCAAGGTAACAGGCCTGCCGCGCTTTTTGCGGCAGGTCCGCGTTGACCGCAGGGTGGGCATCGCAGTCACGACCATATCAGACCGCCGGATTGTCCTGCAAGTACTGGATCAAGGCCTGGAATTGGGACTGAGCCATGCCAGTCGGATCGATGATGCTGTGGCTGAAGTATTTCTCGATGTTGGCGGCCGTGATCTCCGTGTTGAGCGGATCGTACGTCGTGCCGTTGGAACCGCCCGCCGTGTGTCCCATCATGCGAACGAGTGCGATCTGGCTGATACCCGCAGCGGCTTCGGTGTTGCCACTGGCCACGGCCTTGTCATACAGCGCCTTTTCCGACGGGCTGAGATTTGCCATGGTATTGACGAATCCCACGGCCTTTTGCACGTAGTCGAGCTCATCGGCGGTGAGCTTATCGGGGGACTTGCCTTGGGCTGTGATTTCGGCAAGCCTCTTGTCGTTGGCCAGCAAATACGCCTGGTCTTCCTGTGTTCTGTTCACGGGGCCCTTGGCCCTGATCGCGGCAAGCCGCGCTTCGACCAACTTGTCTGCGTTCGCAGCGGCTGAGGCAATCGAAGCATTCGAGGCTGCGAGCGCCTCACGCGCCGCTTTGGAAATGCTGACAGTGTCGGCAATATTTTCCGGTGATGTGGCCGGGGTTTGCCGGGGCGAAAGCGAACGCGCAATATTGGCTGAGGAGAAAAGGGCAGAGGTGGATTGAACTATCATGGCAGGTCTCCGTTTATCAAATGCACCGGAGTCACGCAATTGGCATGCCAACGAGAGGTCAAAGGGCAGTGAATTGTGATGCCCAACGTTCAAGGCCAGGTGCTGCGCGGCTTTATCGCGCAGCGTCCCCTGCACCGCAGGGTTGGCCAGCAGATTGCGTAGTGCGCTACTGCCATTTGGCCAGCCTGCTTTCAATACGCGAACAGAATACCTCAACCTCTTTGGCAGAAAGGCGCTCTGCCTTGTAGAGCGACAACATCTCGAACTGGCATACGGGCGCACATGTACCAAACAGTGCAATTTTCAACACCCGCTTCACGGGCTGCCACAGCAACAGGCGATCCACCCACCAAGGTGCACCAAGCGATGTAATGGCAAGTGCCCGGCGCAGGTTGTGGAGCCTTGGCTTGATTGGTCCAAGATCGGAGGCGTGGTCATAGGCGATGCCAGGAGCCCAGACACGATCGAACCACCCCTTCAAGATGGCGGGAAAGCCAAACCACCAAGTAGGAAACACCAGAATCAGCGCCTCGGCGGAAAGCAGGCGGCTGACCTGTGCCTGAACAGTTGAAGCATCGAACGGCGGGTCATAGTAGCTTTGACGTTCGCTGATCGTCAGTGCAGGCGAAAACCCGGCCTGGTAGAGATCCTCGACCTGCACCTCGTGACCTGCCTCGGTCAAGACCTGTATGACGGTTCGCGTCAGGGTATGACACAGGCTGTCCGCAACAGGATGGGCAACCACGACGAGACACTGCATGTTGAGGCTGGCCTAACTTCGCGGGAGGCTCACTGCTTGCCCTTCGCAGGCTTTGGCTTCTTCGGTTTCGGCACCGGAAGCTCTTTCTCGGTGATCCTGATGAGTTTCGCTATCCACTCCCGGTCATCCAGCTTGTCCCCGATCAGAAAATGCGGCTTGGCGCCAGGATAAGGGGGCGCTTCGCGCACCCGTCCAAAAAACGCAAGCCCACCGGATGTGGGTTTCACGAACAATTGATTATCGCAAACCAGGGCAACGACCTTGCCGCCGCAGTAGATCGCGTACTCGCCAAACATCTTGCGGAACGTGATCGTCCCGGCGGCGCTCATCTGGTCGCAGACGTATTCGACGAAGGGAAGATCCGAGGCCATTTTTTAGTCCTGTTTTTGTCCACCGTGATAAATGCATCGAATTCACTGGCCGCAAGCGCAAGGAGATTGCCGTTCTTTACCCCTGACCAACCCATTTCGACAACGGTTCGGACTTCATGGTTCGGCAAAGCACGCCGAAACCTGCTCGGCACCGACTCGTCAAGCAGCAAGCGCATCGGCAGTCAGGTTTGCTCTGGCCGCCTCAAGCACGGCTATAGCCTTTGCACGGGATACGGAAGGAAAGTCCTCAAGAAAATCTTCCAGCGAAGACGCACCTTCAAGGTAGTCAAAAAGATTCTTGACAGGCACACGGGTACCCGTGAAGCAAAGCTCCCCACTCATGATTTCCGGGTTTCTACTGACGAGAGATGGGTCCATGACTACCTCCAGTGATGACAGTTTACTCGCTATCGACCGAGGTACGCTACTCAGTTGGAGCAAAGCGGGCAAGTTCATCGGTCGGCAATGTGTGCATCTTTGCACCGTCCGCCGAAGCGCAATGTAGGAAATTGCTACGCGCGTATCAGCCTGAGTTTTCCATCCGCTCCTGAAGCACGGCTGGGAATCACCGATCTATCCAGGTCTCCTTTCAGAGTTTCAAAGAGATCGCACGCGAACAACTTGTTGCCGATGTGCCACGAGTGATCGAAAGAGCCTAATACCACCGCTTGGTCCGCTTTTTTGATTTCTTTGTTTGAATCAAGTGTTCCAAAGTAGTCCGTACAATCAATATTTACCGCCTTCGACGGCACGTCGGCAGGCAAACCAACACGCCCCACCCGAGGTGCCGTTCCCAAGCGCTTGGCGTTGGACAACTTGAGCACGGAGTCGTATGAATTTGAGTAGTTCGTCAATCGAGTGCAATGCCGGTATAAGGAGTCCGTTGAGCTATCCCCAGCGCTCATGGACGAAGCCGAAATATCGCCGCCGATAAATACAACCTGACTGACAGCCCATGAGTTGTTTGCCAGACGGGCGTCATCCGCATCGTCAAAAGCCTCTCGAATCACATACACGCCGGTAGAGTGGCCGAGTAAATGGATATTGATTGTGCAATCGGGAGTTTGCTGGTCGGATAGCGCGCGAATTCCATCTGTAACAAGCTGCATAGCAGTTTGTTTCGCATCATGCCTGTCTTCCATATAGTTGAGGGCCTTGTCGTCGCTGGGCCAATCGAAAGACAATATTTCGCCCTTGAAGCCTGCAAAACTCAAATCGCGCTTCAGTTGCGCATGGCGTTTCATGACGATCTTCTGGTCGCTGTTGTATCCGTGCACAAACACGAGCAAATCGCCTCTATCCAGCGCGCTATTGCGCGAGTCTTTGCCCCATGTTGCAGCGATGCGGAGCTTTTTGAACCACTGATCGATTTTCTTCATCGCATGCTTTGGTGACGGACGCTCGCCTTCAGGCACAAGCAAGAACAGGGATGGCCCGGGTTCGGCGATGAAAACCCCATCTTCCACAGCACGGGCACACATCACAAATTGATCAGCCATATCAGCCTCCATTTTGAGTTGGATTGAATTTCCGGGGAAAATTTACCGTCTTAGTCTCTCAAGTGATTTCATATCTTATCCATCTTCGTTTGTGTAACCGTTGATGCCCAATCGGGATAGGAAGAAGCCTCGCGGCCCCTCCCTCCCACACCACCGGACGTACGGGTCACGTATCCGGCGGTTCGATGAATTGAATTCCTACCGTAGTGGTGCAAGGTTCGGTAGTCCCAAG
>JBAYVV010000291.1:0-3706 GCA_041674465.1 Sterolibacterium sp.
CCGGGGCACATCCAGGCGACCACCTGCTCCTTCAAGGACAGGGAACGCGGCTGCATGGGGCCCTGATCCCGCCGTCCTGCGGAGACTGACTTTTCTTCCGCAAGCTTGGCGCTTACACGACGCATGGTGATCGGCCAATGTAGTCCTTCACCATCATCGCGCGGTTGTCGGCGAATGTCCGCATTGGGAGCATCGGCTGAACTCACGCTTCCTCCAGAGAGCGGGCGTTGAGGGAGCCTTGACGTGCCTAGACTGCCGAACACCGCGTCGCCCCTGCGGCAGCAACAACTCGGAGGCGACCCGTATGTTATAAGTACCCAATTTTCATCGGCCATCTTGTGACAATTGCTTGCTGAGCAGGCAGAATACCAACTGGGGGGGCATTCCATGGCCAAGACTGATTGGAGCACCGATGATTTTGATCCGAAAAAGTTATTACTAGACACGCAGAATCCGCGAATTGAGGTCGACTCAGGAAGCTCACAAGACGAGATCCGACTGAAGCTCTTAGAACTGGAAGACGTGCTTGACCTTGCTCGGGGAATCGAGCGGAACGGCGGATTATTCTATGGCGAACGGATTATCTGCGTCGAGGAAGGCAACAAGTACGTAGTGCTTGAGGGCAACCGACGCGTTGCGGCATGCCAGATGCTGCTGAACCCCGCACTCGTCCCTGCCAATTACAAGAATCGATTTCCAGCGGTATCCGCCGAAACCAAGGATCGGATTCGGTCTATTCCGGCTGACGTTAGCCCTTCGCGGGCAGCCGCAGAACCTATCCTGACAAAGCGGCATACAGAGCAGGGCCCGAAGCCGTGGTCTCCCGTCGCCAAGATGCGTCGCGCAGTTCGACTTCTCGGCACACATTCGGTCGACGAGGTCGCTCGCGTTCAAGGTACGTCGGCGGCGCAAGTCCGCAAGTTAGTTCGGCCTTACCGCTTACTGAAGTTCGCTCTTGACCTTAACTGCTGGACGCCAGGTGAGCGACGTGTCCTAGAGGATGAAAAGCTGAAGACGAACCCGTATACGCGCTTTTTCACGTTAGCAGACACGAAAGCTGCTTTGCAGATTCGTTTTGATGACGAACAGAACATCATCAGTGCGCGCCCTTCTGCCAAGTTCAAGAAGGAGATGGAACGTGTGGCGCGAGACTTTCTACTGCCCGATCCGGCGAATGGGGGTAAACCGAGATGCGATACACGCACAGATCCCAAGCAGTACTTCGCCGCCCTGCTTCAGGCGGATAACGGGAAAACATCCACCCGAACCAGCGCGAAAGCGCCAGCCCATGTGCCGGCATCTGCTTCATCGGCGGGCAAGCCGACCGGCGCACCTCCTGGTGCTGCGACACAGCCTCAGGCACCGAAGGCATCAGTCTTCTTTGAGAACATGCGATGCCACGTGCAGGATGACGTCCTACTGAAACTCACCAACGAGATCACGGCCGTGAGTCACACCAAGATGCCGGTTGCCGCATCGCTACTATTGCGTGCATTGTTCGAGTGCGCTTTAGTCTATCGGATACGGAAGGCAAAGAAGTGGGGCGAGTTGATGAAGGTAAAGAACGCGAAGACCCCTGGGCGCGACCCCACGCTTAGTGACCTAATTTCCTTCGCTTCTGTCTTTGCCAACGGCGTCTTTGCCGAGCAGAACATGTGTAAGGCACTAGCCTCTGGCACCACAAAAACAGCAAAGAACTACCTCGATTCGATGACGCACCTAAAATTCCAGGAAGCCGATCCGCCCACGCTCGTTTCGGTCGCCAACAACATTCGAGCAATTATCAAGTACATCCTCGATGGCAACTAAGAAACGACCTAAAGGGACCGGCCTGCTACCGGTTGACCCTATCAGCCCAATGCGGTATCCAGGTGGCAAAGCACTACTCTCAGCTTACGTAAGTGGGGTACTTGAAGAGAACTTCTTGTGCGGCTGCACTTTTTATGAACCATACGCAGGCGGTGCGTCGGTTTCCCTCGACCTATTGCGCCTTGGGTTCATCGACCGTGCCGTACTCGTAGAACGCGATCCCCTTGTCTTCGCGTTCTGGTGGTGCGTGTTCAGTCAAACGGACGAACTTTGCGCTGCTATCGAGGCATGCCCGGTAACTCTTCAAACGTGGCATGACCTCCAAGGGACTCGCGAAGTCGATGATCCTAGCAAGTCCTCATTCACCTTGCTGCAACTTGGGCTCGCGGGGCTCTTTTTTAATCGCACCAACTTCTCCGGAATCATTGGCGCAGGCCCCATCGGCGGCCAACGGCAGGCATCTGCATACAAGATTAACTGCCGCTTCAACAAGGCGGCACTGGTTCGCCAAATTCGTGCTGCGGCCTCACTCGCACCCCGCGTGACAGTGCGTTATGGAGATGCCATCACCTTCCTGAGAAAGAATACTGCGAAGATCTCGGCGGGGTTCTCGTTCGTCTACGTGGACCCACCCTACTACACGCAAGGCAGAAAGCTGTACAGGTACCATTATTCCGACGCAGATCATGCTGCCTTGGCGGAGTTCATAACCGTACAAGGATATCCTTGGCTGGTAAGCTACGACGATCATCCGCGAATACAAGAGTTGTATGCGTCCAAGCAAATGCAACCTATCTATCTCGACTACAAGGTGAAGTCGAGCCGCACTGCGCGCGAGCTAGTTATATCAAATTTGGTCATTCCACCACCCGTGTACGCACCCAGCGTGCACGTGCCGCTGCAGCACCAACGATTTGAGGGAACAACTCGCTGATTTAGGCGTGCGATATTTGCGGCATTCGCGGCCTTCCTCTGAAAATGGGACGCTTACTTGCCACAGTAGAAGCCAAAGGTACTTAGCAGCTGTGCCACTTAAGCGCCTGTTCTTTACTGACGGCTCCTAGTGCCCTGTAGGATTTGAGCCAACGACTTACGACTTCTGAGCCTGCAAGAACGACAAACAGTACGCCGGGATAATTGGCCACTTTAGGTCGGAAGTGAGAGTTCGCATTTCTGAAGAGCGGACGTTCAATGTTGGTTCGAAAAATTCGGCACCAACGTCAGCAATGGCCGAGTTTGAGACGATTCATACGGGCTGAATCTCGGTCGAAGCGGACCAATGAGGTTATCGGTCTATTGCAGCGAATGGCGGCTTTCGGGTTCCTTAACGTAACGCCTCGCGAGCAAGCAAACTCGCATCGAGCGGGGCAATCACCTTTTCAAGCACGGCTCGCGTGATTATCGGAGACGCTCCACCATGCTCTTCCGACGCATAAATCTCTAGTTGGCGCTCCGCGCGGCTCGCACCGAGGTAGACCTGGGATACGAATTTTCGAAGTGCCGCCGCCGAATAGGGGCCATCAGGGACTTCGCCTCGATTGACATCGATAAGCAGTACAGTATCAAACTGAAGACCTGCTACGTATTCGGGCATGCTGAAAATAAATTTACGGACGCTATGCATCGCACCCGAGGCCTCATCTCTGGAGGTCAAGGGGATGAAGTAATCGCGTAGGTCGCTGAAATCGAGATATCTCGAGAACAATTCGTTACTAGCGCAAAGGACGGCGACTCGCCCTTTTCGTCCAAGATTCTTTTGAAGCGCCCGCGCTCTTGTAAAGACCTGCGTGTAAGTCGCCACAGTTGACTTGAGAGTGCAGATTGTCGGCACCGGACCATCTTCCGTCTTGGATATGCCGCTGTATCGAGGCCACTCCTCATCGAGATCTTGCCCAGG
>JBAYVV010000292.1:0-3699 GCA_041674465.1 Sterolibacterium sp.
CTGAAAATCCGCGTGTCGACGGTTCGATTCCGCCCCTGGCCACCATTCCCCTTTTGTTTCAAGAGTATACTCTGCGGCGATACAGTGGATTTTAGTCCGCGTGTCAGTATAAAAAGTCCGCGTGTCGGTATAGCCGTGCGGGGGTCGGTATAGGGTGGCGGCGGGGGTGGCTATAGGTAGGGTGCAGTCGTGCGTCCCAGGGCCAGTATAGGGATCTAACTGGCCGAGGGAATCGCCTAGGCCATTGAAGATAGCGCGGCAGCAAGGTCCGCGTTGTCATTCTGTGAAGCAGGATGCGCGGGAGACCGCTTGCCGCCACTGTACATTCCAGCGCCAGGGTCATGTTGCTTCTGGTCTAGCCATTTAAGCAATGGCTGAGCGGCAAGGAAGGCATAGAACCGATCCTTGTCTTCTATCATTGATTGTGGCATCTCCTGCTCCTTACCGCCTTGCTGACAGTGCTTGCTCTATCTTCTGATCAGTCTTGTATTGGCTGAGAGCATACGCAGACCATATGGCCGCCGGTATCCAGCCGATAAGAGTTATCTGAAGGATCAGGCAGACGATTCCAGCGAAGGGCCTACCGATGGTGAAGAACTGTAGCCACGGCAAAAATATTGCCAAGAACAGACGCATGTCTTCCTCCCGGGTACTTGTAGCATGAGCATACTCGAAACTTTATCTATCGAGCCCCAACTCCGTCTGACCACTCTTCAAAGCGCAGCCGAAAAGCAGTCTTTGGAAAATTGCCCAAGGCAAACTCGGCGCCATTCAACTCGACTCAACCAGCCTCGCTACATCCCCGTGGCACTCTGAACATATCCCCACAAGCAGCAGATCGCCGTCCTTGACGGTCCCAGAGAAATTCCTAATTGTGACCCCACGACTGCACTTCCCGCACCAGACGTTGGCGAGAAGTTCCTTGCAGGTGTGAGCAGGGATAGCATCCCACAGCTTGGCGGCGGGAGGGGTAAATTGGGGGAGAGATTCGATGGGCATTGGAGGGCACTATTACTAAAGTTCTAGAGCAGCAAAACGCGATGGGCACGAGAAGTTGACCTCGATTGTAGACGCTGACCGAATAGTGACCCAGCAATAGGAGATATGCCGACCGAAAACTGACCCAGGTGTTCCACTAGTCCTGCCTAATTATTGGGCAGGAGAAAAGGGTGATCACCATGGAAATGATGGGCAAGATTCGACGGATGTATTTCCGCGACAATTTGTCGCTGCATGAGATAACGAAGCGCACGGGCTTATCGCGCAACACGATACGCCGCTGGGTGAGAGAACCGCAGGAAGCCGCGCCACCGAAGTACCGCAGGGACAAGGTGCCGGGCAAGCTCAGCGTGTTTCACGCGGCATTGGAACAGGCACTGAAGGCGGATGGTCACCGCAACAAGCAGAACCGGCGAACGGGCAAGGCACTGTTTGCGCAAATCAGAGCCGATGGTTACGTAGGTGGCTACAGCCAGCTCACCGCATTCATCCGCGACTGGCGCGGGCGCGAGGGCAAAGCGCTGCACGCATTCGTACCGCTGAAATTCGAGCTGGGTGAAGCCTTCCAGTTCGACTGGAGCGAAGAGGGATTGGTCGTCGGTGGCATCTACCGGCGCATGCAGGTGTCGCACCTCAAGCTGTGTGCCAGTCGGGCGTTCTGGCTGGTGGCCTATCCCAGCCAAGGCCACGAAATGCTGTTCGATGCCCACACGCGATCCTTCATCGCACTGGGCGGCATTCCCCGGCGTGGCATTTACGACAACATGAAAACGGCGGTGGACAAGGTCAAGAAGGGCAAGGGCCGGGTAGTCAATGCCCGCTTTGCCGTGATGTGCGCGCACTACCTGTTTGACCCTGACTTCTGCAACGTGGCCTCCGGCTGGGAGAAAGGCGTCGTCGAGAAGAACGTACAAGACAGTCGGCGGCGCATCTGGCTGGATGCGCAGAATCGGAAATTCAGTTCATTTACTGAATTGAATGTATGGCTGGGCGAGCGTTGCCGGTCGCTATGGAATGAGTTGCATCATCCGGAGTACAAGGAACTCAGCGTCGCAGAAATGCTGGAGCAGGAACGCGCCGAGATGATGCCCATGCCCACCCCCTTTGACGGCTATGTGGAGAAAGCGGTACGGGTCTCCAGTACCTGCCTGGTCACCGTCCAGCGCAACCGGTACTCGGTGCCTTGCGAACTGGTCGGTCAGTGGGTCAGCAGCCGACTTTATCCGGATCGGGTGGGTGTGGTGGCAGGAGATGCTGTCGTCGCCAGCCATGACCGACTTCCAGATCGGAACCAGGTCAATTACGACTGGCAACATTACATCCCGTTGGTGGAACGCAAGCCGGGCGCGCTGCGAAATGGCGCCCCGTTTGCCGACTTGCCGGCGCCACTTCAGCAATTGAAACGTGGACTGATGCGCCATGCGGGTGGCGACCAGATCATGGCACAGGTGCTGGCCGCCGTACCCACGGCGGGGCTTGACGCAGTCTTGGTGGCAGTCGAACTGGTACTTGAATCTGGTGTCGTCAGTGCCGAGCACGTCCTCAATGTGGTGGCGCGACTGGGATCCACCCCGCCGCCGGCGTCTGCTGAGACCAGCTTGCAACTCAAGGAAGTGCCGTTGGCGAACACCGATCGGTACGATAGCCTCCGGGATAGTGACGACGTGGCAATCAATCCTGCGGAGGTGAGCCATGCGTGATGTCACAGCTGAACTCAAGGAGTTGCGACTGCACGGCATGGCCAGCGCCTGGGCGGATTTGATGGCTCAGGGCACATCGGCAACGGCATCATCGAAGTGGTTGGTCGAGCATCTACTACAACAGGAGCACGGGGATCGGGCCATGCGGTCAGTGAGTCACCAGATGAAGATGGCCAAATTCCCCGTGCATCGTGATCTTGCGGGATTTGACTTTGAAGCTTCCAGTGCCGATCAGCATCTGATCAAGGAACTGGCGACGCTCTCATTCACCGACACGGCTCAGAACGCGGTGTTCATTGGTGGTCCTGGCACGGGCAAGACGCACTTGGCGACTGCCATCGCGGTGTCCGGAATCGCGTCTCAGGGCAAGAAGGTGCGTTTCTATTCCACGGTCGATCTGGTCAACGTCTTGGAGCGAGAGAAGCGCGATGGTAAGGCCGGCCGGATAGCACTGTCGCTAATGCGGGCGGATCTCGTCATTCTCGATGAACTAGGCTACCTGCCATTTAGCCAGGCCGGCGGTGCTTTGCTGTTCCACCTTCTATCCAAACTGTACGAGCACACCAGCGTGGTCATCACCACCAACCTGAGCTTCTCTGAATGGTCCAGCGTGTTTGGCGACGCCAAGATGACGACGGCGCTCCTGGACCGGCTGACCCATCACTGCCATATCGTGGAGACGGGGAATGAGTCCTACCGATTCCAGCATAGCAGCATGACCGCAAAGTCGCGCATCAAGTCGCGGGAACAGAAACGTAAGGGCGGCAAGGAGGCGCCACCTGAGGAGCCATTCTGAGTCGGCGCGCGGGGTAATTCGCTGCGGGCTACGCCCTTCGCGACTTCCCCCGCGCATTCTGCATGATAGACAGGTGGGGAAAGGGGAACTTCAACAGCAAGCGATTTGTTACACTTATCCACAGCTGCTGGTTCAAAACGCAGCAACCGGTCCTGGGTCAAATTTCAATCGGCAGGCTGGGTCAATATTCGATCGGCGCGGACA
>JBAYVV010000293.1:0-3688 GCA_041674465.1 Sterolibacterium sp.
AGCACATTGATCTGACGTGGCGTGTTGTTGACATGATCGTCGCCGCGGATGACGTGGCTGATGCGCATGTCCCAGTCGTCCACCACCACGCAGAAGTTGTAGGTGGGCGTGCCATCGGCGCGGGCGATGATGAAGTCGTCGAGTTCGGCGTTGGCGATTTCGATGCGGCCCTTGACCAGATCGTCCCAGGTCACCACGCCAGCGACGGGGTTGCGGAAGCGCACCACCGGCTGGATGCCGGGCGGCGGCGCGGGCAAGGGCTGGTTGCCCGGACGCCAACGCCCGTCGTAGCGGGGCTTCTGCTTGTTGGCTTCCTGTTCGGCACGCAAGGCATCGAGTTCCTCGCGTGAGGTGTAACAGTGGTAGGCGGTGCCGGCAGTGAGCATCTGCGCGATCACTTCCTTGTAGCGATCCATGCGCTGCATCTGGTAGAAAGGCCCTTCGTCGGGGTCGAGGCCGAGCCAGGCCATGCCGTCAAGAATCGCCTGCACCGCGGCGGGTGTCGAGCGGGCCACATCGGTGTCCTCGATGCGCAGGATGAAAGTACCCTGATGATGGCGGGCATAGGCCCAGGCGAACAGCGCGGTGCGTGCACCGCCGATGTGGAGGTAGCCGGTGGGGCTGGGCGCAAAACGGGTACGGATCATGTTGGAGGGGCAGGCTTATTGTTTGGTTTCGATGATGACGCCACCGCAATTGACAAAGCAGGAACGATAGTCGTCATCACAGCGGTAGGTTGTGTCCATTGCCCAGCAGGTCTTGTTCTTGCGTTCCTTATCGCAATCGTGGACCTGCTCCTTGTTCTGCGCATGGGACAGGCAGGATTTGTACTTGATGTCGCTGGTTCGTTCGCAGCTTTCCTTTTCCCGCTGCGCGATCTGCATTTCGTTGCCGCGACAGGTTTCCTTGATGCTGGAACACTGGGTCACGCATTTGCGTCCCGCATCGGAGGCTGGCGTCCGATACTCGTAGTTGATCGTTTCGCATCCGGCGCCAGCCAGCATTGCGATGAGTGCGGCGATGAGCAGTTTGGCTTTGAGGTATTTCATGATGTCATCCTTGATCCATGAGGGTTCCTGTGAGAGGCGCTGCTGAGCGCCCGCCATATTATCCTCCCGCGCCCAGCGTCACTGCGTAATCCGCCAGTGCCAGGGCAGAAGTCAGCCCGGGCGATTCGATGCCGTAGCAGCAGACCAGGCCCGTCACGCCGTGCTGGGCTTTGCCCTGGATCATGAAGTCGCATGCCGCAGCACCCGGGGTGTGCGGCTTGGGACGAATCCCGGCATACGCGGGAACCAGCGCGGCCTGCGGCAGTGCCGGCCAGTAGCTGCGGATGGCGGCATAGAAACTTTCGGCGCGGCGCGGATCGACCTGGTTGTCGAGGTGCTCGACCCATTCCACGTCCGGACCGAAGCGCGCCTGGCCGGCCAGGTCCAGGGTCAGATGCACGCCCAGGCCGGCAGCCTCGGGCAGCGGGTAGATCAGATGTGAAAACGGCGCGCGGCCGGCCAGGGCAAAGTAATTGCCCTTGGCATAGGAAAGCGGCGGAACAGATTGCGGCGGCAATCCGCGCAAGGCGCGAGCAAGTGGTTGCGCACCCAGACCGGCACAGAGGAAGACGCTGTTGGCGAGCAACTGCGCCGGCTCGCTGCCGCCGATCTCGAGCAGGATTCCCGTCGCCGTGACTTCGCCGCCGAGCACGGGGGATTTGACGGCCAGGATCGCCCCGGCACGCTCTGCATCACCGAGCAGTGCAAGCATCAGGGCATGGCTGTCGACGATGCCGGTGCTCGGCGAGTAGAGTGCCGCCAGGCAAGACAGGGCTGGCTCCAGTCTTTTCGCTTCGCTCATGCTCAGGCGCTCAAGATCATTCACGTCAGCATTGCGGGCATGGGCAGCCATCTCGTCGAGTTGGCCAAGCTGGCCGGCATGGGTGGCGACGATCAGCTTGCCGCAGCGCCGGTGCGCGACGCCGCGTTCGACGCAGTAGGCGTAGAGCATCTCGCGACCTTGAACGCACAGGCGCGTTTTGAGGGAATCGACGGGGTAATGGAGGCCAGCGTGGATCACTTCGCTGTTGCGCGAACTGATGCCGTTGCCGAAAGTTTCCGCCGCTTCGAGGAGCAGGACTTCGCGTCCAGCCTGCGCCAGACAACGTGCGACGGCGAGGCCGATGACACCGGCACCGATCACGACGCTATCGATTTTTTCCATGACGGGAGTAATGCCGGGCTATGGCAGAATGGCGACAGTTTATCGCCAGTGAAAGCAATATGAAACTCGATGACCTGATGGCCGATCTGCATACCCGCACCAAAGCCCTGCGTCGCGATCTGCATGCGCACCCCGAACTGGGCCTGGCGGAACAGAGAACTTCCGACATCGTCGCGGCCAAGCTCGCGGCGCTCGGCCTGCAGGTGCATCGCGGTCTGGCGGACACCGGCGTGGTCGGTACGTTGCAGGTTGGCAACAGCACGCGTGCCATTGGCTTGCGCGCCGACATGGATGCCTTGCCCATCGATGAGCTCAATGCTTTTGCACATCGCTCGACACACGCCGGGAAAATGCATGCCTGCGGCCACGACGGCCATACCGCCATGCTGCTCGGTGCGGCCGAAGCGCTCTCGTCCCTGCGTGGTCAGGGGCGTTTCGATGGCCGCGTGCATTTCATCTTTCAGCCGGCCGAAGAGAGCGAGGGCGGTGGCCGGATGATGGTGGAGCAGGGGCTGTTTGAAAAGTTTCCAATGCAGGCAGTATTCGGCATGCATAACTGGCCCGGACTGCCGGTGGGACAGATCGGCGTGATGCCCGGCCCGATCATGGCGGGGACCGACCGCATCGACATCACCGTCACCGGCCGCGGCGGACATGCCGCGATGCCCCACCTGGCGACCGACACCGTCGTCGCGGCGAGCGCACTGGTGACCGCATTGCAAACCCTGGCCAGCCGCAATACCGAGCCGGTCGAGCCGACGGTGCTTTCCATTACGCGCTTTCACGCCGGTACCACCGACAACGTGCTGCCTGCGGAAGCACATCTGGGCGGTACGCTGCGTACTTTCAGCGTCGCGCAGCAGGACCTCATGAACGCAGGCATGAAGCGCATCTGTGACGGCATTGCTGCCGCTTATGGCGTACGCATCGATCTCAACATCGCGCCCGGTTATCCCCCGACCATCAACACTGCGGCGGAAACGGTGATCTGCCAGGAAGTGGCGGCAGGGTTGCTGGGTGCTGAGAACGTCCACACCGACCTTAATCCCAGCATGGGCGCGGAAGATTTCGCTTACCTGCTGCGCGAGAAGCCGGGTTGCTACGTCTGGCTCGGCAATGGCTCGGGCGACGGCAGTTGCCTACTGCACAACCCGCATTTCGATTTCAATGACGAGATCATTCCCCTGGGCATCCGTTACTGGGTTGCACTGGTGGAGCGTGTTCTCGCCGCCAAGCCGGTTTGAGTCCACAAGGTGCGAGAATACGCAGCGCATGCGTGGCCTGCCGTGCTTGAGGTGCCGAGACGTGCATGAGATGTCTCTGGCCGAAGGTGTGCTGCAACTGATCGAGAATGCGGCGCGGCGCGAGAACTTCGCGCGAGTCAAAACCATCTGGCTGGAAATCGGCCAGTTGTCGAGCGTGGAACCCGAAGCGCTGGCTTTCTGCTTCGACGCGGTGACGCGCGGCAGCATCG
>JBAYVV010000294.1:0-3687 GCA_041674465.1 Sterolibacterium sp.
GCAAAAGCCGAGTCGAGGCGAACGGCATAACGCCCCTGTCGCAAGCTTCTCCCCAGAGAACGGGAGATTTTGACTTCGCCGGGAAACAGCACCATGCGCGGATCGGGGCTCCACCACAACAAGGGTTCGTCGGGAGAGTACCAGGGGAATATGCCATGGCGATAGGCTTCAATGAGCCTGTCGGCACTCAGGTCGCCGCCGGCCGCCAGCAAACCGTTGGGATCGGACAACGCCGATTCAACCGGAGGAAACAGATGCGCTTGGGTCAGCCAGGGGATCATGACAGCAACAATGCAATGCAATGGGAGAAAATTCTAGCGCAGCCGCGGCCTAAGAGGCTGTTTCATAAAATCCCGCGCGCGCGTTGCCGCCAAAATGGGATGGATGCGAGGCGGAGGGTGAAGCCAATGGTTGCTCCATTGGCGAGCCCGACAACGCTGCAGACGCACATTTTGGAGGCAACCCGGAGGGACGGGGCTTGGCGGGCGCATCGCGGCGTTGCGGCGTCTTGCAAGGCAACGAGCATTGCTGCACCGCCGCGTCTAGCGCTGCATCCCGCCAAGACCGCGTCGCGCACGTGCGATTTTATGAAACAGCCTCTTAGAAACTAGGCGCTCGGATAAAATCGACGCAACATGAAAACCATAGGCCTGCGTTGCTTGCTGGTAGTTAGCGCTCTGCTGGCGGCCTGCGCGACGCCGCCCAAACCAACGCCGGTGGCTCCGGCTCAGCCCAAGCCACCGGTCAAGATCGCGCTGGCGCTGGGCGGTGGCGCGGCACGCGGCTTTGCCCATGTCGGTGTCATCAAGGCGCTTGAAGCGCAGGGGATCGTGCCCGACATCGTCGTCGGCACCAGCGCCGGCGCTGTGGTCGGTGCCTTGTATGCCGCCGGCCACAGCGGTTTCGATTTGCAGAGACTGGTCCTGCAAGTGGAGGAAAGCCAGTTCTCCGACTGGTCCCTTCCCGATCGCGGCGTCTTCAAGGGCGAGGCGCTGCAGAACTTCGTAAACCAGGCGGTCGGACAACGTCCCCTGGAAAAACTCGGCAAGCTACTGGCTGTCGTTGCCACCGATCTGCAAACCGGCGAAGCGGTCATCTTTCGCACCGGCAACACCGGCATGGCGGTGCGCGCCTCGAGCAGCGTGCCGGGCGTATTTCAGCCAGTCGCCATCAATGGGCGCGAGTACGTCGACGGCGGCCTGGTCAGCCCCGTACCGGTGCAGGCCGCACGTTCCCTGGGTGCGGATTTCGTCATCGCGGTCGACATCTCGGCCAAACCGCAGCACGGCAAGACCCAAAGCACGATCGACGTGCTGCTGCAGACTTTTTCCATCATGGCGCAGACGATCGGGAAGCAGGAATTACCCGCAGCCGACATTGTGATCCGGCCCTACACGCCCGAACTGCGTGCCACGGACTTCCAGGACAGGCATCTGGCCGTGCTGGAAGGAGAGAAGGCAGTGGCTGCGGTACTGGTCGAATTGAAGGCCAGGCTGGCCAGGCTGCGCGAAGCGCGCCAGTGAGGAAACTATTCCGGGGTAGCGATGCGGCGGGCGCCGTTGAAGCGCTTGCCCCAGTAGCCGGTGCGCATGTCTTCGACGCGCACTTCGCCGCCGCTGGCCGGAGCATGGACAAACAGGTTGTCGCCCAGATAAATGCCGACATGGGAAAAGGCCTGGCGCATGGTTCTGAAGAACACCAGATCGCCCGGCTGCAATTCGTTTTTCTTGATGACCTCGCCGCTCTTGCTGATTTCGCGCGAGGTGCGCGGCAGGATCAGGCCCAGCCCCTGGCGAAACACATGGCCGACGAAACCGCTGCAATCGAAACCGGTTTCCGGTGAGGTCCCGCCACGGCGATAGCGTATCCCGACCAGATCCAGCGCCTGGCTCACCGCCTCATTGGCCTTGGCACCTGCCCGTTCAAACAGGGAAGTGGCTTCCTTGAGTCGAACGTCCAATGCTTGCGCAACCGGAACCGGGGGCTCGTCGGCAATGGCCAGGGTAGCAAACTGGCACAGGAGACTGGCAAGTAGAACAATGCCAGCACGTCCAAGAGGGGTACGGAAAGACATAGGTGGCGCACTATAACCGCCGACCCTGATGCTGTAAACCCCTCAAGTCGCTCGAAAATTCCCCTCTTGCACCTTGCTTCCCGATGTTTGCTCGGGGTTTGCTCGCTGTTTGCTCCTTGATCCCTCGACGCGACACCGGACAGAATGATTGGCTTATGTGCATGCTTATGTGCGTGGGATAATCCCTCCGGCCAATGGCATTTCAGTGGGTCAAGACCATGACGACAACCTTTCCCGCTCCTCCCGGTACCGGGGTGAGCTACGACGCGACGGCGGGGGAATATTACGTCGCATACAGCGCGGCACGCGCCAACTATTCGGTCACCAAGACCGCCAGCGGCTATATCGTAACGGACAAGGTCGGTTCGGGTGGTACAGACACCCTGTCGAATGTCGACCGGCTCAAGTTCTCGGATGTCTCGGTCAATCTGATGGTGCAGGCCAAAGCCGCCGCGATTTCGCCCGACCATCTCAATTCCATCACCGAACTCTACGTGGCCTTCTTCAACCGCATTCCCGACGCGGATGGTCTGAGCTACTGGATCGATCAGCTCAATGGCGGCAAGAGCATCACACAGATCTCCGAATCGTTCTATAACGCCGGAGTTCAGTTTTCCAGCCAGACCGGGTTCTCTTCAAGCATGACCGACACGGATTTCATCAACGTTTTCTACAAGAATGCACTTGGTCGACCCGATGGCGCCGATGCCGGCGGACTGGCCTATTGGACCGGCAAGCTGGCCGACCACACATCGACGCGCTTTTCCCTGGCGCAGGACATTCTGAGCTCGGCGCACACCTTTAAGCACGATGCGACCTGGGGCTGGGTTGCCGACCTGCTCGACAACAAGGTCTCGGTTGGCAAAACCTTTGCCATCGGCAACGGACTGACCTACAACAATTCGGCGGACACGATCACTCATGCCATGGACATCGCGAAGGCTGTGACCTCATCCAGCACGGCCGATGCCATCCAGCTGATCGGCATCAGCGATGCCGCCCTGGAGGGTTAGAAATGCGTAGGCAGGTCGCGTGATAAACTTTGGCCGATGATATCTTTCACCCTCAACGGCGAAACCCGCCATCTTCAAGAACCCACAGCCATTGCGCTCCTGCTTGATGACCTGGGCTATGCCGGCAAGCGCGTGGCCGTCGAGATGAACGGCGAAATCGTGCCGAAGAGCCAACATGCGGCCACCCTGATCGAGCCGGATTGCCGCTTCGAAATCGTTGTCGCCGTCGGCGGCGGCTGAAAGGAGACAGCGTTATGGACCAGGACCCACTGACCATTGCCGGCCGCAGCTACACCTCGCGCCTGCTGGTCGGCACCGGCAAATACAAGGACTTCCCCGCCACCAAGGAGGCCATCGACGCCTCCGGGGCACAGATCGTCACTGTTGCGATCCGTCGCGTCAACATGGGTCAGGAACCGGGCCAGCCCTCGCTGCTCGAAGTCATGCCGCCCACGGACTACACCTATCTGCCCAACACCGCCGGCTGCTACACAGCCGAAGACGCGGTGCGCACGCTGCGCCTGGCGCGCGAACTCCTGGACGGCCATGACCTGGTCAAGCTGGAAGTGCTGGGCGACCCCAACACGCTTTTCCCGCACA
>JBAYVV010000295.1:0-3668 GCA_041674465.1 Sterolibacterium sp.
GATTTTCTGGAGTAGAGCGGATTATATGGTAGGCAGGGACAAGTCAGTGGCAGTGCTTGCGCTGCTGAGCGGCGCCATCGTCTGGGGGATCATCTGGTATCCCTACCGGATGCTGGAGCAGGCGGGATTGTCAGGACTGAGCGCGTCCATTCTGACCTATCTGGTCGCCCTGATCCTGGGTGTCCTATTGTTGCGCAAACGTGTGAGCAGGGAGCGTCCCACATGGATCCTGCTGCTGATCGGGCTTTGCGCTGCCGGCTGCAATCTGGGCTATGTCCTGGCCATGCTGCATGGCCAGGTGATGCGGGTGTTGCTGCTGTTTTATCTCGCGCCGCTGTGGACCGTCCTCTGGTCACGTCTGCTGCTCGATGAACGGCTGACAGCCACTGGCACGGGCGTGATCGCATTGTCGCTGGGAGGTGCGGTCACCATGCTGTGGCGGCCGGAACTGGGCGTACCCTGGCCCGCCAACGTATCCGAATGGCTCGGCCTGGCGGCCGGCTTCCTGTTCGCCTTGTCGAACGTGCTGGTGCGCCAGGCGACCCATTTGAGCATCGAAATCAAGTCGCTCGCGGTATTTGCTGCCGTGGTGGTGCTGGGCCTGCTGGTGCTGCCGTTCGAACCTGTCACGGCGGTCATGCAGAACCGCCCGTTGCAGTTGGCCTGGGAGCACTGGCTGCAACTGTTGCTGCTCGGGGTGCTGTTGCTGGTGATCAATCTGGTCGTGCAATATGGACTGACCCACACCGCGGCAAACCAGGCCATCGTGATATTTCTTTTCGAACTGGTGGTCGCGGCGCTGTCTTCATGGCTGCTCGCCGGCGAAACCATGAGTTCCCGGGACTGGCTGGGCGGCGCGATGATCATCGCCGCCAGTCTATTTTCCGGGAAGATGGAGAAGGGTTAACCTATCCCAAGTTCTGCAGTTTGGAAAAGTCCAGCGTCGCGAAGTAATCGTCCAGCGTTTCCGCGCGGCGAATCTGCATGACGGAGCCGTCCTCCCTCAACAACAGCTCGGCGCAGCGGAGCTTGCCGTTGTATTGAAAACCCATGGCGTAGCCATGGGCGCCCGCATCGTGGATGACCAGCAGGTTGCCGGGTTCGATTGCGGGGAGTTGCCGGTCGATTGCGAACTTGTCGTTGTTCTCGCAGAGCGAACCGACTATGTCGTAGGTATGGTCCAGGGGTGCGGATTCCTTGCCCAGCACCGTGATGTGGTGGTAGGCACCGTACATGCCCGGCCGCATCAGGTTGGACATGCAGGCATCGACGCCGATGTATTGCTTGTAAGTGCTCTTGTGGTGAATCGCCTCGGTGACGAGGTAGCCATACGGGCCGGTGATGCAGCGGCCGTTTTCCATGAATATTTTCATGGGATGCAGGCCGGCAGGCGCGATGATTTCCTGATACGCCTGTTGTATCCTCTGGCCGACCAGGCCGAGGTCGACGGCTTTCTGGCCGGGGCGGTAGGGAATGCCTATGCCGCCACCAAGATTGACGAATTCAATTCTTACGCCCGGGTCTCGGGCCAGTTCCACGGCCAGCTCGAACAGCATCTTCGCCGTCTCGACAAAGAACTCCGGATTCAGTTCATTGGATGCCACCATCGTGTGCAGTCCAAAGCGGCGCACACCCTTCGCCTTCAACTGCCGATAGCCTTCAAAAAGCTGCTCTCGGGTGAAGCCGTATTTCGCTTCTTCCGGCTTGCCGATGATGGCGTTGCCCTCGCGCAGCGGGCCCGGGTTGTAGCGCAGGCAAACCGCCTCCGGCAAGCCGACCTGTTCTTCCAGATAAGGAATGTGCGTGATGTCATCGAGATTGATGAATGCGCCGAGTTCCTTGGCCCGCCGGTATTCCTTCGCCGGCGTCTCATTCGAGGTAAACATGATGTTTTCGCCGGTGATGCCGACACGCTCGCATAGCGCCAGTTCCGCCAGGCTCGAGCAATCGCCGCCCAAACCTTCCTGCCGCAGGATCTTCAGCAAGTATGGGTTCGGCGTCGCCTTGACGGCAAAATATTCCTTGAATGTCGCCCACGTGAAAGCCTGGTTCAGTCGCCGCGCGCTGGCCCGGATCGCTGCTTCGTCATACAGGTAAAACGGCGTCGGGAACTCGCGCACGATCTGACGGATGGCCTGTTCGTTGAAGGGAAGTGGTTTGTCGTTCATGATGGCTTGTAGGTTCGGGCTGCTTGATTTGTGGAAAATGCCTGCGAAGGCTTGAGTGTACCAGCAAGGGTTTGCGGTTTGCTATGCCTATTTGCCTCTCTCGTATTTGCCTTACGGAATGATGAATATTGATGCGACGAGAGTTTGCGCCGCCGGGCTATTCATTTTGGCTCCCAGGATTTCCTCGTGCCGGGCCATAAACGCTAAACGCCGTAGGGGAGCTTGGAGGCCATCATCTTCCGCCGATCAATCTTGCGCCCGTCGACAATGAACGTTCCGTCGCCAACAGCGTGAACCGTGCGCTTCTCCTTGCGTGCGGAATCGATGTACGCGGCAACCGCCTCCAACACGACGATGTTGTGCTTCCTGACGATATCGATGACCTTGCACTCCATGTTGGCGAGGCACTCCTTGATCAAAGGCGGCGCGACGACTTTGCCCCGCACAGGCGTGAGCTTGAACTTGGCAAATTTGTCCGTGTCCGCCCCAGAGCACGTCCCTATGCCGACGACCTTATCCAGCATGTCAACCGTGGGAATGGCAATGACGCACTCCTTATTTTTTCGCAACGCCGCGAAAGAGTGATTCCATTCACCCGTGACGATGGCAAATACTGGAGTGAAATCCATCACCATGGTCCAGGAGATAGTCATGATGTTGTCTCTCTGCCCGTCATGGGTCGTCACCAGGACAACAGGTCCTGATTCCATCAGGGTAAAGGCCTTGCTCAGTTTAAACTTACGCATGAGAGCTCCTCGTAATATCTCTTTGTCCGATGGTCAAAATTGGCACGCTCGATGACATTAAGGCAGCCAACCTTCAAAAGGCTTTTCGCGCAGCTTCGGTGGGTTGCGGGGTTGGGCGTCGTGTTCCAAATGGCACGGCTAGCCGTCAATAGCGAGGTCTGTATAAGAACCCATGTGGCGTCAAATCAGGTCAGATGCCCAACGTTTGACAGGCGGCCTTATCGCCGGTGTCTGTGTTGATGGATGGGTTGGGCGTCGCCTTAAACGGCAACCAAATTACAGGTCGTTTGTGGTAATGCCCGTATGCTTTGCGATGCGGGCAAGCATACGCGGGCCAATTTCTTCGCCGTCGTGAAAAGCAAAGACAACATCGGGCCAGCCTTCGCGCGACAGAGTGCGGTGCGACCCAGATTGTCGTTTCAGTTTCCAACCAATGCCAAACAAAGCGGTAAGCAACCGTTTGGCTTTGATTGAAGGCCATTGACTCATGCGGCGAGGGGAAGGGAAATATTGATTTCGACGGGACGTGACTCACTTTGCTCAAGTCGTTCGGCCATGGTACGAAGGGCAAGAACTTCTGCCTTTGCCATAGCTTCCTCGGCTGTTTGGCCGTAGCACAGGACGCCGGGAAGCTGCGGAACTTCAGCGAGCCAGCGGCCATCTGTTTCTTCCTCGCACTCGATGCTGAAATTCATGATTCATCTCCAAGGGTAACCAGAGGAAATTGTAACGCGGAAAAGCTGGTGACGCCCAA
>JBAYVV010000296.1:0-3659 GCA_041674465.1 Sterolibacterium sp.
ATGGACATGGCGGGCGATCCCGGTGTCACGCCCTATCCCGGCGGCATACCGCTCAACACCTACAACTTCTTCGGCAACCGCGCCTTGTCGGTCGGTCGTGAGGCACCCGCCAACGCCGGAACCGACTGGGAGGTCTTGCGCCGCAACAGTGCGGCAAGCGCCAGCGAACCTGCCCGCTACCTGAAAATCGTGCTGCGCGACAACTGCCTGCAAGGCATCTTCGGCGTCAATGTGTTGTTCGATCCCGGCATCATGTGGGAACTGATCCTGCGCCGCACCAACCTCAGCGAACTGCGTCAGCAACTTCTGGCCAATCCCCAGGATACGGCGCGTGCCATCATGTCTGGCATTTGGAGATAACAGGATGAGTGCCATCAATACCATTGCCTTCAAACCCGCCTTGTGCGACGGCTGCGGCGAATGCATGACCACCTGCAGTGCGGTCAAATCCGTGAATGGCAGCACCGCACTATCGCGCATCCAGATTGTCGCCGACCCGCTCAAGGGCACCTGGGAACTGGCCATGTGCCGGCAGTGCGGCGATCCGCGCTGCGTTGCCGATTGCCCTGCTGCGGCCTTGGCAAAAGAAGAAGACGGCGGCCTGATCTCCTGGGATGCCGAGAAATGCGTGAACTGCCTGCTGTGCACAGCCGGCTGCGTCTATGCCGGGATCGCCTTCAGCGCGGACGAAGGGCATGTCGTCAAATGCGACCAGTGCGGCGGTGATCCGCAGTGCGTCAAGGCATGCCCGACCCAGGCCTTGCAGTATCTGACCAGTGCAAGCATCTACAACCGCTGGGGTGACCTGGAAGATTTGTTCGTGCCCGGACTGGGCGGCTGCCAGGGTTGCAACACGGAAATCGTGATGCGCCATACCTTGCGCCGTGTCGGTTCAAATACCGTGCTAGCGACACCGCCCGGCTGCATCCCGGGCATGGGCTCGGTCGGTTACAATGGCATGGCCGGCACCAAGGTGCCGGTATTCCATCCGCTGCTCACGAACACGGCTTCGATGCTCACCGGCATTCGGCGCCAGTTCAAACGCAAGGGACGCAATGTCACGGCCATGGCCCTGGCGGGCGACGGCGGTGCCGGCGACGTCGGCTTCCAGTCGCTCTCCGGTGCGGCAGAGCGCGGTGAGGAAATCCTCTTCGTCTGCGTGGACAACGAAGGCTATATGAACACCGGCGCACAGCGCTCCGGCAGCACGCCTTATGGCGCCTGGACGGCGACCACGCCTCTCGGTACTCAAGCGCACGGCAAGGTGCAAGATTCCAAGAACATGCCGCTGCTCATGATGTGGCACCGCTGCGCGTACGTGGCGACAGCATCGACGGCGTTCATGGAGGACCTCTACGAAAAACTGGAGAAAGCGCTGGCCGCCTCGGATCATGGTTTTGCCTATCTGCACATCTATTCACCCTGCACGTCCGGTTGGCGCTTCCCTTCCGGCAACAACATCGAAGTTGCGCGCAAGGCGGTCGAGACCAATTTTGCAATTCTCTGGGAATACGAACCGGATCAGGGCATGCGCCTGTCGCGACCGATCGACAAGCCCTTGCCGGTAGTCGAATACCTCAAACTGCTCGGCAAGTTCAAGCATCTCGACGCCGCGCAAATCCAGCATATCGAGCATCATGTCGTCGAACAAACCAAGCTGTTCAGCGAACTCGCCGGGGTCGGCAAAGGCGTTGAGCGTCTTGCAACGACCGCGCCCCTCGGTGCCGGCCATGAGCGCAGTTCAGTCAGCGAGCGCCTGACACGCTGAGGAGCAATATTCCGCTAACCGGCGCCGAGCCGTTGCAGAACTTCGGTGCCGGTCATCACATCACCGAACTGCTGGATGAAGGTCTCCAGCGTGGCCAGATGCTCTTCGTCGGAAAGCGCGGCCATGCAATCCTCGACCATCACCACTTTGAAATCGAGCATCATTGCATCGCGTGCAGTCGACTCGCAGCAGACGTTGGTCTTGGTGCCGGCAATCAGGACTGTGTCCACGCCCAGATTGCGCAGCACGCGCTCCAGCGACGAGGAACCCGAGATCAGCGCGCTGTAGCGTATCTTGACCAGCGTCAGGTCGTTCGCGGCGGTCTCGAGTTCGGACCAGACCTGTTGCCGTCCCGGCAGCAGGCTTTCAATGGTGCGGCTGCGCACTTCGCTGGCCACGACGTTGTCGAAAAATATTTCCCAGTCACTTTTGTCGCCAAGGTGAGAGTTGGCATGCAGGACCCAAATGACGGGTACGCCGAGCGGGCGCAATTCCCGTGTCAGGGCATTGATCTGCGGCACGATGGCGCGCGAGCCGGCAACTTCGGCGGGAGCACCCGGCGCGCAGAACGTGCTCTGCATGTCGATCACGACCAGGGCGGTACGCGCCGGGTCGAGCCGGTCGAACCAGTGGTAGCGTCCGCGCCGCGCCATGACGCGATCGATGATGTGTTGGCGAACCGAAACTTTGTGCATGTGCAACTCCTGTGTTGGCGATTACACCCTGACCACGTCGTCGAGGAATGGATCCTCGGGCAGGGCGGTTTCTGTATCGAGCAGGCTGCCGCAGCCGGGGCAGGCAAAATAGCGCAGCACCACCTTGGCATCAACTGCGGAAGCGGCGCCGGGCAGGTCCTTGATCGGCGTGCTGGTCAACGCGGCATGGCGCTTCCAGGATTGACCCGCCTCGACCAATGCACGGCCGCAGTCGATGCAGACAATGTTCCCGTTTTCGATGGCGAGCGTTGCGGAAATGATCTGCCGGCTCATGCTGTTTTCTCCCCTGCCATGCGCACGCGCCGCATGTCGGAGCGACGCTGCAGCGTGGCATTCGCATCGACTGCACCCTGGCTCAGAACCACGCCATACACTTCATCTGCTGCGCGTGCCGAGACGACGCCATCGATCACGTCCTGCATCACCTTTGCGGGTTCTCTACGCAACGGATCGCCGACCCCGCCACCGCCATTCCAGCGCACATAAAGCGCATCCCTTTGCATCAATGGGAAAACGCCCCAACTGATCGGCTGCTTTTCACCGGAAATCGTCGCCAGGCTGTTCGCAAAACTTCGGTCGGCATCTTTCGGCGCATGCACCCAGACATAATCGTTGATGGCGCCAGGATAGCCGCCCGAAAGTCCTTCGCTCTGCGGAAATTTCGAGCCTTTGCCTGACAGGACGTAGTGGATGCCACCGTCTGGTGCGTCGTGCGGCACGATCGCCATCTCGCCGCCGGTACCACCGCGATAGGTACCCGCGCCGCCCGAATCCTGCAACCTGCGCCGGAACAGGTAGCGGATCGGGAAGGCAGCTTCTATCGTTTCAACATTCGCCATACGCGAGATCGGGTTGGGAATCTCGCCGCCGATGTCCACCCCGTCGGCGAAAGTCCGGGCGCCGCCGGCGCCGGCGAAAGTCTCGGTGAGGATGCCGATCGATTGGCCGCCGCGTTGATTGGTGCCGAACATGAAGATCGCAAAATGGTTGGCGTGCCAGACCGCAGTGGCTTCATCGGCGTACTGTCCACTCGCCGCGAGCATTTTGCCGATGGCCGAACAGGCCGCATTGTTCACCGACTGGATGGCGCCGACCGTGGCGACCGACACCGGCGCCGGCCGCGTGCAATTCACGATGCTGCCTTCCGGCGCGATCATGGTGATGGGCCGGATCAC
>JBAYVV010000297.1:0-3658 GCA_041674465.1 Sterolibacterium sp.
ACCGCCAACGGCCTCAACAAGAAAGCCGACCTGGGCGACCTGACCTTCGATGCGACCCTGACCCACCGCCTGGGAATCCAGCTCGGAGGCAATGCCCCGGGTACCGGTTCCAACAGGCCGAATGCCGTGACGGTGACGCCAGCCGTCGCCATGGTTAACACTGCGAATGTCGTGTATGACTTCAGACCCGATGGCGGCACGATCAGCAATACCCGTGATATCGTCAAGATCGACTCCTGCAGCGGATGCCACGATGGACAAGTCCTGGCCCACGGCAGCCGCAAGGATCCCCGTTATTGCGTAACCTGTCACACCGACCAGGTCAGGTACTCCATAAGCATGGAAGCCCCAGCTACCGGTCTGACCTTGACCGGGACCAAGAACTACGAACAATCCGTCGTTGATGGCCGGCAAATTGGTGACTTCCCCAACTTCATTCATAAAATTCACATGGGAAGCCGCTTGACCAAGCAGAACTACAAGTACCTCGGCCGTACCGGTGCCATGGCGTTCAACACCATCAAGTACCCGCAGGATGTGCTGAATTGCACCAAGTGCCATGATGGTTCCGCCAGCGCAGCCAACAAGACCGCCGATGGCGACAACTGGAAGAGCGTTCCCAGCCGCCTGGCTTGCGGCGCCTGCCATGACGGCATCAACTTCGCCACCGGCCAGGGCACCACGGCAGCCAAGGCAACCACAGGCCACATTGGCGGTGCAAAAGCCAACGATGCGCAATGCGTCCTGTGCCACGATGCCGTCACCATCCCCGTCTATCACAGCGAGAAAATGCCCTCCACCACCGATGCGACGAAGCGCACCATGAGCGCAACCATCACCGGCGTGACGATTAGTTCTACCGACGGCAGCGTGACCGCGAAATTCAAAGTGACCGACAACGGTGTGGCCGTGACGGATATAACGAAATTTACGAAACCTTCGTTCGGACTCGTCAAACTTGTTCCAGCGGCCAATGGGGAAGGCAGTCACTGGGTTAGCTATACCAGTCGATTCCGCACCAAGTCGGCCACCATGGCGCCAGTGCTGCAGAGTAATATGGAAAATACAGGCACGCTAACCGCTAACGCGGACGGGACCTTCAGTTACATGTTCCAACTGCCGAACGGTAGTACGGCCGGTGACATTAGGACCATTGATCACGCACATAACGTGTCAACCATCGCGCCCTACGCGACCACCGCTTGGACAGGGGCCGGTGCGACTGTTGCCGGTACCGGCGTGAACGTTGTTGCGTATGAGCCAACCTTGACCCATCGTGTTGCCATGAGTTTCGCCAAGGTTGGCACTCCAAATGTTGACAATGCCACCAATGCGTATCTCGACTTTGTACCCAGCGGCGGTGCCGTGACGTCAACACGCAATATCGTGACGATGAACAACTGCGCTACCTGCCATGCCGGAGGCAAATTGCATTCCGGTTATGCTACGGAGTATTGCGTCATGTGCCATAACCAGAGCACCCTTGATCCTTACACGGCCGAAACAGTCGATTTCCAGAGACTGGTCCACAAGGTGCACATGGGCGCCGATCTGGGTAGCGTCAAGGCGGGTGGTACTTATGTGGTCAACGGTGCACATGACTACAGCGCCACCGTGTTCCCGGGCAACCTCAAGAACTGTGCCAATGCCTGCCACAAGCAGACCGCCACCAAGGTCGGCAGCACGACCTTGCTTGAGAATCGTGCGAATTGGGAAACCACGCCGACCAGCCGTGCTTGCGGCGCTTGCCACGACAGTGCAACCGCATCGGCGCATATCGCCTCCCAGATCAACGGGGGAGTCGAGACTTGCGCTGTCTGTCACGCTCCAGGTGCCGTGGCTGCCGTGAAAGAGGTACATAGCAAGTAATGTGGATGAGCGTATGACAGGGTGATGCCTGTCATACGCTCTGCATCAACAGCGATGGAGCACAATGCAGCGTGGCTTCAATCGCAGGACTTGACCAGCTAACCCGGGTGCGGTGACGTATCCGGGTTATCATTTGCAAGGTTTGTTTTTGAATTAACACTGTCGCGCGTCATAAGGAATCCCATGAAACTTCAACCCCTTTTTGTTACCCTGAGCGCCAGTCTGCTGTTCTGCTTGGTTACCCCGTTATTTGCCGCGGACTACGTCCATGATTCCGCTGATGAGAGCACTACCCCGCGCAAGCCTAAGGCGGCGTCGAAGAAACCCAATCCGAAGATTGAGGCGAAGATGAAGGAAGCCGCCAAGATCAAGCTGACCGACATCAATGGCGCTTCGGCGGAAGAACTCAAGAAATTGCCCGGAATCACCGATACCGAAGCGAAGAAGATCATTGCTGGCCGCCCTTATGCCAGCAAGGCGCATCTGGTGACGCGCAACATCATCGCCAACGAAGTGTATGAAGGCCTCAAAAAGCTGGTGATCGCCAAGCAGCCCAACAAGGATGCGACGGACAACGCGGCCTTGTATGCGCCCAAGAGTGCACCGAAAAAATAGTTGCAGGGTTCCGCTCGTTTGAGGCGGAGTGAGACTGATTGGAAAGTGGGTAGGAAAAAATGAAATCTACGATGCTACGCTTGGGACTGACAGCTGCGCTGATCGCTTCATTGGCTGCTTGCGGAGGTAGTGGAGGTGGGGATGACGCTGCTCCGGCGAGTGGCGGCGGGTCCAGTGCCGGTGGCAGCGTCAGTGGCGCTGTCGCTTCGCTTGCGGCTAAGGACCCGGCAAACAGCAATACCGCGTCCAATCCCAATGCCGCGTTTCGTCTGGTTCTTGATGCCGGCATGACGCCACTCTCCGTGAGCAGCCCGCCCAAGGTGAACTTCGCAGTGATCGACGCGAACGGCAAGCACATCCCCGGTCTGACTTTGTTCAACTCAGGCGGCGCAACGGCCGATCCGGCCTGCAGCGGCGGCAACGTCAAGTTTGCCATGGCGCAATTGCAGCCTGACGACAACTGGCGCAGCCTGATCTCGAACAAGCAAAACATTCAGTTGACCGGCAATGCAGCCAAGACCGATGTCATCTATGCTGCGCTGGATCCGGTGCAGACCGCCACCATCGGCAATCCGGCGTCGATCGATGCCACCCATCCGCAACTCGTGGGCATCCTCTCGGAAAATGCGACCGAAGGTTATTACACCTACAAGGCTGCCACCGACGTCACCAATCCCAAGGCGGCCACCACGGCGAATGCCGCTGTGGGTGTCACCGTGCTGACCAATGGCTATGCCGCTGCCAAGGATGGCGTGACCGTGCATCGTGCCGCGCTGCTGCTGTGCTATGTCGACCCGGTCACCAAGGCGACGGTCAAGGTCAATCCCTATATCGATTTCACGATTGGCGCCGACGGCAAGGCGGTTCCCGTCAAGGATGCCGCAGGCAAGCTGACGGAAGTCAAGAAGGTCGTGGACCGCGCAGCGTGCAATGCCTGCCACCAGAATTTTGCTGCGCACGGTGGCGCTCGCAATGAACCGCAGGTTTGCGTGATGTGCCACAACCCGGGCAGCCAGGACTTCCACAACAATGGCGCACAGGTCGACTTCAAGCTGATGGTGCATAAATTCCACAAAGGCAAGACGCTGACCCAGGACTATGTGGTGCACAACTCGGTGGCACGCAAGACCGATCCCGTGACCAAGGCTGTCTACGGCGTGACGTATCCCGGCGA
>JBAYVV010000298.1:0-3657 GCA_041674465.1 Sterolibacterium sp.
AGTAAAGAATCCATACGCACAAGAGTTCCGTCGGGAGTTGCCGAATCGTCGACCGTGGAACAAAAAAGGACCTCTTATGAAAGCTTCTACCCAAATCGCTGCCGCATTGAGTCTCGTGTTAAGTGCGTGCACCGCAACGAGCGCGTTTCAATCCAATAGCGCGCAGGCGCCGATCAGCGGTACTGTTACTCGGAGCCAATTTGAACCCGCGCGGATCGATGTCACCCTTGAAGGCAAGCAATATCACGGCGAGTGGCGTACCACTGCCCCGACACGGGAACAGCGTGCAGTAACCACATATCCGCACCGTTGGCACATCGGGCAAGTGTATTCCGTTCTTATCGCTGACGATGGCAGCAAGGTGGACTGCCACTGGCTAACGCATGGTGACTCCGCCATTGGTGGGTGTATCAGCGGGCAAACGACATACCCACTCGCAGTGAAGTAACCTCGGGGCCGCAAGGGAACATCCAGGAGCACGCCGAGCCGATGAGCAGTTTTCGGCAGATCGAGTGTGTCAACCCCAAACAGGTAAAGGTGGATCCGGACAACCGCGCAAAGGCCAGTATGCGCCTGACCACGGCGGAGGATGCCGGAGACGCCATGGCCAGGACGTAGCACTTCTACCTCGTGCACACGTGTAATGCGGTCCATCGAGTGACGGACCGCCTTTCTATAGGGCGCGACAATCAGGACGCCCGGCCATGCTGCTTGACGCCGTCCATTTCTAATCATTTCCGCCGAGGGCGAAAATCAACACGAACTGGGCCGTCCTCCAGGAATAAATGGCTCGATTTTGTTAAGGCAGGTCATGGCTGCTCTTCCGCTCGCCTGCACCAATATCTTCTCCATGAGGGGTGCTGCTCTGCTGTCGGGGAGGCGAAAGATTACCAAGTTGTAATCCCACAGTCATCTTGCCGTAGGCAGCAGCAAATTAAAGTGTCATCGTTCACCGCCACCCATCAACCTAGGAGATTCAGATGAAAACGAAGCTCTTGCTCGCAGCCGTGACAATCGTGACCGCTTCCTTCACAGTTTTTGCCGCAGACGAGCCAGCCCCCGCCAAAGATGCCACTGCTCAGACAGAGCAACCAGTCAAGGCAGAGCCGGCGAAGCAGAAAGTGAAACGGCACAGCCATTTGGAAGCAAAAGGCTATGGCCCGATGGCACCAAGCACCGAGGCGAAGGAGCAGCCCAAGCGTCCACCGCACGACCATTTGAAGTTCCACAAGCAAATGTAGCCAAGCGCCGTTTTGCGTCCACGGAACGGCAGCGCCGGCAAGACAGTCAAGCTGATCGCCGCGGCCTTCGGCCCCGCCCACCTGCACGACAGCATCGACAGACAGAGCGAGAGCGGAACAATTCGGGAGCTGGCGCTTGTGCGCTAGAGTTTCATCGCAGCTGGACTTGGCGCCATTAGCCAGACTTGCGCGCTTTCTGGCAGCCATTCACTTTCCTCCGTTTCTGTTCTGGAAAGCTCCAGCCCCCGGATTGTGCCACTCGCCAAATGGACTGGAAGGGGCGGTCAAAGGCAGCTGTCCAATGATTCCATCCTAATCGGTCATGCGGAATTCCATTATTTTGACTACCCCGTCTTGAGTATTGCCGGCTCCGCACGGCAGAGTATGATCGGGTTTGTCTACACGTCAAATCGCAGTGATAGGTTTGCGTGCAACTGGCTGCATTCTGCTAGTGGAGGCCACAATGCCCAAGCCCACCAATGTCGCGACAAGTAAGTCAGCTATTCCAGTCAAGGTGCAAGCGAAGAAAGCGGCGAAGGTTTCCGTAGCCGTATCCGCCAAGGCTCAAGCCAAGAAACCCTTAGAGCCGATAACGCCCACAAGAAAGGTGAATGTGGCATCCGAGAAGAAGCCGATCGAGACGCGCACCCGTGCGCCTGCTGTTCGTCCCAGACCTGAGATCCGCCCGGAGCAACGTCACTGTTACGTTGAGGTTAGGGCCTATTTCATTGCCGAAAGGAACGGATTTACGGCAGGGCGTGAAAACGAATATTGGTTTGCCGCTGAGGCGGAGATCGATCGCATGATCGAGGAAGGTCTTTTGCAGCCCAACTAGTGCATTGCCCGGGAGGAATATTGTGAGCAAGTATAAACACGCATTGCTTTGCTTCGCAACAATGGGATATCTTCTATTGGCCGGGTGGAACGCCACTGCGGCAGAGATTGGAGATTTCTGCTGGCAAACCGAGGCGGGACAATTGCTGCGGTTCTCGGTCAGCGAGGCAGGGCAAGGCCGTTTCAACTATATGGGGATGTTCGAGGACACCGACGGCGCTGACCTGGCAATCAGCGGCCACGTCGCCGTCGTCGGCAATGCGCTGATCGGCAGCTTCAGCGGTTCAAAGACGACTTCTTCCAACTTCAAGACGGCGATCTATAGGGTAACGTTCGATCCGACCACGTTTGCCGGTTCTGCAGAAGGAATACGACACAAATATGATCGTCAGACACAAATCGTTTCTGCCGAGTACAAGAACCACACCCTTGTTCTGATTACCTGTCCGTGATGGGACGACGAGAGGCTGCTCGCGTTCTGTACCTTATCTGTTTCGGGGTACCAATATTTCTTTTTGTATTTGGAATTCAGCGCCGATTTCTGTCTCCGATCCCAACGCTGGAGAGCGAACCATTCCGGGGGCTGAACGAAATGAGCCGAAGCTCTTTTACCGTAAATTTGGAGAATTACGCACTTCCTGACAGCCATTCAACTCCTGGAATAACATTCTGGGAAGTTCCAGCCCCCGGAATGGTTCGCTCTCCAAGCCGCGCCAATACTGGGCTTCCGGGCAGGCGTGAAAAAGGCCAGAGCAACGTCTGACCTTGAATTCTTGGTGGAGGAGAGGAGGATCGAACTCGCAACCTTTGCATAACGGGTCATTGACAGAGGTCAGGCTCCTTGGTCGGCCCTCTCGCGCAGTTCCTTGCCGGCCTTGAAATTCGGTACATGTTTTCCCGGCACCTGTACAAGCTCGCCGGACCTGGGATTGCGTCCAATGCGGGGTTGCCGATACTTGAGCGTAAAACTCCCAAAGTCGCGCATTTCGATGCGGCTTCTGCGATGCAAATGTCGGTCATGGACTTGGTCTCTCGCTTGTTGAGGCCCACTTGGCCGACCAAGGCAGCAGCGAGCTCGGTTTTGGTCAGTGTCATCTGCAGATGATATTTCGCGGGTGCGGGAGGATTTCAGGTGTCGCGTTTTAAGGTGCGAGGAGTTCAGCGACCGCCCTCCTCCGCTTTCTGTCCGCATGGGTGTACAAGCCCGTCGTCGCCGGGTTTGCGTGCCCCATGGTTTCCTGCACGGCGATGATGTCCGCGCCCCGGGCCATGGCCACGGTGGCAAACGTGTGCCGCAACCAGTGCGTACTGGCGTCCCTCAGCTTGCTCTCGTCGTCAATATCCTCGCAGTTATCCGCTGCCTTATCAAAGTGCGTCTTCAGCACTTGATAGAGCCTCCGCTTGGACAACATCTGCTGGGTTCGTTTGCCTCGTGTGTCTGTCACCAACGGCGCAATTAACGGCAAGTCCTTGGGCCACTCAAAATAACTGGCGGTGAAGCCCCGCGCTTGCATGTACGCCTGCAAGTACCCCCAAACCCTGGGCGCAATGGCTACCTCCCGCGCCACGTTACCTTTCCCGA
>JBAYVV010000299.1:0-3632 GCA_041674465.1 Sterolibacterium sp.
AAGGCGTCGGTGACGGCGCCGGCGCCGAAGGCCCGGGCGATGACGAAATCGCGCACAAAGCCCAGGATGCGCGACAGCAGCGTCATGCTGCTGACCGTGGCGAGGGCCTTGAGCAGATTCATGCCGCAATGGTATCGGCTTTGGCGATCCGTCGCGCAGCTTGCATTCCGGTCTGGAAAGGCATAAAATGCGCCCCTTTTCCAAGCCTTAGCAGATTCCACATGGCCAATTCCGCACAAGCCCGCAAGCGCGCCCGTCAGGCGATCAAGTGTCGCGCCCGCAATTTCAGCCAGCGCTCCGAACTGCGCTCGGCCATCAAGAGCGTACGCAAGGCGATCGCTGCCGGCGACAAGGTTGCCGCCCAGAAGGTTTTCGGTGAGTCGATGAGCACCATCGACAGCATCTCGGACAAGAAGATCATTCACAAGAACAAGGCAGCTCGCCACAAGAGCCGCCTGTCTGCCGCCATCAAGGCGTTGTAAGACCAGTAGTTCTTGTTGTAAATGGCGGCCGGTTCCGGCCGCCATTTCTTTTTGAGCGCTACTAATCGTCGGACTTGGCGTCCGGACGACCCGTATTGATCAACTGAAGTTCGTTGTCCCTGGCGAAGCTGGCGAGGAAGTTGTAGGCCATCGGCTCGACTTCGTAAAGGCGGGCGGCGACATACACGCATTTCTCGCCGAGATGGAGGCCGGGCCGCACGTAGGGGGAGTAGCTCATGCGATGGTCGGCGCCGAAGGCCGACATGATGCCGCAGAGGCGTTCGGCCCAGTCGCTGGGGCGGAATTTCTTTCCGTCCAGCATCAAGCCGACGATGATGAAGTTTTCTGGGCGCTTCTCTGACATAGTGCCTGGCGGCCGGGGCCTTGCTGTGGATGCGTGCCGCCGGAATGAAGGCGCGATTCTAACAGAAACCCCTGTTGCCTTATGCCGGCATCAGCCGATTTGAGCCTCTGTGGATGAAATGTGGATTCTGCTTAAGTTATAGGCGGTATGGTAAAACACAAGGAAAAATAAGGGGCTAGCTTGCATTTTTAAGAATGGGTGCATATACTGCGGGAATCCCATTGACCTATATGGGTTTTACATGCAGACACCCATGCTGACGAAGTACGGCTTCCGCATCAGGACGCGGGTTGGTCTCGTTGTGGATAACCTGTTGATACCTGGGCGCGACGCGGCCGAGGCGGAGCGCAAGCTACGCCAGATTTACCGCGATTGCGAAATCCTCGCTTGGAGTTGCAAGCAGCCCGCCGCCAAGGCGGTGCCTGCCAGCTACGAAGACGTGATCGCCCTGATCACGCGCTAGCAAGCCGCTACAGAAAGCCTTTCGAAGCCAGTTCTTCGGCCAGCGCGGCATAGTCCTGCGCGCCGCGCGACGCTGCGGCATGGCTGAAAATGTCCCGGTTGCAGGCCGGCGCTTCGGCGATGGCCACGTTCTCCGAGATCACCGTCTCGCACACTTCCTCGCCGAACTGCTCGGTGAGGCGTCTCTGGATCTCGAAGCTCATGTTGCGGCGCCGGTCGAAGCGGGTCAGCAGGTAACAGCGCTCGACGCGGCGCTTGAGCACCGGCTCGAGCGCTTGCAGGGTACGCTCCACCTGCAACGCACCGCGCAGGGCGAGAAAATCCGAAGAAATCGGCACCAGCAGCCGGTCGGCGGCGAACACCGCATTCAAGGAGAGCACGCCGAGGAAGGGACAGCAGTCAATCACCACGCTGCGCTCGTCGCGGTCGGTGCCGAGATAATTAAGGCCCTGGTTGAGGCGATTGAGGATGTTCGGCCCCTTGCCGAAGACCGAATCGACTTTGATGAGTTCGGCATGGGCGGGTATGAGGCGACCGATGCCTTCCCAGTCGACTTCCAGATCGGCCAGCGGCCGTCCCACCTGGTAGAAAGCGAAGATGCTGTCGGCGACAGCGCCCAGAGCCTCGCCATGTACAGCCGAAAGGTGCGCCTGCGGGTCGAGGTCGACCAGGAGGACCGGCTGTCCCCGCCGCGCCATGGCAGCGGCGAGGTTGAGCGCAGTCGTCGTCTTGCCGACGCCGCCTTTCTGGTTGAAAACGGCGATGCGAGTCATGTCGGTGAGTATATATACAAGCAGGCCTTTTTCACTTAAGATGCTCACGTGAGCAAGGCGGCGCGAGCCGCCTTTCGCTTTTTGCAGTGGATATTCGATATGTCGCACCTGATGAACACCTATGCCCGGTTGCCCGTGGCCTTCACGCACGGACAGGGCGCCAGAGTCTTCGACGAGGCCGGCCGCGGCTACCTGGACGCGCTCGCGGGCATCGCCGTATCCACGCTGGGCCATGCCCATCCGCGTCTCGTCAAGGCCATTGCAGACCAGGCCGGCCGCATCCTGCACACCTCGAACATCTACCGCATCCGCGAGCAGGAACAGCTCGGCGATCGCCTGGCCACCCTCTCGGGCATGGATGAGGTTTTCCTCTGCAACTCCGGTTGCGAGGCCAACGAAGCTGCCATCAAGCTGGCGCGCATGTTCGGTCACCAGAAGGGTGTCGACGTGCCCGCCATCGTGGTCATGGAAAAGGCCTTCCACGGCCGCACCCTGGCCACCCTGTCCGCCACCGGCAACCGCAAGGTGCAGGCCGGCTTCGAGCCCCTGGTCGGCGGCTTCGTGCGCGTGCCCTTCGACGATCTCGCCGCGGTCGAGCATGTCGCCGCCAACAACCAGAGCGTCGTCGCAGTGCTGCTCGAGCCGATCCAGGGTGAGGGCGGCATCAACATTGCCCATGCCGACTATTTGCAGGGCCTGCGCCGCATCTGCGACGAGCGCGGCTGGCTGCTCATGTTCGACGAGGTGCAGTGCGGCATCGGCCGCACCGGCTGCTGGTTTGCCTGTCAACATGCCGGCGTGAAGCCGGATGTGATGACCCTGGCCAAGGGCCTCGGCTCGGGCGTGCCGATCGGCGCCTGCCTTACTGCCGGCCAGGCCACCGGCGTGTTCAAGCCGGGCAACCACGGCTCCACCTTCGGCGGCAACCCGCTTGCCTGTACGGCGGCGCTGACCACCCTCGCAGTGATCGAGGAGGACGGGCTGCTCAAGCGTGCCGCCGCGCTCGGCGAGAAGGTGCGCGCCGACTTCGCCAAAGCGCTGGAGGGACAGGCCGGCGTCGCCGCAATCCGAGGCGACGGCCTCATGATCGGCATCGAACTCGACCGCCCCTGCGGCGAATTGGTGTCGCGGGCGCTGGAGCGCGGCCTGCTCATCAACGTGACCGCGGAAAACGTGGTCCGCCTGCTGCCGTCCCTCGTCTTCACCGATGACGATGCGGGGGAACTCGTTGCCATTCTTGCGCCGCTGATCCGGGAATTTCTGGCTTGAGGACGGTTCATCATGGCCGCACCGAAGCATTTCCTGCAACTGAATGACCTTTCCCGCGACGAGCTGGAGCACGTCTTCGCCCGCACGCGCTGGATCAAGGACAAGTTCAAGCGCTACGAACCCTATCACCCGCTGTTCGACCGCACTCTGGTAATGATCTTCGAGAAGCAGAGCACGCGCACGCGGCTCTCCTTCGAGGCCGGCATGCACCAGCTCGGCGGCTCGGCGATCTTCCTCAGCACGCGCGACTCGCAGCTCGGCCGCGGCGAGCCGGTGGAGGAC
>JBAYVV010000300.1:0-3586 GCA_041674465.1 Sterolibacterium sp.
CGCAGTCCAGCTTGAGTTGCTCACAGGCATAGCGCAGGCCATCCTTCGTTACGCGCTCGAAATTTTCATAACGTTGCATCAGGCTGCGCTGCCAGGTGTATTCCAGCTGCTTGCTGCGCCATAGCTGGCTGACCACTGCGCCCTTGCTGGGCCAAAGTTGTTCGCAACGGGCAATCACGGAATGCACATCGAACAATGTGCCGTAAGCGTCGAAGACCAAGGCGTCAATGGACATGGGTCGTTTCCAAGATAGATGCTGACTGAAGCTATTGTGCCAGCTAGATTCGATTTCTCAAATCGACGTGGTGATCTGCACCAGCCAGTCGGGCGCATATTGCAATACTAAGGTTTCAAATGCCTTATCTGCTCCCGTAAGTATCAATCCGCCCAGCAGCAGCATGACGCCTCCCAGCACTTGTTTCCCTGCCTTTCCTGCGGCCAGCAATTTTCCCCTGATCCGCAACATTGCCTGACGCGACACCAGGCCAAGCGCCACAAGGGGAATGCCTGCACCGATGCCGAACAACGCCATCATTGTGGTGACCTGAATCAGACTCTGTCCTTGGCTGGCCAGGGTAATTGCAGCACCCAGGGTTGGACCGACGCATGGACTCCAGACAATCCCTAGCAGTAACCCAAGGATGAACTGCCCTGACAGGCCATTGAGGGATACTTTGGCAAGGAGATTCTGTCCGACTCCGGACAGTCCGGAAGTGGCGCCAGCAAAACGCTCCTGGAGTTGTGTCGATATCAGCACCAGCCCGAAAGTCAGCAACAGGATCGCAGCTGCCGTCCGCAGCATCGTCGTATCGAGTCCAATGGCAGCCCCAACGCTGGCGATGAAGACGCCGACAACCGTGAACGAAATCGTCAGGCCGGCCGCCAACGCGAAAGGACCGAGGCGATGAGCTGCCACCGCCGTGCCCAACAGAATGGGGATAATCGGCAACACGCAAGGCGACAGGGTGGATAATCCACCCGCCGCCAACGAAAGCCCGTAAGTGGCTAGACCAAATTCCATGGAATACTTAGATCGCCTTCTTCAGCAGGTCGGCAATGCTGTCTTTCTTGGTATCGCCCATGGAACGACCTACTTCCTTGCCGCCCTTGAACACGATCAAGGTACTCTGCATCGTGGCCTTGAAGTTCTTGACCGCATCCTTTTGTTTGTCGAAGTCGACACGCAGGGCGTTCAGGGATTTGTATTCAGGGCTGCCCAGAAGCTCCGAGAGGATCGGTGTTTGCGCCTTGCATGTCGGACACCAGTCGGCGTGAATCATGACCAGGGTGGCTTTGCCGTCTTTCTGAAGGGCATCAAAGGCTGCCTGGTCAAAGGAAGCTGGTGCGGCGAAGACGGAAGTGGCAATGAACGCGACGAGCAGCAGGAAGGAACGGATGAGTTTTTGCATGGTGGATCTCCTTGGTTGAGGGTTGGTTGCTACATCCCTTAGTCGGAGACGCATCCGATTCCTTACACCTATTCGTGTGGTTCCTTGAAATTGGCAACCAGTTTGCTGGTGGCCCGGCGCAGAAATGCCATTTGCCGGTCGAAATTGCGGCAGCCAATGCACATCAGCAGATGGACTCCGAGGTTCATTCGCTCCGTCAAGCCGAGTTTCCGGTCTTGCGCTTGGGACATCAGTTCGGTGGCTTGTCTGCAACTCAGCATGTCATTTCTTTCCCTGGAACCATAGCCCATCCAGACACAGGCGCAAAGCCATGCGGGCACGATGCAGCACGACCCAGCAATTGGACGCGGTGAGGTTCAATTCCTTACATATTTCCTCAGTCTCGAATCCCAGAAATTCCCGCATCATGAACACGCGAGCCGTATTTGAGGGCAGTCGATCAAGACAAGCTTCAAAGATCTTCCAGAATTGCGTGTTCTCCAGCGTCTCTTCGGGGTTACCCCAGTTGGACGGGCGTTCATTTGGCTGCCAATGCTGACGTTCGTTGAAGAGCGCATCATAGGCGTCTTCAGCGATTTCCTGGTCAAGGCTGCCGGCATTGGGCTCCCTTGTACGTTTGCGGATCAGGTCGATGATCTTGTTCTTGAGGATGGAGAAGACCCAGGTCTTGACCTGTGACTGACCAGCGAACCTGTCTGCCGATTCGATGGCTGCCAGCATGGTCTCCTGAACGGCATCTTCGGCAGCCGCATCATCACGCAGCTGCAGACGGGCAAACCGCAACATGTCGTTGCGGAAACTCGCGAGTGCGTCGGTCAGGTTACTGATCGCCAAAAGTTCAAGCCGTTAATTGACTCAGTCCGAGAATCCGAGCCGATTCATTGACCAGCCCTTCAATCAGTTGAACATCCAACTCGGGCTGCAGATCGTCTGCCGATCCACGCTCACCGGTCGGATCAAGGCGAATCGAGCCGTTTTCGCGCACGACCTTGGCTTGCCCGCCGCAGTGGCGGCAATAGACCAACTCACCGGTTTGCTGATCGCGGCGAACCACGATGGTCGGGCCGCACATGGGGCAATCCTGAATAGGGATGCCAGCATCGGTATGGCCCACGATGTGGTCCAACGTTCCGTTGTGTCCAAGGCGGATAAAGCGTTGCCCCAAGTCACGGTCGAATTGGCGGGCCAAGTTTTCTTCGATGATGGCAAGCGCCTTGGTAATGGGCATGCCCTTTCGATAGGGGCGGGTGCTGGTCATGGCGTCGAAGGCATCGGTAATGCCGACGATGCGGGCATCAACGGATATGCTGTCTCCGGATAACCGTCTCGGATAACCCCTGCCATCCGGCGTTTCGTGGTGCGAAAGCACGGCAGCACGGGCGAGTTCCGCCAACGGGTGTCCTGAGAGCAAATTGTTACCGACTTCGGGATGGGTCTTGATGATGGCGTACTCTTCGTCGGTCAATTTGTCAGGTTTGTTGAGAATCGCATCCGGCACACCGATTTTGCCCAGGTCGTGGAGAAAGCCACCCAAGGCGATGCGCGCCACATCGCGCGTCGGAAAGCCAGCATCTTCCGCGAGCAGGCGTGAGAACTGGGAGACGCGCCAGAGATGGCCGCCTGTGTAGGGATCACGTGCCTCGACGAACGAGGCCATGACGTAAAGGGTCTTGAGAAGTTGTTCCAGATGGTTCATGGCGGATTTCGTACCTCAGGCTTCACCCCGGGCAGGGTAATTGTTCTTGATGATGAAGTCGAGCGCGCCGAGCATGTCCTTGAAATGCGGACGGGCAAAAGGCATGGTGTTGATTGCCGAGGCGTAAAGCGTGCCATCCGGGCGGACCAGAAATATCCCGGGTTCGGCGAATAGCTCAGGCTCCTCGAGACCTGCTGAGGTTTTGCCACGACTCGACGAGACGTACAGTCCCCAGGCACGGGCAGCATCAATGCTAAGGCCGTATCCCAGCGGCAGATCGCCCAGATCCCATTTTTGTCGGGTTTGCTCCGCACGTTCCAGGTTGTCCGTACTCAGGGCAAGGATGGCTATGCCACGGGCGGCAAATTCGGATTGAAGACTGGCGAGTTCCTTGAGGTAGCCCTTGCAGATGGGGCAGTGCAGGCCACGATAAACGACGATGAGCGTGAAGTTCTGAGGTTGTTGGTCAGGCAGACGCCAC
>JBAYVV010000301.1:0-3577 GCA_041674465.1 Sterolibacterium sp.
GGAAATCAACGCAATATGCACGCCGTTTGCTCCCAACCGCAAAGCAGCCTCGACTTCGCCGAGCCGCGGGGTTGTCAGGCGCAAGGTTGTGGACCAGGGCTCCGCTTCGCCCTGGTTTGAATCCGACCTTCTTTCGCCATTCCACTCGACCTGCCATTGCATGGTCTGGCCGGGCCAGACTTCGCCATGCCATAACAGGCGCTGTGTTCCGGCCGCATCCAGTTGCTGCTGCACCAGCGGCAGCAGTTCATCGGGGAGAGCCGCTGGCGGGTTGTTCAGCGGATTGGCTGGCGCCCGCTGATTTTCGCTGGCAGCATGATTCTCCGTGGCAGCCTCCTGCGGTTGCGGGAAGTTGACCAACATTGACGCAGCATCCACCAGTTGCTGGAATGACATGTTCTTGAGCTGTTCCGGCGATGCCACTTCACTGCGCAGATACGCCGCGATTTGCGCCAATGTCACAGGTTGCCCTTGCACATCATGCAGCAGACCATGCAAGCTGGTCTTGGCAGTTTGCGCAGCGATGGCAGCGGGCGTGGCTGGCTGCCCCGGCAGTCCTGGCGAGGCTTCTGCTGTGGACGCTGCTGATTTGTCCTGCGCCGAAGGTAAGCGTTCGCTTTGTGTCGGGAGGGAAGCCAGCAGCATTTTTTCGGCATAGGCGACCAGTTGCGCCTCTGGCTGGGAGTATTGTCCCTGCGGTTCCTGCAGCAGGCTGCCGAGCGGCAATTTGCCGGCAATCCATTGGGCCTGGTGCGCCTCGTAAAACAAGCCGCTTTCAACCACGGCCTTGCTCAGCGCGGGTACGAGTTCCGCGCCGCTTTTGGGTGGCTGCGCCAGCAGGGGCTGCCCCTGGTTCAGTTCCGCTGCAGGTGGGGCCTGGCCTTCCGGGGCGAGCAGCGCACTGATCATTTGCCCGACGCGGCTGAAGGTGGCATGCGGGTATGCCGCATCTCCCGCTGTACCCGGGGCTTTTCCCGAAATCGCCAACTGGGCAATGATCGTCCGCGGCGTGCGGTCGATGACGACCAGGTCGAGCACGTCGCCACTCTTTACCGACTCAGGCAGAGAGAGCGTGATGCTTTTGCCGGCGACCAAAGCACGGTAGGTGTTCTCCGGCAAGACCTCCTGGATGCGCGCACTGAAAGCTTGGCCCGCCTTCAACTCCGGCAACTCGGACGGAATTTCCTGCAGCGGCGTGACAGGTTGCGGCTGCAGTTCATTCTGCAGGCGCACGCGCAATCCGATATCGGGAGGAATCAGTACCATCGTCGCATCTCGTTAATCAGGTGAGGGCGATCACTGGGCTATCAAGGGCGGTATCGCCGCCCGGGACCATTATGGATTAGTGCCGTAGCTTTGTTCAAGCTGCTTCTGTTTGGCACTGCTGCCAAGAAATTTGCGGAGTTGTTCCATCCAGGGTTCCGTATGCCGCCGCACTTCGGCGTCGTCTGCCAGGATGCGCTGGATCAACTCCGACTTGAGCTTGAGCGCGTTGCGGGAAAGGTCCGCATCTTCGCCGTCGGTGAGCAGCGTGTTGCGCAGCGCGGCAACCGAGCGTTCCAGTTGGATCAGCATATCCCAGTCCCGTGCACGCGCAGCTTCGACCATGCGGGCGGAGAGCGTACTCATTTCCTCATACAGCGCGAGTTGTGTCAGCATGAACAGCATAGTAAAGGCGAAGCGATCAGCAGGTTCGAGGAATGAGCAGCGTGAATGTCGGCTAATTCTGACTGAGCATGCAATGGTATGCGGCGAAGAGTTCAGGCATTCTTTGCGTATGCCGTCAGCAATTTTTTTTCGGCGTAAAGGCTGCCGAAAATATTTTGCAATTCCAGACGACGCGGTTCGACCAAACCCTTGGTCTCTTCGTCATTTGCCAGGATCTTGCGGATCAAATCACCCTTCCTGATTTGATCCGCTTCAAGCCAACGGCATAGTTTTTCCTGGTTTTGCAAGAGGGTGTTGAGGGACGCTCTGTCTTGCTCGATGGCGATCAGATTGTCCCAATCTCCTTGCTGGGCAGCTTCAAGCATTAGCCGGGAGTGGTGCAGAATGGCTTCGTATTGCGTCAATAGCTCTGCGCCTTGCACTGCAACTTCCCCTATTGTGGCGGAGCGCTGGAAGAATTCTGCTGCGTTTGCATCTTGCTCGGATCGATCTGAACCCAGGCGTCTTTCAAATCGTTGAGCAACCCGGATACCTCATCAAGAGCTTGCGGTTCATTTTTCAGATTGGCGACGAGTAGTCGATGGCTCATGTACTCGTAAAGGGCATCCAGTTTTTCCGCCAGATCGCCGCCGGCCTTCATGTCCAGGCTGATCCGCAAACCCTCGTCGATGATCGCGATCGCCTTGGAGATCGCCATGCCCTTCGCCGCGATTTCCTTGCGTTGCATGTGGCCCCGCGCGGCGGCAATGGAGTGCAGTGCGCCTTCGAACAACATGGTGATCAATTTGTGCGGACTGGCTGCCGCAACCGAGCCATCGACACCGACCTTTGCGTAAGCGTTTATGGCATTGCGGTTCATTGCGTTCATTGTGAAACTCCAACGGTATGGCGCATAGAGCGATATTACCCCGAATTGCTTGAACTATTCGGCAGTCCGGCCAATTGCTGGGTAAGGGCTTCGCTGGTGGTTTTCATGCTGCCGAGCAGGGCGTCGAGGGCAGCGTATTGATTGCGGTAGCGTTGCTCGGTGATGACCAGGCGGTCGTTCAGCTTGTTTCTTTGGGCGTTGAGCAGTTTAAGGCTGAGATTGACGCCGTCGGTTTTGGAAGCGAGCGAACCGCTGCTGCCTGTGATATTCGCCAGGAGAGTCTTGAGCTTTCCGCCAGTACTGGAGACGATCGTGGCGACATCAGTCGCATTGCTGTCGATGGCGCTCTGCAGTTTTGTCGCATCAACGGTCAGCGAGCCGTCCTTCTGAAAGGAAACGCCGATCTGGGACAAGGCCTTGAAGCTGCCGGTGGTGCCGGATATGGTGGCGCCAATCACGCTGCGCATCTGGCCTTGGATGGCGAGGACAGCCGAATCGCCATTCAGGACGGGCGCCGTCTTGGTGGCGACATCGTAGGTAGACAAGTCTTTCAAGGGCTTGGCAATGTCGTTGTAAGCCTTGACGAAAGCATCCAGCGCGGTTTTGATGGAACTGGTATCGCGTGCCACGGTCACTGTGGTCGTGGAGGTGGTTTTCTGGAGCAAGTTGAGCGTCACGCCGTGAATGACATCGGTGATGCTGTTTGAACTCATGCTGGCGCTGATCCCGTTGACCTTGATCTCGGCGTTCTGTGCGGAGATGGTTTCGGAGAGGTTTTGTCCGGAAGCGACTCCCGGATCGTGAGCCAGAAGATCTGACAGGGCCTGATCGCCTGTGACCGAGATCTTGAGGCTATTGGCGATGCCGGAAGTAGACGTCAGAACCAGGCGATAAGGTGCTGCGCTGCCGTCACTGACAATGGTGGCGGTGACGCCGATGCTGGCGGCGTTTATGGCGTCGCGGATATCTCCCAGGGAAGTGCTGCTGCTGTCGATGGTGACGGTGCGTATTGACGAGCCTGAAGCCGGGGTAAAGGTCGCA
>JBAYVV010000302.1:0-3554 GCA_041674465.1 Sterolibacterium sp.
CAGGATTCCCGGTTCAGTGGGTTGAATTGCCTGGAGATTGAATTCGACGCCAGACAGTGAGCTATTGCTGAATCTCCCGGCAATACTTAAAGCTTGCCCGACAGCCAGGTTGGCCACAGTGCCATTGCGGATGACTGCACCTGCGCCCATGCTGCCGCTCATGCTGCCACCGGTGGACATGCTCATGGTAAAGGCGCCGGTCTGCGGATCGAAAGCGGAAAGCGTACCGCCAACCTCGATGACGGATCCGTTCGGCGCCTGGCCGGGTGTGAAGGCAATAAATTCAACGGTCGTTGCACGTACCACACTGTTCGCCACGACGCCGTGCACCTCCAGGAAAACGCCATTCGCCAGTTGCGAAGTTGTGCCGCCAGTAAAGGTCGCATTGCTGGCATCAATCACTACGCCACGCAGAGTGAAACTGGAGGCGGAAACGTAATTTGCCACCATGCCATGGATCTCTACCGAGGTCGGCGCCGAAGGGGTAGAGATCGTGACGCTGCTGGCCTTGAGTTTGTTCGCTGTAACATCGTAATTTCCCGCAATCACGACATACCTGTCGTTGCCCAGACTTGCACTGGCGGGAGTAATGCTTGCTGCACTGGCGTCCACGGCGACATTGCGGACCTGGAAGCTGCTATTGCTGATGTAATTGGAAATCGGCCCGGAAAGCGTGACATTCCCGCTCGACTGCGCCGGCCGTTTGATGCGGATGGTGGCAGCAACGATCGCATTGTCGACGGCAGCAGTGTTGCTCCACACCGTTACCAGCAAGCCATTGGCAAGGGTAGATCCTGACGGGCTGATGGTTGCCGATCCAGTCGTCACGGTTTGGCTGCCAAGCGCAAAGATCCCGGTGCCGGTGTCGTATTGGCTGACAATGCCGGTGAGGCGGATGCCGCTGCCGGGCAGCTTTTGTGCGATGAGCGTTGCCTGGAGATAGGGTTTGCCCTGGCTATCGGCCTTCAACAGACCATGAACCTCGACGCGATCACCAGGCTGCACGCTGGCAAGCGTGGCATAGCCTACGAAGCTGGTGACGGGACCCAAGGCAGCATCGGTATTCGCAACGATCCTGGTGCCGAGGACCGTGATGCTGTCCTGCGAGACTGCGCTGACAGGACCGACCACTTCCGGCGACATCAGTGCCGAGGTGATGTTGCCGCCGGCGTCAAGAGACAACTCCATGGTATGGCCCAGCATGGCAGCTGTCATCGGCATGGCTACTGCCGTGCCTTGCTCGGCCTCCGAGAAATAACTGGCCGTCGTATCGTTGCGGCGCACGCCATCCACAATGAGGCTGCCAAACCCCGTCACCACACCGATTGCCGCGAGTGGAGATCCCGTGCCTCCGCTACCCACCTCGGCCAGAAGCGCAATGACACCGCCGCCGCCACAAGCCGAAAGCAGCAGGGTCGATGAGACAGCCAGAATCGCTGAGATTCGGAGCAATAATGAATGAAGCATTGAGTTCTCCTGGGGGAGTTCGTCACCTCGGAATTCAGGTGATCGGCCCTTTGTAGTAGTACATGCCGAATCGGATGCGTTGATTGGCCTCCGGGTTTTGTTCATCCTCGCGGCAGAGCCTGGTCGCCTCAGTGACGACCTCGTGAAATGCCCGGGACCATATTTGCCGAGACAATGCATTCAAAGTCTCGGCTGATTGATGGGTTAATTTGTTGGCATACACGCTTTGTTCCAGCATGGGGCCGCTGCTTCCCTTGATGTTCTGAACGGCCGTTGCCATGTGGTCGCCAAGGTTGTCCGAAAAAAGCCGCAACATCTCGGCGATGCCGTCCTTGGGCACAAATCCTTCTGCACACAGGCGCAGCCGCTGGGAGGCCGGTTCCACGCCTTCATCGATGATCGTCACCACACCCAGTCGCAAGAGTTCTTCGAGGAGGGTGCGCGGGTGAACGTCATTCGACACCGATGACGCCAGTTCCTCGAAGGACCCCGGGCCCCCGCCGCGAACCAGCTGACGCGGCTGCCCTTTCTCATCGCAGTAGGCCGGATCATTTGCCCAGCGAGCAAAGACCTGCATGGCCACGCTCAAGGTCTTGGCCGGGGCGCGTGGCTTGCCCACTCTGCGCCACTCGCGTACATCCTTGCGGTGCACACCGGACAGGACACTGATGCTTGAGTCGTTGGGACGCCCCTGTTGTTCCTCGATGATCGGCACGGCCGCTTCAAGAAAGACTTGCTTCAGCGCCTGTGCGAAATGAGGGTAGGTCACCCCTTCGCGGAGCAGCAGGGTCACCAGCGGCGCCAACAAGCGCAGAGACGCCGCAAGGGCGAGGTCACCCCGGGAGTCAGTCTTGTCCGGTTCTTGGTTGGCATCCATTGAGATGGGAATATATCCCACAATCTCGGGCCAGACAAGCGCCTGGCACGCCTTGCAAGTCAATGGAAAAACGGCGCTGCTCTGTATCACCATGATTAGTAATGAGTATCAGGACAACCATGAGGAAATTAAAAATACTTGTTGCATTGTCTAAAAATATGGGATATATTCCCATTCATTAGATGGCACTTTAATCACTCAGGAGAAACGAAATGATGTTCCGCAACTTTGCAGCTGCAACGAATGGCGCTTCAAATGGTTTCGCAGGAATGCATGCATCGACCGGAGCGGCAGCTTCGAGCACGGTTCCGGCTCTGAACGGCATTGGGGCGCAGATGATGGCCGGTCTTGTCGATGCTTCGGCAGGCACCATCGTCCCCGGTCAGGGCATCGGCGCAATGATGAATGGCATCGCCGCAGTCAATGGCGTGAATATCGGCACGATCATGAGCAGCTACTGGCAGCATTTGCCGGCGAATGGTTCTGCCGATGCTACGCTACCCGCGGTTGGAGCCGGCCTGGGTTTGGGGCCCATGATGGGCAGTATTGCCGGGGAATCCGGTTTGGGTCTTGGTGCGATGATGGGCGGCCTATTGCAGGACGCACAGAATGGGACGACCGACGCTTCCGCAACTGCCCCAACCTTACCGCAGTGGATGCTGGACCACATGCCAGGCATCAATCTGGTCGGCATGCCCCATCTGAACCTGGACTTTCTCTCTGCAAACCAATGATCGGAAGACTGACGGGGCTTCTGTTTCTACAAGCTTTCAGGGTATAGGAAAGGCGACAGGAAAAAGCAGCGCAGGATGTGTTTTGCGGATGTTCAATGGAGATGAATCATGATTGTGATCATGGCAGTGATGCTGGTACTCATGTTTGGCGGTGGGCACGCACACACGGGCATGATGGGACATGGAAACTCCGCACATCAACATTCCGCAACCTCAAGCACCCAAAGCGGCGAACTACCCGATGATCAACATTGAAGCTGCCCAGAAGCCGGCCTCAGTTCGGAAGGCTGCAGCGGTATTAATTAACGAATTTGGTGGCAGCCATTCTCGTATATTTATTCTTGAGCCGTTCCCTTAGATAATCCAGACCGTCGTTCTTGAATTCCATGAAGGCAAAGGAGAGGCGAAAGCATCGTGTCTTCCCTGAGTAGACCGCGATAATCTGCCTGGACCTGATCTCCGGTCATGGGAGATTC
>JBAYVV010000303.1:0-3542 GCA_041674465.1 Sterolibacterium sp.
CGACACCCTGGAGAAACTGCCGTCCTGTCTCAACAGTCAGATCGATTCCTTGCTGCCGCTTCGCTCGCAAGATACGCGCCCAATTTCTTCGTAGGCGTACCTGGTAGCGACTCACGCTTACAATGAAGAGGTGCGTCAAAGAATACCTTCGCCAAACCGTTGCTATAGCACTGCTCAGTTGTGCAGACATTCAATGGTTTTGAGGATCGCTGCCGTCAGTTGCGACCCGCAACACACATTCCATCTCGCTTTCTGATGCTTCATCGGAATACTCGTAAGATCTCAATTTTCGATCACATTTTGTCAGGAATAGCAGGTCATGATGGCTGTCTCGGTTTGACCATACTTCTCTGATTTCCACCAATTCGTAGGTACGTGATCCCGTCATATAACTGGGAAAAAGCACACAAACGCTTTGAATTCTGAAATGAGTTTTGTCAAGAGCATTAAGTTGAATAACTTCATTGACGTCACTGAAAATCAAGTGCCTCCCCCAAGACCCCTCTTTCATACTTACCCTGAAGTCGACCAGAAAGTACGGAATGTGCAAAGCGAATTCAACCCACCGCCAGAGCTGTATCCCTGGGTCTGCTAAACGGGTAGAAATAGGGAATTCTGCTTCGGAAAAGGTATGAAACACGACAGTTCCTCCATGGCGCCAGGCTACGCATTGTAGATTATATTCCGTGGATTGGCAGTCGCTAATGGTTCATTCTGCTCAGAATGAACCAAAAGCAGGACATCCACGATCTGCAAGCGACCTTAGCCCGGCAAATTCGCGCTTTGCGTGTAGAGAGGGGTATATCTCAAGAGACGCTTGCACTAGCTGCTGACGTCGATCGAACCTATATTTCCCAGCTAGAAAGGGGAATTGCGAATCCTTCCTTGCTCATCCTCTGGAGAATTGCCGAGGCTTTGGAGGCCGAGCTTAACTTGGCTCTTATGAAAAAAGATTCGGAATAGGCTTCTCCCCGTAGCTTAGCAACGGGCCGGTGCGGTTGCTCCACCCCGCAAGGTCAATATCCCCACAAAGTCTTCTTGGTTACTACCTGCGCTATGGCAGCAGCCAGCGACGGCGGCGCTACCAAACCCCTGCCGCGCTTCGCTTGCCAGACAACGATTGCTGCGCAATTCGTCCGCCGAAAGCCCTGCGGGCAGCAAATCGTAAAACCGGCATATTCATGCCTGCAATTCAAAAACAAAAATCACACCCAGCTGGCCCTTGCTTGCTACGCAGAAAATTCATCGCCGCCGAGATTCTACGAAAATACGACACCGTTAACAGCAATCAACAATTGCCTGCAATCCGGTAAGCTGAACGGCGAGAACGCATCGAAATCGATAGTTGGCGATTCCGAAAAGCAGACAGTTAACTCGGTAACCACATCTTCTGGTAGGCAATTCTACCGCCGTCAGCTTATCCCACAACACCGCAAACCCTATGTCTTTACTACCTATGGTAGTCATCACTTCGCTTCACTGACGCGCTCTGCTTGTCTCCTGGCTCAATTCGGTTACACCGAATCGAGCCCAGGCTTCGCTCAATAACTTCTAATTTAAAGAAATTTTTAAGCAATCAAAACAATTTCCAGCACAACCCACGTCTTGCTAAGCATAGTTGGTCAGATATTAAAGTTTTGGGGCAACTACCCTGCTCATTTTTGTGAAAAAAAGCTTGACTACATTTGATGCGCCGCTGCGGGAAGTCGAAATGGCAGTTCTGGATGGCTGCGCGCACCCGGTCGCGCGCTTCCTTCACCTCGGTGTCGGGAAGACCGACCAGATTGAACGTCGGCAGGCCGCCGGCCAGATGCACCTCGACCGTGACTTCGGCGGCTTCCATGCCGGCCAGGGCGCGGGATTTGAGAACAGCAAGAGCCATGACGAAATGACGTGTGAGCCGGCTATTTCTCCGCGGCGCGATTGCGTGACGAGAGGAAGGGCAACATGCGGCGCAGGGTGTCGTTGCGCTCGAACAGGTGATGCTTGAGCGCCGCTGCAATATGAATCACGACCAGGAAAAGCAGGGTGAAGTTGAGCGTCTCGTGAATTTCCTTGAGTGCATCGCCGAGCAGCTTGTCCTTGCCGACCAGATCCGGCAGGGGGATCACGCCGAGCCATACCACAGTGAAGCCCATCGCCGAACTCATGAGCCAGCCGGTCAGAGGCACAGCCAGCAGCAGCAGGTAGAGCAGGTGATGCATGCCGTGCGCGGCGATTTCCTGCCAGCGCGGCATGCCGGGCAGCAGGGGCGGCGGACGGTGGCGCAAGCGCCAGAGTAGCCTGATGACCAACAGCAGCAGCACCGTGATGCCGATCCACTTGTGGTAGGCGTAGAGCTGCAGCTTGCTCGGACTGAGCGGCAGTTCGTGCATGTACAGGCCGAGCGGAAATGCGCAGAAAATCGCCAGTGCGGTCAGCCAGTGCAGCAGCACCGCGGTGCGGGTATACGTCTGTTCCATCACCCGATCACTCAAACGATCAGGGCGTGGGCTGCTTGTTTGTCGTTGCTTCCAGCGCAGCGACACGGGCTTCCAGCGCGGCAAGTTTCTCGCGGGTGCGTGCCAGCACCTTGGCCTGGATATCGAACTCTTCGCGGGTCACCAGATCGAGGCGGGCAAAGGCGCTGGCCAGCAATGCGCGCGCATTTTTCTCGATGTCCCGAGCCGGACTGGCAGCGGCCAGCTGCGACAGGCGGCTGGAAATATCATCGAACAAATTCGGATTAAGCATGGCGGTTTCCTCGAACGGTGAGGAAAGTTTAACGTAAAACAACAATAATGAGCGCTGGGTGAACTATCGAGCGAAGCGAGCAAACCAATCGCCGCCCCCGTGAGGGGGAGGGTGGGAGGGGGCGGGTCTTTATGCTGCTTTTCGCGTGTTTCATCATCCATGGGCGGCTTTCCCTGCCATGAGCGTTAGCACAGCGGTTCTTCCCCTCCGGGCATCTCCACGGCGTTGCGCATCGCTTTGGTGCAAGCCGGCTTTGCGCTGCTACATCTCGGTGCAACGGCGCTTGGTCGAATTTCGCAAAAGTTTCTTATTCATTGATTTATAACTATTTATTGACTTGGCACAGATTGTGCACTAGCAGCATTGTCTTCCTCACCCTTTGGAGAATTGCCATGCAAAAAAAACTTATCGTCGTTAGCTTAGCCACTGCCCTGTTGTTCCCGGCCGCAAGCTTTTCTCAGACTGCGGCGCCTGCCGCTGCCGCCCCCGCCCCCGCGAGTCCGTTCACGGGCAACTTCATGCTGGCATCGGAATACCTGTATCGCGGCATTGCCCAGACCGGCGGCAAGATGGCGGTGCAGGGCGGTTTCGACTACGCTCATCCGAGCGGGCTCTACATCGGCACCTGGGCCTCCAACATCAGCTGGATCGGCGATGCCAATCCTACCCTGAATACCAGCGCGCCGATCGAAGTCGATATTTATGGCGGCTACAGGGGTTCTCTGGGCGGCGACATCGGTTTTGACATCGGGGTTCTGACCTACACCTATCCCGGTTCGCGCAAACCGACCGGCAATGCCAAGCCGCAA
>JBAYVV010000304.1:0-3494 GCA_041674465.1 Sterolibacterium sp.
TCGTCTGCCGGTCGATGCCGTCAAAATAGGCAGACCCCATGTTTCAGCCCATCTCAGCCACTTGATGCTGGCCGTCTATCAGCTAGCGCAAGCGTCCCCCGTCGGGGAATTCGAACAGCAACTCTTTCTGCTGCTGCATGAGCACATTTCCTTTGATTCCGCCTGGCTGGGGAAATCGACGATGCTTGCTCAAGGCCCCCAGATGCATAACAGCTATCTGAATAACTTGCCGAGCAACTTTGTGGCCGACTGGGAAAAGGTCAAGACTTACGATCCGATTGTTCCTAAGCTCCTCAAGTACCCCAAAGAAACCGTTTCGATATCCATTGCCGAAGAAAGCATGGCAGCGCAATACAGAGCATTTATGAGTAAGCATGCCATCGCGCAAGTCATCTGCGGGGTCAGCGTCGACCCATTACTCAAGCTTTGGACACATTTGTCGCTCTATAAGAATTCGTTTCTGCCCGAATTCAAGGCCGAGGAAATCGAGCTGATGGCACTGGCCATGCCTCACCTCGCCTCGGCCCTTAGTTTGAATCGAATGCAGCATATGCAGCAACTCAAGGCGGCAAAGCTCAATTTGCGTGAATCCTTTGCCATCTGCGACAACCTGGGCGTATTGCACCATGCCGATGTGTCATTTGCCGACCTGATGTTGCTGGAGTGGCCGAAGTGGCGCGGCGCAATGTTGCCCCCGGCTTTCGGGAATTTGCAACAGGGGAAAGGCGCGAACCTGTATGTAGGCAAGCACATCAGTTTGCAGATAGAAAAAGTATCTGATTTGCTGCTGATCAATGCCAAGCCGCGCTCGGCAATCGATGTCCTGACACCAAGAGAACTTGCTGTGGTTCGCTTGTATGGAGAGGGTATGACCTACAAGGCCGTGGCAAAACAGCTTGCAATTGCGCCAGCAACGGTGCGTCACCACCTGCGCGAGGCGTACGCCAAGCTGCACGTAAAGAGCAAGGGTGAAATTGCTTGGTTGCTTAGCCGCGATGAAGAAAGAATTGGTTCTTAACGGAGGAAACACGGATGATTTTCTGCCAAAACTCTTTTACCCGACCATGTTGCACTCTGTGGAGTATCCATATGACAAACATCTATAGATCATTCAGAGCATAACCGCCGATCTCTTCACGAGAGGCATCCCGAGGGGCCGGCCTACCTTTGTTGTCTGGCGTATACTCACCGCTGAGCAACAAAGAGGGGCAACTGATGCTCGAAGCCAATCGCACCTTGACTGAGGAATCCTGGGCGGGAAAATATGTAGGGAATATACGGCCCTTCCCTCTTTTCCCTTCCGGGATGAAAGACGTCTGCGGAGTCACGGCGAAACAGAATTTGCAGCGCCGGGGCGATGGTGGTCGGTGTTTCGAAGCTAGATTTCATTAGAGGGAGTTGAAGAGCCTTGAGTACACTTTTTTCGTCACATCCGCCAAAAGAGCGTTACCAACTGTCATCCGGCACGATCTGCCAGGTTCCATACCACTGTCGCGATTGTGACATCCTGTTGCTGCACGGCCTCGTCGATTATCCGGCGGTGAGCAGCGTGCTGACTGGACAGAATTACCTGCCGGTCAAGACATCGAACGGGACGGGGATCGCTACATTATGGGTGGTCAACTACCGGGACACGACCTGTGGCCCCTATCGGGAACTGATCCTGTCTTTTGTCGCCTCCCAGACCAAACTTTCAGTTCCTTTTGCCGTCCCGATCGATCTCGTCGGCGTCTTTGCCCATCCCGAAGCCGTCACCTTTGCGCAGCAACTCTATCTCAACAGTCGGGTTCCCATTGAATACGGTCGTGAAGTGCATGGTGTCCCCAAGGTCCTGCAACCTGCTCGCTTCTCCTCGGAAACCGCCCTGTCACGCTGCAGCTTCCGGGTGGAAGTCGACGGCAATGCGGCGGCGGAGGGCGACATCGGTCTGCCGCAGGACGAAAGCGTCTATATCGCCATCGACATCAAATTCGTCACACCGGTCGCTGGGAACCAGACCGTCAATGTCCTGCACTGCGAACTGGCCCCTCTTTTTCGGGACATTGACGCAACCGACGTTCTCGCATTTTCCGCCGATACCCAGTTTGGAACGATGATGCACACGCTTCGCTTCTCGCCGCAGCTAGTGCAATTCTGCCCGCAAAGTCGCTTTGTGATGCCGAAACCGCTGAACTGGCTGGCTCTCGAAGCATGACCTGTGCTAATCACCAGGTATCGTGATTGAATTGCTGTGACTTGCCGTTGCGCGTGTAAGACCTAAACCGAGAATTTAAGATCACTGCAAGTGGTCTACTCCTACTGCGAATTTGCCAAGATGCATTCATCATCAAACCGGAGTAGGTCTTTAGGTTTTCAGTCTTGGGTCGCCACAGGCAACTTTGCGTCGGGCAGAGACGTTGAGGTTTTTGAGAGCAATCGCTCAGGCGCCTGACACCGAAATCCTTGGCAGCGCTTCGCCAATGGTTGCTGCCCACCAGTTTGCTGCCCAAAGTGACAATTTGCGCACGGGCGGGTTGTTGCTGGGACTTGACAGTGCGAAAAACATGCATTTAGGATAAATTATTGCAGTAGCACCGGTTAGCCAAGTCAGCTTTCGGGGGTTCCAATTCACTGTCTCAAATCCCAGCTTCCGCATGAGAGAACGTCACGTCAATATCTCGGTATACCTTTTCGGACACTTGGCCATAAAGGTAATAACTGCCTCGTTTTCAGGTCTCAGTCGTCATCTATCTATAATTCATCGAGCCAAAAATCGGTGCGCAGCGTTAGCAAATCGACAAATGCATAGGGGTAATGTTTTTTTCCAGCGTGCCGATGGTCACCTCTTCCGCGCTCGTTGTCATAGTCAACAACGCGTATACCGTTAACGCCATAGACCAGCCTGTATTTGTATCTATGTGTGCAAGGCGGTATCGGATTCGATAAAAGCCAAATATTGACCTCTACAATGCCATCGGAATGCTGTCGTTTTTGTCGTTGGACAAGTATAGATGACATGGGGCCCGCGATACCCTACATACGAGGACGTGTAAAGCCCCATGCAGACGTTTTCAGGCAGCGATGAAGTAGCGCGTCGCGCCGGCCTCGATGGCGCGCAGCGGGTGTCCGTAGAGCGCGGAGAGATTTTCGGCAGTCAACACTTCCATGCTCGGCCCGGCAATCCAGCGGCCGTCGCCAAACAGCAGCAGGGCACGCCGGCAATAGCGCAAGGCGAGATTGACGTCGTGCAGGGCAAGGATGAAGCCTGCCCGGTTCTCGCCGGCATAGCGCTGGACCAGTTCGAGTATGGCAATCTGATGGCCGAGATCAAGATGGGCCAGCGGTTCGTCGAGCAAATACAAACGGGGTTGCTGTGTCAGCAGGGTGGCAATGGCCAGGCGCTGCCGCTCGCCGCCGGACAGGCTGGACACCTGGCGCTGCTCCAATCCCGCGAGCCCGACCGCAGCCAGTGCCGCCAGCGCGATGCGCTCGTCCGCCGCGCCTTCCCAGGCCCA
>JBAYVV010000305.1:0-3492 GCA_041674465.1 Sterolibacterium sp.
CCCGGCCATCCCGTGACGGTCGACATCGAAGTCGACCTGGAAAGCCTCAAGGCGCGGCTGGCCGCTGGCAGCGTCGTCATCAAGGCCGGCAAGCTGTGCAAACCAGAGGAGATCGCAGCATGAGCAAGGACAACAACCAGATCTCCGCCAAGACGGCCATGAACTCGATCGACATCGACGTCGGCGGCACCTTCACCGACCTGGTGCTGACCCTCGACGGCGAGCGCATCATCGCCAAATGCCCGACCACGCCGCACGACCTGTCGATCGGTTTCCTCAACACCATCGAGGCCGGCGGCGACAAGCTGGGTCTGACGGTCGAGGAGATGCTGCCGCGCATCGACATCATCCGCTATTCGACCACCGTCGCCTTGAACCGCCTGCTGCAGCGTCAGGGCCCGCGCGTCGGGCTGATCACTACCGAAGGCCACGAGGATTCCATCCTGATCGGCAAGGGCGCGCAGTGGGTGGATGGGCAGCGCGTTTCCGAGCGGCGCAACATCGCCGTGCAGAACAAGCCGCACCCACTGATCGACCGGGGCCTGATCGTCGGCATCCGGGAACGCATCGACTCCAAGGGAGACGTGGTCCGGCCCCTCGACGAGGAGGATGTCAGGCAAAAGTTGCGCATGCTGATGGATCGCGGCGCACGGGCGATCGTTGTGTCGCTTTTGTGGAGCTTCATGAACCCGGCGCACGAGAAGCGGGTGCGCGAGCTGATCCGCGACGAGTACAAGGAATACCACATCGGCTTCGTGCCGGTGGTGATGTCGCACGCCGTGGTGGCCAAGATGGGCGAGTACGAGCGCACCATGACTGCCATCCTCGATGCCTACCTGCAACGCTCGATGCAGAACGACATCGGCGCCACCTGGGACAAGCTGCGCGAGAAAGGCTATCGCGGCGCCTTCCTGATGATCCACAACTCCGGCGGCAGTGCCGACATCTTCAAGACGCCGGCCTCGCGCACTTTCAACGGCGGTCCGGTGGCCGGTCTGATGGGCTCGGCCTACTTCGCCGACAAGCTCGGCTACAAGAACGTGATTGCCGGCGACGTCGGCGGCACCAGCTTCGACGTGGCCCTGGTGGTCGAATCGAGCGTACGCAACTACACCTTCAAACCGGTGATCGATAAGTGGATGGTGAATGTCACCATGATGCAGACCATCTCGGTTGGCGCCGGTGGCGGCTCGATTGCCTCGGTCGACAAGTCCTGCCAGCGTCTCGAGGTTGGTCCGCGCAGCGCCGGCTCGATGCCCGGCCCGGCCTGTTACGACCTCGGCGGCACCGAGCCGACCGTCACCGATGCCGACGTGGTGCTCGGCTACATCAATCCCGACACCTACTTCGGCGGGCGCATGCCGCTTTCAAAAGCCAAGGCCGAGAAGGCGATTCGCGACAAGATCGCCACGCCGATGGGCATCGAGGTCATCGAGGCAGCGGCGCTGATCCGTCATGTGGTCGACGAGAACATGGCCGGCGCGATCAAGCGCGAAGTGCATATGCGCGGCTACCACCCGGAAGATTTCGTGTTGTTCGCCTTCGGTGGCGCCGGCCCGACGCACATGTCCGGTTTCAAGGCGGACGTGCCCAAGGCGGTGGTGTTCCCCGCCGCGCCGGTGTTCTGCGCGATGGGTTCGTCAATCATGGACATCGTGCACATGTACGAACAGTCGCGGCGCATGATCTTCATGCAGCCCATGACCGAGCAGATCGTCATCGACAAGGCCGCCTTCAACCACACGGTGGCCCTGATGATGGACAAGGCCAAGCTGGAGATCGCCTCGGAAGGCCTGAACGTTGACGAAGCCATTTATTCGCTGGAACTCGACATGCTCTACGGCGGCCAGGTCAATCTCAAGCGGGCGAGTTCACCACTGTTGAAGATCGAATCGGACGCCGATGCGCAGGCGATCTACGATGCTTTTGAAAAGGAGTTCTCCGAGTCCTTCAGTCCGCTGGTAGTCAACAAGCCGGGCGGCGTGTTCCTCGACAACTTCGTGCTGCGCGTGACGGTGCCGACCTGGAAGCCCGAAGTGCAGGAATTCCCGCTGCAGGGGGCGGATCCGTCCGAAGCCCTGACCGGCAGGCGCAAGGCCTACTGGCCGGAAAACAAGTCCTGGATGGAGACGCCGGTGTATGTCTTCGAACAACTGCAGCCCGGCAACGTAGTCGAGGGTCCGGCCATCGCCGAAGCGGAGTTCACCACCATCGTGATTCCGCCCGGCCAGCGCTTCACTATCGACAAGCACGGCCTCGGCATCCTTGAAGCGATCCATGCCGCACCCAGCCGGCGCCACGTTGGCGCGGCCAAGGTCACGATGACGGCCTGAACGTCCTATATCCCATTCGGAGACACACCATGGCAATACCCACCCTAGAACAAAAGCTCACCTGGTTGAAGCCGGTGCCGGCCACGCCACGCGAACTTGAATTGGCCGCACAGATCGACGCCGCAGAATTCGAGATCGGTTTCCAGCGCACCAACGACATTCTCGACGAAGGCATGGACGTGTTCCAGCGCTCCTGCCGTTGCGCCATGGGCGTTTCGGGCGACTCGCTGGTCGGCATCATGACGGCCGGTGGCGACATCGTGAACGGTTCCTGCGGCACCTATTTGCACGCCGTGATCCCGCCGCTGATCATCAAATACATTATCGCCACCTACGGTGAAAAGCCGGGGATCAAGGACGGCGATCTGTGGTTCGCCAACGATGCCGTGTATGGCGGCATCCACAACCCGGACCAGATGGTCTGCATGCCGGTGTTCTATGACGGCAAGCTGGTGGCCTGGACTGCGGCCCTGGTGCATACCACCGAGACGGGTGCAATCGAACCGGGTGGCATGCCGGTCTCGGCGACCTCGCGCTTCGAGGAAGGCATGAACCTGCCGCCGATGAAAATCGGCGAGAACTTCGAGCTGCGCGAAGACATCGTCTCGATGTTCGTCGCTTTCGGCATCCGCGCACCGTCGATGATCTCGGTCGACCTGAAAGCGCGCTGCACCACCGCCGACCGGGTACGCACCCGCCTGATCGAATTGTGCGACCGGGAGGGCCCCGACTATCTGACGGGGCTGTTCCGCAAGATGCTGCAGGTCGCCGAAGCCGGTGCGCGCGAGATCATCGAGCTCTGGCCGGATGGCAAGTATCGCTGCGTCACCTTCTCCGATGCGGTTGGCCTCAAACAGGGTCTGGTGCGTTCGTGTTTCATGACCCTGGAAAAGAAAGGCGACGGCATGCTGGTCGACTTCTCCGAGAGCGGTCCGGAAACGCCTTCGCCCTACAACGCGCATCCGCAAGCGGCGATCGGGCACTTTTCCAACTATATCTACGAATACCTGTTTCATGCGCTGCCGATCTCCAACGGCACCTTCGCCAGCATCGATTTCAAGTTTGCGCCCAACACCTGCCTCAACCCGGATGTGCGCGCCGCGACTTCGTGCTCGGTGATGATCGCCACCGGCGTGATGAGCGCGGTGCATAACACCAG
>JBAYVV010000306.1:0-3490 GCA_041674465.1 Sterolibacterium sp.
AAACAAATTATTGAACGTCATCAGTTCGCTGATGCCCCTGGCGATCATTGCCGGTCTGCTGTATGCGGCCTTCTTCATCAAGCCGACCGTGACGAGCAAGGCCGTCCCCCCGCCTCTGTTCGAGCGTCGCGACCATCTCTACGGACTGGCCATCGCCGAAGAAAAGAGTGTGTGGTCAGTGGGCTCCGACGGCAAAGTGCTGCATACCGACCAGGCCGGTGCAGCGTGGAACTGGAGTGCACAGAAATCCGGTGTCGAACTGAATCTGCAGGCGGTTGCCGCCTGGGACAAGCAGCGTGCCGTCGCCGTCGGCAACTATGGCGTTGCACTTTATACCGGCGATGGTGGCGCGACCTGGCAGAACGCCGAAGCCCCCAAGTCGAGCGTGGCCAACAAACTGGTGCGGGTGAAAGCGCAAGCCGAAGGACTCGGCTACGCCATCGGCGAATACAACGCCATCCTCAAATCCACCGACTACGGCAAGACCTGGGCACGCCTGACACCGGAGAAGGATGTCGTCTGGTATGGCTTCGACATCGCCGGCAAAAAAATGCTGGCGGCAGGCGAATTCGGCAAGACGCTCACAAGCGCCGATGAGGGGGCGTCCTGGCAGGAAGTGCAGACCCCGACCAAAGTACATTTGACCGGCGTGGCCTTCAAGAACGAGCAGGAAGCCGTGCTGGTCGGACTCAATGGCACCGTGCTGCAGACCGCCAATGGCGGCGGGCAATGGCAGGTCATCGAAACAGGCTTCGATGAACACATCTATGACGTCATCTGGGATGGCAGCCGCTACCTGGCCTGCGGTGATCGCGGCCTGCTGGTGGCATCGGAAGACGGAACCAAGTGGTCGACGCTGGATTCGGGACTGGATGCGATCCAGCGCAACTACCTGTGGTTCATGCAAATCCGAAAATTTGGCCAGGGCTACCTCTTGGCCGGATCGAACCTGGCCTTGGTGGAAAACAAGCGCTTCCGCGACCTGAGCGTGCCTGCCCCCGCCCAGGCGCCTGACACTGCTGCTGCCAAATAAGCCATGAAAAAAATGACCTCCGCCTTGCTCCCGCGCTTCATCGACTTCTGCATCGACCGCAGAGTCCTGGTGGCGTCCGTGATTGGCGCATTGACCCTGGTGATGCTGTACTTTGCCGCCCAAGTGCGCATCGGCACCAACTTCGCCGACATGCTGCCGGCCGACCACCCCTACGTCGCCGTGCATAACAAATACAAGGCGACCTATGGCGGCGCCAACGCCGTCACCATCATTCTTGAAGTGGAGCAGGGCGACATCTTCCGCACCGACGTGCTGCAGCGCCTGCGCACCGCAACCCTCGAGCTGCGCAAGGTCGATGGCGTCAATGCCGAACAGATCATCTCCCTGGCCTCGCGCAAGCTGACCGATGTGCGTGCGTCCACGGATGGCCTGGAAACCAAATCCCTGATGTTCCCGAACGTGCCCACGGACGAGGCCGGCATCCAGGAACTCAAGCAGCGCGTACTCAAGAACGGCCTGGTGTATGGCTCCTTTGTCTCGCGTGACCTCAAGGCGGCGCTGATCAATGTCGACTTCTACGACCATCTGCTCAACCCGGCGACCGCCTATCCCCAAATCAGGGCCATCACCGACAGCATTCAGGGACCGGGCATCAAGGTGCGCATGGTCGGCGAACCGGTCCTGGCTGGCTGGGTCGCCTACTATCTGCCGGAAACCCTGGAAGTCCTGGCGGCAACGCTGGCCCTGTTGAGCGGCCTGCTCTTCCTGATCAGCCGCACCTGGCGCGGCACCCTGCTGCCGGCCCTGGCCGGCCTGATGAGCGGCACCTGGGCATTGGGTGTGGCCTCCCTGGCCAACATCCAGTTCGACCCGCTGGTGATCGTGGTCGCTTTCCTGATCACGGCGCGCTCGATCTCCCATTCCGTGCAACTCGTCACGCGCTTCGACGATGAAGTCATCGCCGGCGCAAAGACCGCGATCGAGGCCGCCAAGAAAGCCATGCTGGGCCTCTTCAAGCCGGGCATGCTGGGCGTCATCGCCGATGCCGGCTGCATGATGGTGGTCATCCTGACGCCGATCCCGCTCATGAAGAAAGTGGCCATCATCGGCACGGTATGGATCTGCACCATCGCCATCAGCGCCGTGGTCACCACCCCGGTGCTGCTGTCCTGGGCGAAACTCCCGTTGCGCTTTGCCCATCCGCTGAACCTGATTCCGGCGCTGAATCGCCTGCTGGCCGGCATCACCCGCATGGTCAACAGCCGTTCGGCGCAAGTCACCTTGGTTTCCGTCGTGACCGTGGTGTTTATCGTTTCGGGCTGGTACGCCTTCCGCCTGACGGTCGGTGATGCCAACCTCGGTTCGCCGATCCTGCGCAAGGATTCCGAATACAACCGCGATGCCGCCGAGATCAACCGCAGTTTCCCCGGCGCCGACAAGATGTTCGTGGTGGTCACCGGGGACAAGGAAGACGACATCAAGAAACCGGAATTCGTCCGCACCATGGTGAATTTCCAGAAATACATGGAAGCCCAGCCCGAAGTCGGTGCGACCCTGTCGATTGTGGATTTGATTCCGATCGTCAAGCGCGTGCTGCGCGACGGCAACCATCGCTACGAGGAGTTCGGCCGCACCCAGATCGAAAACGGCGAATTGCTGTATTTGCTGGGCACGGGCGGCGCCGACCCGTCCGATATGGACCGTTTTGCCGATCCCCAGTTCAAGTCCGCTTCGGTGACCCTGTATTTCCGCGACCACCAGGGCGATACGGTGCGCACGGCGATTGCCCGCATCAAGGAGTTCATCGACACCAACCCTGTCGAGGGCATGAAAATACTGCTCGCCGGCGGCTATGTCGGCGTGATTGCCGCCGTCAATGAGGTGATCCTGGCCGGCCAGATCGAGAGCATTGCCCTGGCCCTGCTGGTACTGGTGCTGTGCTGCGCCGTGACTTACCGGTCGCTCAATGCCGGCCTGTTCTTCATGGTACCGGTGATCCTGTCCAACACCCTGACCTTCAGCTTCATGGCCTGGCAGGGCATTGGCATGAACATCAACACCTTGCCGGTCGCAGCCCTGGGCATTGGTCTGGGCGTCGATTACGCCTTCTACATCGTCGATGACATCAAGGAAGAACTGAGGCAGGGCAAAACCATGGCCGAGGCCATCACACTGGCCCTGGCGGGCGCCGGGAAGGGCGTCGTGGTGACCGCGGGCACCCTGATCTTTGCCGTCGCCATGTGGTCATTCTCATCGCTGCGCTTCCAGTCCGAGATGGCCTTGCTGATGGCAGTGTGGCTGATGATATCGGCGACCAGTGCCCTGGTGCTGATGCCGGCGATGGTGGCTTTGATCAAACCGAAATTTATTGTTGGAGATAGGACAGTAGCAAGCTGAGTTGGTGTTTCATAAAAATAGCAGTCGTGATTTAACCCTTAAGAGGAGATGCGAAATGCATGCAATTCAAAAAGGTCGGAAGCTTACCCGAAGCCTGAT
>JBAYVV010000307.1:0-3465 GCA_041674465.1 Sterolibacterium sp.
AGAAGATATACGAAACCGAAGCGCTGAGGACGTCGCGGTCGCGCATCATGTTGAGGTTGCCGCCACCGAAGAAGGTGGTGTAACCGACATTGGCCTTCCAGACATTGTGATAATCGAAGTTGACGTTGAGCGCGATGGCCCGGCGATTCTCGACGAAGGGGATGGTGTTCGGACTGGTACCCTTGACGTCGTGGTAGAAGTCCAGCATCGGCGCCATGGTCCAGCCGGAACTCAAGATGTTGGCATAGGTCAGCCCGAACTCCGCCACATAACCCCAGGACCGCCGGTCTGGCAGGTTGTAGTTGTTGAGCAGGTAGGGCACCGCTCCCGACAGGTCGAGGTCGGGATAGTAGGTCGCCGCCAGTTCGCCCATGAAGTAGCCTTCCGCAGCGCCCAGCGGCATGGTGATCCACTGCGGGAACAGCCGGAAGCCGGTCAGGTGCATCTGGTATTTCTTCTCGTTCTTGTAACCATTGACCATGGCCGTACCGCCGTTGGCGACTGCCGCGGCTTCGCCCAGGCTGTAGCGGCCGACGAAGGGCACGGTCGGGTCGATGGCGACGCTGTCTCTCGGCCGGTAGGAGATTTCGGCACCCACCGCCCAGTCACCTACTTTGGTGTTCAAAGACAGGCCCAGCAGGTTTTTGTCTGAGCCATATTGTTCGACCGCCGCGGCATAGATCAGGTTGGCCGGATCGGCACAGGCCGCCGTGCCGCCGGCGCAAAACGCCTTGAAACCGACGAAGGGCAGCTTGTCATGGTAACGGATGGCGTAGGCGGCATATTCGGTTTCGCTGTTCTGGGGCTTGAAGCGCAGGTTGACGCCGTACTGGCCGCCGTTCTTGGGCGAGGTCTGTTCGACCGGGATGTAGGTGCCGTTGCCGGCCAGGTAGGCCATGGTCCGGCCGCGGGTCGGGTCGAAGTCGCCCAGGGTGCCCAGGGGCAACGGGAAGCCGAAGCTTTGCAGGAGCGGCGAGAAGGGGGTGATGTTGTTGAGCACCGCGGTCGGCACAAAGGCGCCGCGCATGCCGCCCCGCCCGATGAAGTCAGCCGAGGACCAGTAGGTACCGGCCGGGTCCAGAATGAATTTGTTCCAGCGGAACTGGTAGTAGGCTTCGGTGGAGAAGCCGTTGCCCAGACCGGTCGAAAACGACAGCATCGGCGCCGGAACAAAGACTTCCTTGAGCTGGACGCCGGGGATGTGGATTTTGCGCAGGTCCAGGGCATTGATGGAGTTCACGCCACCGATGATGAAGATGTCTTCACCCCAGTTCATGACCTGGTTGCCCAGCTTGACCTTGGCACTGTTGTCACCCATCTGGAACTCTTTCGAGACCCACAGATCGAGCAGGGTCACGTTTTCCCGAACGGCGTCCTTGGCGTCCTTGTCGAGCGGGGTGCGGTCGGTCTTGTAGGACTTGAAATCGGAGGACCAGGTCACTCTTCCCAGGGCCGCCCAGCCGCTCTGGTTCTTGAGGAAGAGTTCGTGGGTGCCCTTCAGGGTGGCGGAGACGATGTCGCCTTTTTTGTAATTGAGATCGCCGTCGTCGATGTTGGTGTAGTTGAAGTCCGGCGGGGATGCGAAGCCCATGCCGGGGCCATTCACCAGTTCGCCCAGGCGACCCGAGCTCTCGGTGGTGCCACCAGAGTCGGCGCCGATGATGGAGCGGTCTGGCCGTTGCATGCGCCGCTGCGCGCCAAAGGAGATGGTCGAGTCGAAGGTGCCGCTCATGCCATCGCCCAGGTCCAGTTTGAAGGCTGCTGCCGGATTGGCCAGGCCTACCCCGAGGGCCGCGATCGCCACGGCCAGCGTCTTGTGTTTCAGTATGTTCCGTTTCATGTCGTTTTCCTCCTTGGTCGCTTAGCGCTCGCCGGCTCGGCGTAGTTCGTCGGGTTCGAACTTCTTCGGATCAATGCGCCCCTCGTCACCCGCCAGCCAGTCAGTCGGTTTCGCCTCCTGAGTAACGAACTCGGCCACATAGCGATTAACCATGAGATCCCAGGACATGTATTGCTGATTGCCGCAAGCACCCAATTCGACGACCGGGAAAAGCGTGGCTTCCATGACACGCCAGAGTTTGCCTTGGGCATCGTAGCGATCGGATTCCATAATCATCCAGGTATCCTCGTCAAAATAGAACACCGCCTTGGCAAACATGTGACGCTGCCCCTGCTTCACCGTCCCCTCGACTTTCCAGACGCGGTGCAATTCGTAACGCATCAGGTCGCGCTTGGGATAGAGTCCGAGATAGATCTCCGCATGCTTGCCCGGGGCGATGAACTTGAAATTGTTGTAGGGGATGTACATCTCCTGCTTGCCGATCAATTTCCAGTCGTAGCGATCCAGCGCGCCGCCAAACATCGGATACTGGTCGGCGGTCTCCAGATTCTCATAGCCGGGAATCGGATTGTCGTAATCGAAGGCCGGCAGTCGGCGAACTCGCCGCTGTCCGGGGAAATACATCCAGGCATCGTTCGGCTTGTTGGCGAAATAATGCAGCAGAATCACTTCGCCGGTCCGCGAAGCGGGAGCCGTGGCCACATTCAGTGCCTTCATCTGGACATCGCCGACATCGTCCAGCGACTTGGCTTTCTTTGAGGAGAACGGATTCCAGGTCCATTGGTCCTGATGCAAGCCATAGAAGCTGCCATCCGGATTCATGAAGATCGTCGCATAGTATTCGTGGCGCCCTTCCCCCTGCCAGCGCAGACGATGATTCCACAACGCTTCGGCACCTAACTTGGGAATCGGGAAGGGGAAGCCACCACCAACCGCCTGCGCCAGATGATCCTTATTGTCGGTGGTCAGCTTGGCAAGCGTGGCGTTCTTCCGCGACTGCTCATACACCGAATCGGGATAACCGCAGGAGCGACGCGTCGGATAGACATCCATCCTGAAACCCTTGCGCGTGCTGATCAGTTCGATCTGGCCCGCCGACAGCTTGTCCTTGTATCTATCGACATTCGTTGCGTCAATGCTGAACAGGGGCTTGTCTGCTGCGAAGGGATCCTGTCTTGCATCACCGAGCTTGTGTTTCCCCGCCGGCAAGCCACCCTTCCATTCCGGGATGGTGCCCTCCTTGTTTGCAGCGCGTTCGGCACCGACCGGGGTCAGCTCCTTGCCCAGCTTGGCCGCTTCCTGTTCGGTCACAGCCGCGCCAGCGTGGCCAGCCATTGCCATCAGCATGACCAGCATCGTGTGGGTCATGCATGCTACGAGTTGTCTTGGATTTCTCATTGCCGCGTCTCCTCAAAATATTGCTGTGGTTGATCTCTGCGCTTGAACCGTCATTGCGGTTTCATGGCGCGAAGATGTCGTCGATCACCGCTTTGGAAATCCTGACGAAGGTATCGATGTCGGCATCCGTCATGGGTTCCGACAGCGCGATCTGGCCGCGATACATCGGGAAGATGCCACGCGTCGCCATCTCGAACGCGAAGGTCTGCATGGCTTCATGGTTCGAG
>JBAYVV010000308.1:0-3462 GCA_041674465.1 Sterolibacterium sp.
GGTGCAGGAGATCGCGGCGGCCTCGGAAGAGCAGACCGTCGGCGTCGACCAGGTGAATAGCGCGATGAGCCAGCTCAACCAGATCACCCAGCAGAACGCCAGCGCCTCGGAAGAACTGGCCGCGACGTCCGAGGAGATGAGCAGCCAGGCATCCAACCTCCAGCAAATCATGGACTTCTTCAAGGTCGGCAGACAGGCGCAGCGCGACATTGCACAGCCCATCCAGGTGAGTGCAGCGGCAGCCAAGCCGGCGAAAGGCAACGGCAAGGGCGGCGCCATTCGCATCGCTCAAGCATCGGCGCGAGCCGACGCCACCGGGTTCGCACCATTCTAGAAGGAGGTCAATCATGGGAGCAATGTCCAAGCCAAAAGGCGCCGCGCGGGCAGAAGAAATCGCTCAGCAGGAGGCGCAGCAGTACCTCACCTTCATGCTCGCCGGCGAGATGTTTGCCGTCGGCATCCTGCACATTAAGGAGATCATCGAATACGGCGAACTGACGATGGTCCCGACCATGCCGGCTTTCATCCGCGGCGTGATCAACTTGCGCGGCTCGGTCGTGCCGGTGGTGGACCTTGCGTCGCGTTTTGGCGCGCCGGCGGGAGAAGTCACGCGCCGCACCTGCATCGTGATCGTCGAGGTGGCGCATGCGGTAGAGAACGAAATTGAGCAGCAGATCATGGGCATCATGGTCGATGCGGTCAACGAAGTGCTGGAGATTGCGGCGGAACAAATCGAGCCGGCACCGGCCTTCGGCGCGCGCATCCGCGCCGACTTCATCGCCGGCATGGGTAAAGTGGAAGGCCGCTTCGTCATCGTCCTCGACGTCAATCGCGTGCTCTCGCTCGACGAGATCGCGGAACTGACGGAAGGGACCCTGGCTCCGACCGCTGTGCCGCATTCGCTGGTCATGCAATCGGGCTTGAGCAGCCAGGCAGCCGCCTTGGCAGCCTGAAGACAACAGCGTGGAAAAGATGGCGCAAAGGGCGGAGCCCTCCCCCCCTGCCCTTGATCACAAGCTGGAACTTCTGCTGCGGCAAACGCCGCTGGCCACCATCGAATGGGATCGGCAGAGCCGGGTGGCGGAATGGAATCCGGCCGCCGAGGCCATCTTCGGCTACAGCCGCGCCGAGATTGTCGGCCGGCAAAATGTGATCGAACTTATTTTCGCCGAACCGCACCGCAAGCAGGTCGAGGAACAGTGGCGGGGCCAGACCGCAAAACGCGAGGGATTCCTGATCGTGACCGAGAACATCGCGCGGGAAGGCCGCGATCTGGTTTGTTCCTGGGCCGTCGCGCCGCTGCTGGATGCCGACGGCCGCTGGATCGGCGCCATCGCCCAGGCGCAGGACATCACGGCCAGAGATGCGGCGTTCAAGACGCTCGAGGAAAACCGGGGCCAACTGGAGAACGCCCAGCAGCAGCTCCATTCGCTCGCCTTCTTCGACCCGCTGACCGAGCTGCCGAACCGCGCGTTGTTCAGCGACCGCTTGCGCCAGAGCATTACGGATGCCGCTTGGCATCGGGATTTGCTGGGCCTGATGCTGCTCGATCTCGACCGCTTCAAGGGGATCAACGATACGCTCGGCCACGGCACCGGCGACCAATTGCTGCGCGAAGCGGCGTCCCGCCTGGGCGCTTGCGTGCGGGCTTACGATACGGTGGCGCGGCTGGGCGGCGACGAGTTCGCCATCCTGCTGCCGGAGGTGCGCGACGGCGCCGATCTCGGCGGCATCGCGCGCAAGATCATCGCCGCCTTCGCCGAGCCGTTCCGACTCGAGGACAAGGAACTCTTTGTCACTTGTAGCATCGGCATCGTGCTTTACCCGAGCGACGGCAAGGATGCGACGGAACTGCTGCGCTACGCGGATGCGGCGATGTATGACGCCAAGAGCAAGGGGCGGAACAATTTCCAGTTCTATTCGAGTGAACTGACCGTGCGCTCGTCCGAGCGCCTGGTGCTCGATGCGGAATTGCGCCAGGCGGAACGGAACGGCGAACTGGAACTCTACTACCAGCCGCAGATCGATTTGCCATCCGGCACACTGATCGGCGCCGAGGCGCTGCTGCGCTGGAACCACCCCACGCGCGGCCTGGTGATGCCGGACAAGTTCATCGGCATTGCCGAGGACACGGGACTGATCGTCGGCATCGGCGAGTGGGTGCTGCGCACGGCCTGCCGCACGGCGCGGTGCTGGAACGAAGCCCGGACGGGCGGCATCGTCAGGGTGGCGGTGAATCTTTCGCCGCGGCAGTTCCGCATGAACGACCTGGTGGGAACGATCCGCAGCGTGCTGGAGGAGACGGGTTGCCGCCCCGAGTGGCTGGAATGCGAAATCACCGAGAGCCTGCTGCTCGACGACAGCGAAGGCATCCGCGCCATGCTCTTCGAGATCAATACCTTGGGCATAGCGCTGGCGATCGACGACTTCGGCACCGGCTATTCGTCGCTCGGCTACCTCAACCGCTATCCGGTGGGAACGCTCAAGATCGACCGCTCCTTTGTGCGCGACCTGATGACCGACCTGGATTCGGCGGAGCTGGTGAAGGCGATCATTTCGATGGCGCGCACCTTGCACCTGCTGCTGGTCGCGGAGGGTGTGGAAATCCCCGGCCAGGCGGACTTTCTCAGGAGCCACGGCTGCCACACCGGGCAAGGGTGGCTGTACGGCAAAGCCATGCCGCAAGCGCAGTTCGAGACGCTGCTTAAAACAACCGTACCCACGCAGAGCGAACCGTTACCTGCAGCGCTGACTGTCGGCAAGATGTACTTCGACGGCCTGAGCGTATAGCGCAGGGAGAACGACTACCGATATCCGGGTAGTCGGGAATACCCTGAACTCAGTATTGCACTCAAGCCTTCGTCTGGATAGCATGGAGCGAGTGGCCATACGACTGGCGCAGGCGATGTCCATGCATGGGTGGAGCAGCGGCTAGCCAAGTCGGGGCGGAAGTCCCGGGGGACGTAGAAGGTGGTCTTGCCATTTTGCCCTGCCGCACTTGAGGATAACAGTGAACCCGTTGCCGCCTGCGCAATTATTTATGCATAATGGATTGAAAGTTCTCCTGCTGGAGGACGAAGCGGCTGACGCCGAACTCGTGGAACACGCGCTGCACCGTGCCGGCATGGTTTTTTCGGCACGGCGCGTGGACAGCCGCGACGATTTTATCGCCGCGCTCGACGCGCTGCGCCCCGACCTCATCCTGGCCGATTACAAGCTGCCGGACTTCGACGGCAAGGCGGCATTGGCGATCGCAGCGGAGCGCGTACCGGAAGTGCCTTTCATTTTCGTTTCCGGCGCCATGGGCGAAGAGCTTGCGATCGAAACCTTGCACCTGGGTGCCGCGGACTATGTGCTGAAGGGCCATCTGAACAAACTGGCGCCGGCGGTCAGGCGCGCCCTGCTCAATGCCGACGAGCACTGCCGCCGCAAGCAAGCCGAGAAAGCCCTCAGGGAAAGCGA
>JBAYVV010000309.1:0-3424 GCA_041674465.1 Sterolibacterium sp.
AATGGCAAATCGACCGCCTATGTCCCGGGAAAATGGCGGTTGATCATGAGCATTCTCCGCCACATGCCCGCTTCAATCTTTAATCGACTCGATATTTGAGAACAAAGCAGGTCAGAACCAAATCACCAAGTATTCTTGAACACGCTCCGAGGGGAAACTCAAATTCTCTTCAGCAAGAGGTCGCCGAAATAACTCGCGATGCCTAGAGCTGGGAATACGAGAATCAGACCTGCAGTTCGTGGGTAGGACTTCACCCATTTATCTAGCGCCAAATTCATTTTTTCCGCTTCTGGCACAATTTGCCGCGTCGAGTACCAACGAGATCCGATACTCTCAATGGCTTTCAAGGTTTCCGGAGAAACGAGCATCAATATCCCAACAATGATCGACGCAGTACAACCAACCACCAAGAAGTACCGCACACTCTCGACGACCCAGAAAACGTACTCGGTTGGCAGTTTTAGGTTAAGCATGGCAACTATCGCTGAATTACCCGAACTGGTGATTAAGCCCCAAACAGAATATACGGCCCCGGCCACAAAAACACCCCCGATCCAGCGCCGATTCCTCCACGCGAATTCACTACTATCCCGCGGAATAGCCATGCCTCTTGTCGCATGGCGGGTTGACACGGAGCGGTTCAGCGAATCAAACAGCCGGAAAACTCCAGGGATTCTAAGAATCAGTCCCACACCAATCGCCACGGCAAAGACTCCACTGATAAAGAAAAACCAGACAACGGCGGGCGCAATCAACTGATCGATAAAGTAATTATTAAAGTGTGGCATGAGACCTCCCGATTTGAATTCGATCGCCGCTATTTGATCCTCGATCGAACATGATTATCGATAATTTGCGTTTGCGTATGGCAAGACCAACCCAACCAACTCCCACGGATGACCTCCTATGCATTGGCCAAGTCCAGTTACCGTCGCAACTTATCAACAAACTAGAGCTCTGCTTGGCATCTTAATTGTTCACGACAGTCCACCGACATTGTACATTCATAGCAAATTTCCTATCACCTCAGACAAAGGAAAACCTGAAACTAATACTTGTTTGAGCCACGCCCATATCCATGAAAATTCGGACTCAGGCTCCGGATTTTCATGGCTGCCTATTCGCTGTAGCGGCAAAGAAGATTCAGCCCCTTGAGCAAACGTTTCCTCGCCCGCCCTGATCTGATTCTCACTGAAAGCTGCGATGACGACCCAAACGTGACCCCCATCACTGTTTGCCCGATGCGCACATGCCAGAATCACCTCATGAACTCCCTGCGCATCATTCTCGTCATTCTCACCGCACTCCTGCTGCCAGGTGGCATCATCCTGCTCGTGCCCATGATCTACAAGTGGAGCCGACAGCGCAAGAATCTGACTCCGGAAAGCGCCGAAGTCGGTTCCTGATTTTCCCGCAACAATTGTTCCTCGCAACAACTCCTCGGCAACAAGCCAAGCGCTACAAAATCGGCACCCCAAGCTTCTCCCCCCGCTCATACACCACGTTCGCCCGTCCGACGATGAGTGAATCAAGCGGCCCAATGCGGTCGGTATCCTTTCTGGCGTAAGGCAGGCGGTGCAGGATGTAGCGCATGGCATTGAGGCGTGCGCGCTTCTTGCAGTCGGACTTGATTACGGTCCAGGGTGCGTCGGCGGTATCGGTGTAGAAGAACATCGCCTCCTTGGCCTTGGTGTAGTCGTCCCATTTGTCGAGCGAGGCCAGGTCGATCGGTGAGAGCTTCCACTGCTTGAGCGGATGCACCTTGCGCTCTTTGAAGCGGCGGCGCTGCTCGTCGCGGCTCACGGAAAACCAGCACTTGATGAGGTGGATGCCGTTGCGCACCATCATGCGCTCGAATTCCGGCGCCTGACGCATGAACTCCTGGTACTCGGCATCGGTGCAGAAACCCATGACGCGCTCGACGCCGGCGCGGTTGTACCAGGAACGGTCGAACAGGACGATCTCGCCGGCGGTGGGCAGATGCTGCACGTAGCGCTGAAAATACCATTGGCCGCGCTCCAGTTCGCTGGGCTTTTCCAGGGCGACGACGCGTGCGCCACGGGGATTGACGTGCTCCATGAAGCGCTTGATGGTGCCGCCCTTGCCGGCGGCATCGCGGCCTTCGAAGAGGATCACGACTTTCTGCCCGGTCTCCTTGACCCAGGCCTGCAGCTTGAGCAATTCGACCTGCAGACGGTATTTCTGGCGTTCGTAGGCGCGCCGCGACATCAGATTCTTGTAGGGGTAAACGCCATCACGCCAGCCCGACGCAAGTTCCTCGTCAGGATTCAGTTGCACCGTATCGAGCCCCATGCGCTGCTGCTTGAGCAGCGACTTCAGCAAGGCGCTGGACTCTTCCGTCGAAGCGCCGGAAATGATATCGCGCATGGCCTCAAGCCGTGCTTCCTGGGCGGCATCGACGGCCTGGCCGACCGCAAAGGTTTCGATGCCTGCTGCGGAGGCGATCGGGCTAATGTCGCCGGCCGCAGATGGTCTGGGGGCTGCCTTGCGACGCGGCGCTGCAGTTTTGGCTGCAACCGGCTTTCTGGCTGCGGGTTTGGGGGGAGACGGCACGGGGGCTTTTCTTGCGCTCATGATGGATAGGCCAAACAATTTGAAAGATTCATGATGCTGCAAGTATAGGGAGGCTTGCGCTGCGTTAAGTTGACCACTATCAACAAGCGGATATGCGTCCTGTGCTATACCTATACTACGGCTAACGCGTAGGGAGGGGACCATCATGGCAACAGCAAACAAGTCGGCAAAATCGGTCAAACCCACTGCAAAACCAACGGCAAAGGCGGCACCGAAAGCCAAATCGGGAACTGTTGTTAAAACGCCCGCAAAAGCAGCCAGCACAGCCGTCAAGCCGGCCAGGGCACCCGTCAAGAAGGGCGCAGCACCCAAGGCGGTAGCGGCCAAGCCTGCCGCCGCCCCTCCCGGGACAGCGGCGAAAGCGGGCGCGAAACCTGCCAAGCCCAAGATTTCTGGAGAACAACGCCGGCATTACGTTGAAGTGGCAGCCTACTTCATTGCCGAACGCAACGGCTTTTCGGCGGACAGCGTCCTCGATCATTGGGTCCAGGCCGAAGCGGAAATCGACCGACTGCTCAAGGAAGGCAAGCTCAATACCTAAAACAATACCTGCAACCTGGCCTGAAACCTGATGCTTCGGGCGCTAGGCCAGCGCCAGGATGATGCCGGCCAACAGCGGTAATGTCAGCGTCAGCGAGGCGGGCAGGTTCATCCAGGGCTGGTGGCTGGCGTGCATTTCTGCCGGCCCGTTGCCGAGATTGCTGCCGCCGTAATATTCCGAATCGGTATTCAGCAATTCGCGATAGGCGCCGGCCCGCGGCACGCCGATCCGATAATTCTGACGCGGCACCGGCGTGAAATTGAAGACGACCACGGCGAAGCTGCCATC
>JBAYVV010000310.1:0-3343 GCA_041674465.1 Sterolibacterium sp.
GCTGCACGACAAATTCGATGGCGTATTGAGTGAGCCGGTGCCGAGCCGGCTCGCCGAGTTGGCGGCAGCGCGACCCCGCGTCAAGACCTGGGCGCTGGCTGCCGTTTTTGCCTGGCTGTCTCTGGGTGTGCTGATCGGCTACTTCATGCGTGACCCGTCAGTTTCAAGGATCGACCCCGGCGAAATGCTCGCACACCGGGCGGCGATAGCGCATGCCATCTACACGCCCGAGGTGAGGCATCCGGTCGAGGTGGGCGCTGACCAGGAAGCGCATCTCGTTGCCTGGCTCTCCAAGCGCCTCGACAAGCGCGTTCGTGCACCCCACTTCAGCAGCCAGGGATACACCCTGGTCGGCGGGCGCCTCTTGCCCGGCGATGATGGCCCGGTCGCCCAGTTCATGTATCAGGACAGCAGCGGCAAGCGCCTGACGCTCTACGTTCGCGGCACGCCGGAGGAAAAAACCGTGACTGCCTTCCGCTTTGCTCAGGAGGGCAAGGTCAGTGTTTTTTACTGGATCGACGGTTCCCTGGCCTACGCCCTGAGCGGGGAGATGCCGCGTGAGCAGTTGCTTGCCTTGTCCGAAACCGTGTATCGCGAACTGAATCCCTGATTGACGAGCCACATCAAACCCAATCCGGGTTCAATGTAGTACTATCAAAATGGTTGAAACGAAGCCAGCCAGCCGCTAGTGCTTTCTGGCAGCTCGCGGTTGGGGTCCAAAAGCCGCCTTGCCCATGGTCAGTAATATCGTCTCGACTGCTGCAATGAGACAACCGTATCGTGGAGCGAAGTGTGGTTGCATCCCCGTCACATTCCCATGTTTCTGATTGGTCGATCGGCGTTCGCCAACAGCTTGCATTGATTGCCCTTGCTATCTCGGAAGAGAGGAGAAAACTCGTGAAATTGAAACCTCTTGTCGCAGTTTGCGCTGTGTTGTGTCTTTCCGTGCAGGTCGCCCAGGCTGCCGACTATGCCAGCGATCTTGATTACTACCAGGAGCTTCCCACGGTATTGAGCGCGTCGCGGCTGCGCCAGCCCCTGTCGGAGGCGCCCAACGCCCTGACGGTCATCGACAGAAAAATGATCGTGGCGTCCGGGTTACGCACCATTTCGGATTTGTTCAAACTGGTTCCGGGCATGTATGTCAGCTATTACAAAGGCAGCAGCCAGGCGATCGTTTCCTATCTGGGATCGGCTGACCAATATGCGCGACGCATGCAGGTAATGATCGATGGCCGTAGCGTGTATCTGCCGCCGATCAGCGCGGTGGACTGGGGGAACCTGCCCATCACCATCGATGATATTGAGCGTATCGAAGTGATCCGCGGGCCGGCAGCGGCATCGCATGGTGCGAATTCGACTCAGGGAGTGATCAGCATCATCACCCGGAATCCCCGCGGCGTGGATGGAAACAGAATGTCACTGACCCGTGGCGGCAAGGGGATCAACGATTTGGCCGCGCATTTCGATCGGCATGGCGAGTTTCTCGATTACCGCTTGACGCTGGCGCATACCGCCGACCATGGCTACGACGATCTCCATGTGCCGCCCAGCACCCTCGTTCAGAGAACCGAAGGCCCCAAACTGCTGAACAACAGCAACGACAGTCATCGAGCGGAATTGTTTAATTTTCGTGCCGATTACCATCCGAATGGCGTTGATCGCTTCGATATCCAGTTCGGCTTCAACCATAATCTGCAAGGCGCCGGGTTCAGCGACAGAATGCCTTCCCCAGCCAACCCCAGGAACACCAATGGCAATCCTTACCATGACCTGATTGCCAATGCCGGTTTCGTGCAGTTGGCCTGGATCCGCCAACTGGAAAATGCCGGCGAGATGAGTTTGACCTACTACCATGTCAGGCAAGACCAGCACGAAGCCTTCCCTGTTTACCTCGGCGGCGTTTTTTTCGGCAACCCATTGCTGTCCCAATCGATCAAGGTTGATCGCGACAATCTTGAACTGCAGCATACCCTGCACCTGACCGCATCCAACCGTCTGGTCTATGGCGCCGCCTACCGTACGGATCGAAGCCGCGGACACGGCAGCACGCCGGTGTTGCCCCCGGCTTATACCTCGCTTCTTCCCCCGTTCTATTCTTCGACCATCGACACAAATGAATTCAGGGTGTTCGCGCATGACGAATGGCGCATCACACCGCAATGGGTGCTGAACACCGGGGCAATGATCGAGCGTGATGGCATCGGAGAGCACAACACGTCGCCGCGCGTGGCACTGAATTACCACCTTACTCCGCACCACACCTTGCGGACTGGTGTTTCCGTGGCGTATCGGACTCCCTCGGCGATTGAACAGAATTTTCCGGCGCTGCAGCCCGGCGCCTTGTTTGTGCCCAGCGCCACGACAAATTCTCCCGGCCTGCACTCCGAGAAACTGGTCTCACAGGAAATCGGCTACCTCGGCGAATTGCGCGAGTGGGCGACCTCAGTGGATCTGCGCCTGTTCAGCGACCAGGTCAGCGACGGAATCTACATTACCAACAAGAAAACCTTTGCCAATGGCATGGATGCGCATTACCGGGGATTCGAGGCCACCATCAAGCATTCGTTCAGCGAAAGCAGCGATTTGACCGTAAACCTTGCACACGTGTTGAGCAGCAGCAATGCGCCCTTCATGGCGGCGGCCGGAATCAAATATTTTGTTCCGGCCGTTCCCGGGTGGATCAGTGACAAGCTTTCCGGCAGCATTCCGAGAAACAGTGTCAGCATGCTGTACTCTCAGCGGCTGGCGCAGGATTGCGCCTTCAGTGTTGCCTACTACCGCCAGGATCCCATGCAACCCTTCGACCGGGGACCGGTGGATTACCAGTCCATCCAGCGGCGTACGGATTTGCGCGTCACCAAGGGATTTCGGCTGGGCGATGGGTTGAAAGGCGAGTTGGCACTGGTCCTGCAAAATGCGTTTGACCGGGGCTATACCGAGTACATTGCCAGCAATGTCTTCAATCGGCGTGGCTATGCCACGTTGTCGCTGAATTGGTGAAATGAGAGCAGCCGGAAACCTTTTCAGGAGTTTTCCGGGACTTTTACTACTGGCGCTGCTTTGCTGGATCGGCGTTGGTCCGGCAGCATGCGCCGCAGATGATTTGCGCGTGCTGATGGTGCTTAGCGACGGCCAGAAGCTGTATCAGAATTTCACAAATTCCTTCCAGCAGAACTTGCCAACGAGCATTCAGGTCGCGGTGGTTGAGCGGGCCGAGGATTTTTCTGCCGAGGCCCAGAAGGCTGACTTGATCCTGAGCGTGGGTGTCAAGGCGGCTGAAGCGGTGGCTGGGAAAACCAGGACACCGCTGCTGGCGGCGATGATTCCCCACAACAGGTAC
>JBAYVV010000311.1:0-3336 GCA_041674465.1 Sterolibacterium sp.
CTATGATTAAGTTCCACTTTTCCATCTTGTACCTCTCGTTCAATTGGTTGAGGACCGGGAACTCACCCAAAGCCAGAGCGGGTGAGCCGCGGTCATGATCAAGCATGAAAGTGTTCGTCCGCTTTCATGGTCGGTGTCCAGGGGGCTATCTCTACCAAGCAGGAGTTCGAAGCCATGCCCTCAGTCTCTGCGACCTGCCGACGCTGCGGTGTCAGCAGGTTGACGCAGCCGCCGCGATCGGCCCAGCCCATGGGATGCGGATCCGGAACCGGATCGAACACCGCCGAGGCGATAAAACTCTTGACGACGCCCGGCGCCACCAGCGGCGAAACATCGGCTGCGCAGATCACGACGGCACGGTCGTTGCTGATGCGGATCAGGCCATGGTGAGTGATGCCGCGCTTGGCTGCATCATCGGGATGGACCCGCATCACCCAGTAGTAGTAGCCGTCCACCAGGATGCGGTGATCCTCGATATCGTTGATGGTGCCGTCCTTGCCGTCGGAGAAGGTGTGGAAGCTGTAACGCGAATGAGTAGAGATCATCTGCAACGGGTACTTGGCCACCAGTTCCTTGGTCTGCAGACCTTCCCACGAGGGAATGTAGCGGTTCAGCGGCGGACGCTCGGCACTATTCGGATCGGCACGCAACAGCGAATTGGGGATGAATTCGATCTTGCCCGACTGGGTCTGCAGGCCCTTGCCAAAATCACCAGAGTACTGGGATGGCAACGGATGTGGTTCCGGCACGTCTTTCATGCGGTCCTCGGCGTACCAGCGCATGCTGACCGGCTCAGGCGTATCCGCGGGCTCGGCCGGGACAACGTAATAGCCCTTTTTGACGAACTCCTTCCATGTGATGTTCTTGGAGAAATCGGCCGAGTCGAAGATGCGCTTGCACCAATCGAGTTCGCTGCAGCCCTCGGTAAACATTGCACCCAGCCCCATTCGCCCGAGTATGTCAGCGAAAATTTGATAGTCCGACTTGGACTCGCCCAGCGGCTCGATGCACTTGTGCTGGAACACGATGGTGCGATGATTCAGCTGGCCCGGGGCGTGATGCACATAGCCCTGGCAGCCAGCGGTCTCGCCGATGTCGGTACGCTCGACATGCGTGCACGCCGGCAGGATGATGTCGGCGAAAGGCGTGTCGCCTTCCATGTAAATCGCCTGTGACACCAGGCACTCAAGGGAATCATGCCGATATGCATCGATGTAGCGCTCGGATTGGGCGACCGTGCCAAACGCTGCGCCGCCGTAGTGCCAAATCATGTGCACCTTGGAATAGCCGGGCATCGGGTACTCGAACGGAGCGATCTGCGCTTCCATCGAGACGCCATCCCACAGATAACCCTTGGCATAGCCTTTGATGATGGCTTCCGGCAGACGCTGGCGCGGGATCATCTGCTTGACCGGATTCATGGTCAGCACATGCGGCATGCGGGTGTAATTGTTGATCGCTGCGGCGGTAAAATTAAGCTCTCCCGAGATGCCGCCTTCTGCGTAACCAGGGAAATAGTGAAAGTTGTCGACTGGCGTGCCCATCTGCATATTGCCGAAGTTGACGCCTGGCTTGCCCCAGCCCTGCATCGCCATCAACTGAATCATGCAGCGCGCCCATTGCGTGCCCGTAGCATTGCGGACGGCGCCGCCAACGCCGGTGCCGAGTCCGCCGGCAGAAAGATAGGTCTTCTTCTTGCCCCAGTTGCGTGCCAGCGCACGAACCACCTGGGCTGGTACCCCCGTTTCCGGCTCCTGCCACTCCGGCGTCTTGGCCACGCCGTCGTCCTTGCCGAGCAGGTAGGCGGCCCACTGGTCGAAACCTGTAGTGCGCTTCTCGACGTAGTCCTTGTCGTACAGCCCTTCCGTCAGCCAGACGTACATGATGGCATGCGCCAGTGCCGGGTCAGTGCCGGGCCTGGGGGGAATCCAGCGACCGCCGAAGAGCTGCGCCGTGGTATTGCAGTGCGGGTCGATATGCACGAACTCGATGCCGACTTCCTTGGCCCAGAAGCGTCGCTGCGTGCCTTCGTACCCCGAATAGACGCCGCTGGTCACTTCCGGGTCGCTCGACCAGAACACCATCATCTCGCACTCCTTGAGCGCGTCTTCCACTGTGCCGTAATGTGATGGCAGGCCCAGCCGCAATGCGTTGCCGAAGTGGTGCATGGCGCCCCAGTACCAGCCTTCCCAGCTGTCCGGGTTGTGCACGACCCGCGTAAAGCCAATTAAGTTGCCAAAGCGCAGCAGCGCGCCGAGGTAATAGCCGACATTGCCCCACTGGTGATGTGAGTGATGCTGAATGGCGATGGCCCCGGGACCATGTGCCGTTTTCTGCCGTTTGATTTCACCGGAAACAATATCCAATGCCTCATCCCAGCTGATACGCTCATAGCCCGAGATACCGCGGTTCTGCGGATTGCGATTGCCCTTGGGATCGAAGTCCACCCGCTTCATCGGATAGAGAATGCGATCCTTGCTATACACCTGCGATTTCAATGCCAGCGAGTAGGGACTGACGGTCGCGCGGCGCCACGGCGTAAATCGACGACCACGCGCATTGATCGACCAGCTCGGCGCGTCGGTGTCATCAAAATCAATCGGCGTGCAACGCACGATCTTGCCGTCCTTGACGAAGACGAACAGCGGGCCGCCATTGGTGTTGGTGGTGTAGCGCGTTGTGCCATCCGGCATCGCCGTTCCCATCTCAAGCGCGGAGGTCTCGATCTTGTTCATCAGCTGCATGAACCAGACGCACAGATGATCCGGACCCATGACCATTGCCTTCATGGTCTTGGCGGCATGCACAATTTCGGCATAGTTCATCGGCGGCTTGAGGAAGGTCAGTGCAGTGGGCAAATCATTGAACTGCATGACCACATCCGGCCTGGCATGCAGACCAGAGTTGGAGCTAATCTGGCCGTTCGTGAAGGTGTAGTAGCGGCCGATGCTGCCATTTTTCAGCCTGATTTGCACCGTGCAGTTATGGCGGCGCATTTCCTTGAGAAATGCTGGATACTTCTTGGCAGTTTTCCGCAAGAGGTGCGGAACAGCAAACAAGATCGTTTTCAAGATCATTTTCTTCATTTCACTTCTCCTGTCTCTGCTGAATTTCCATTGATTGTCGGGTGCTAGCTGGTTGTTTTGCATTTCATTGCGCTGACGTTTTTCTGCATACTGTTGTCCGTTTTCTCTGATCTTGCGGTTTTCGCTGTTGCTTCAGGAGCGAGGAGGAAGCGGGCGAGGGCTGGGAGGAGGATGAGAGCGCCGAGCATGTTCCAGACGAACATGAAGGCGAGGAGGATGCCCATGTCGGCCTGGAATTTGATGGGGGAAA
>JBAYVV010000312.1:0-3317 GCA_041674465.1 Sterolibacterium sp.
CTCGGCGGCGACGAATTCACGGTCTTGCTAACCGAACTGGACGATGCCAACAGTGTCGAGCGGGTTGCATCAAGCGTCCTCAAGAAGCTCTCCGAACCCATTCAGCTGGGTGAGGATGAGATCCTCACCTCAGCCAGCATCGGCATCACGCTTTATCCGAATGACGCCAAGGATATCGATGGACTCATCAAGAGCGCCGATCAGGCGATGTATGTCTCAAAGAAACTGGGGCGCAATCGTTACAGCTATTTCACGCCGGCCTTGCAGGAAGCTGCGCAACATCGCCTGCAGCTGATCAACGATTTGCGCATTGCGGTCTCGGCTGATCAGCTCAAGATCTATTTCCAGCCCATCGTCGAACTGACCACCGGCCGCATCTTCAAGGCTGAAGCATTGGTGCGCTGGCAACACCCCCAACGAGGGCTGGTCAGCCCCGCAGAATTCATTCCCCTGGCCGAGGAGACCGGGCTCATTTTTGAAATCGGCGACTGGGTATTCAGGGAGTCTGCGCGTTGGCTCAAGCATTGGCAGGCAAGCCATCACGAAAAATTCCAGGTCAGCGTCAACAAATCACCGGTCCAGTTTTACAAGGATGCCGACAGTGACAACTGGCTGGCCTACTTGCACGGCATCGGGCTGACCGGCCAGGGACTGGTGGTCGAAATCACTGAAGGACTGATGTTAAAGACGGACTCCCCGGTGATGAATAGTCTGCTGATGTACAGAGACAATGGCATTCAGGTCGCCATCGATGATTTCGGTACGGGCTATTCGTCATTGTCATACCTGAACAGATTCGACATTGATTACCTGAAGGTGGATCGTTCGTTCATCAGCAACCTGGCGAAGGGATCGAGCGACATGGTCTTGACCGAAGCCATCATTGTGATGGCACACAAGCTGGGACTCAAAGTGATTGCGGAAGGCGTGGAGACGGAAGCACAGTCCGACCTGCTGAAAACAATCGGCTGTGATTTTGCACAGGGCTATCTTTTCTCGCGACCGGTGCCGCCGGAGGAATTCGAGAAGCTGCTGTTGCATTGACCTTCAATTCGCTGGCGCCCGCCCTTGTTTCTAGGGTGCAAGCGGTTGACGCCATGGCGCATGGCCAAACTCCTTCACCAGGAAGTCCACCATGGCCCTGACCTTGGGCGACAGATTGCGGCTGCTCGGGTAAGTCGCCAGCAACGGCACCGGCTCGGGATGCTGCCATTCGGCCAGGACGGGAACCAGCGCCCCGCTGCGAATGGCGTCTCCGGCAATGACATCGGCAAGACGAGTAATCCCGACGCCAGCCAGGGCCAGTTGCAGCACCATCTCCGCATTGTTGGCGATGACATTGCCATCGATATGCACGATGCGTATGCCCTCATCCGTGTCGAACGACCAGCGGCGCAAAGTCGGCAGCGTGGTGATCCACAAGCAATTGTGATGGTGCAGGTCATCCGGCGTCTGCGGCGTACCGAAACGCTCCAGATAGTTGGGCGCCGCGCAGATGACCCGCTGCACATTGCAAATGTGGCGGACCACGGCCGTGGTTTCCTCGGGCGTGCCAACCCGGATCGACAGATCGGCTTGATCGTCGGCAGCGGCAATTGGCCCGTCGTGGATGGTCAGGTTTAGCGTAATTCCCGGATGCTGTTCAAGGAATCGCGGAATCGCAGGGGTCAGTTGATGCACGGCGAACACTGAACCGCAGCGGATGCGCAACACGCCCCGCGGACTGCCCGAAACCTGTCTCAGTTCATCTTCTGCCTCGTCCAGCGCCGTCAGGATCGGGCGGGTTCGATTGTAGAAAGTCTCGCCTTCGACCGTCAGTTGCAAGCGTCGGGTCGTTCTGTGCAACAGGCGGCTGCCAAGCCGATCCTCCAGTCTGGACACCAGTTTCGACAACGCTGAAGGGGTCAATTCGAGTTTTCTTGCCGCGGCGGAGAACCCACCCGATTCGACGGAGATTATGAACGCATTGATCTCTTCAGCCCGACTCATGAGCCTATTATAGAAAATTATTCACAAGTGTTGTTATAAATTGCAGGATTGTTATTCTTTTTTAACTAAGTAGACTATGCATCAAGTTGTGCGTTGCAGCATTTGAGGTTAATGATGGACTCCGGCACTTTCAGGAGTTCATGGTGGATTCGGGAAAATCGCGAAGGGCGCCTGAATCCGGTTGTCTTAGTGTCCTTCAAGGAGTCAATCATGCAAAACCTGCTTATGAACACCAGTAGTGCCGTCAGTCACGAAGTCATTATCCTGGTTGCCACCGTGGCTGTCTGTTTCGTCGTTGCTTATTTGCTGAGCCTAAGCGATGGCAGGCATTTTGGTAAATAAGTTGTGGTTCATGGTCGTTATGTAAGGGCGTAGCCCCATAACGACCGGTCACCCTCGCGTCAGAGACCGTGCCATTGTTTTTGTATTGGCCGGGTATGCGGGAACATCGCCGGTTTCGCTTATCGTCGGGCGTTAGCACCCCAGAATCAAAAACGGGCACTAGCACCCCAGAAACAAACCCGGGCTAGCAGTTCTCTGTTTTGCCGCACTTGGCCATGTTCTGGGTTACGGGCGCAAGTACTCGCCCCTCTCTCGCCCAAACCACAATGCCATTTCTTACGTTATAGATTTTTGCATAGCCGGCCTGGTCATTCAGGAACTGGCTCACAGCCTTGGTGCGATTGCCGGATCGGCAGATGACGATCACCGGCTCGCTGGGTTTGGCAATGGCTTGCACCTTTTCGAGCCAGGCAGACGGATTCGCGCGTCCCTGCTCATCAAAGAAAGTCAGCAAATGACTGCCTGGAACAATCCCCGTCTGCTGCCATTCGGGCGCAGTGCGGATATCGATGAGTGGTACCCCGGTGGCGATGAGCTTGTTCAGTTCTGCGGTGTCGATGTCGATCACCACAGCCTCGGCTTGCCAGCCGATCAGGACACTACAGAAAAACGCAATGAGTCGCCAAACTCTCATCGTTACTGACTCCCTTCGGTAAGATTATTTTTGCGCAGTGCACATTGTGGCACAAGGACCCCGTCGGAGCCCGGCCTGCAGGAGATGGGGAAGCAGGCCGGGACGGGGTCTTGCCGAGTCAGCTTGGTTTCTTAACGCCACAGGTATTGAATCCGAAAATGGCATAGGGCGGGCACCAGCCCAATGCCCCTGTCGCCAAAGGCAGCACGCCGATCCAAGCCCACACCGGGCCGCCCATGACGGCCCAGCCGATCAGCCCGAGACCGACAATTATGCGCAGGATGCGGTCAATGCCACCGACATTTTTTTCCATGATGTTTGCCTCGAAGTGGATAGACTCTGACTGTAGTAC
>JBAYVV010000313.1:0-3309 GCA_041674465.1 Sterolibacterium sp.
TACATTCCGCATTTCTGTTATCACAAGAAGCTGTCGATCGCCGCCAACTGCCGCATGTGCCTGGTGCAGGTGGAGAAGGCGCCCAAGCCGATGCCGGCCTGCGCCACGCCGGTGACCAACGGCATGAAGGTTTTCACGCATTCGGAACTGGCCATCAATGCACAAAAAGGCGTGATGGAGTTCCTGCTCATCAACCACCCGCTCGACTGCCCGATCTGCGATCAGGGTGGCGAATGCCAGTTGCAGGACCTTTCGGCCGGCTATGGCGGGGGAGCGTCGCGCTATCAGGAAGAAAAGCGCGTGGTGGTCAACAAGAACCTCGGCCCGTTGGTGTCTACCGACATGACGCGCTGCATCCACTGCACGCGCTGCGTCCGTTTCACCCAGGAGATCGCCGGTCTGATGGAACTCGGCCAGGCCAACCGCGGTGAGCATGCCGAGATCATGACTTTTGTCGAGAGCACGGTGACATCGGAGCTTTCCGGCAACATCATCGATCTCTGCCCGGTTGGCGCATTGACCTCGAAACCGTTCCGCTTCTCTGCGCGCAGTTGGGAGATGGCGCGCAGGAAATCCGTCAGCCCTCACGACGCTCTCGGCAGCAACCTCATTGTGCAGACCAAACATGATCGAGTACTGCGTGTGCTGCCCCTGGAAAACGAGGCGGTCAACGAGTGCTGGCTGTCCGACAAGGACCGTTTCTCCTACGAAGCGCTGAATTCTGCAGAACGACTCTCCCAGCCGATGCTCAAGCAGGACGGCAAATGGATCAACGTTTCATGGCAGCAGGCGCTGGACTATGTGGCGCATGCCTTCAAGGACATCGCCAAGGACCATGGGGCTGCTGCGCTCGGTGCATTGGCCGCACCGCAAGCGACTCTGGAAGAGTTGTTCCTGACACAGAAATTGTTGCGTGGCATGGGTAGCGGGAATGTCGACAGTCGCCTGCGGCAAAGCGATTTCGCCCTGGACGGCAAGGTGGGCGGCGCACCCTGGCTGGGCATGAAGATCGCCGAAATCAGTGCGCTTGACCGCACTTTGGTGGTCGGCAGTTTCCTGCGCAAGGATCATCCGCTGATTGCACAGCGCCTGCGCCAGGCCGCCAAGCGCGGCTGCCAGGTTTCCTTGATCCACTCGGCTGACGACGACGCACTGGTGAAGATTTTTGCCAAGTCCATTGTGGCTCCTTCGCAATTGCCCGTTCTGCTGGCTCAGGTGGTGAGGTCGGCGGCGGAGCAAAAAGGTGTAGCGGTTGCCGCAGAACTCGACAATATTAGCGTGACTGCAGAGGCACAGAAGATTGCAGCGAGCCTGGTGTCTGGTTCCAACGCCGGCATCTTCCTAGGCAATTTCGCCCAGCAGCATCCACAGGCAGCGACACTGCATGCCCTGGCACAGCAACTGGCGAAAATCACGGGCGCAAAATTCGGCTATCTCGGCGAAGCGGCCAACAGTGTTGGCGCTTATGTTGCCAAGGCAGTACCCCAGGCTGGCGGTTTGAATACCGCACAAATGCTGGCTAGTCCGCTCAAGGGGTATTTGCTGCTGCAGGCCGAACCGGAGCTGGATTGTGCCAATCCGCAGCTGACATTAGCTGCGCTGCAGAAGGCAGCGACGGTGGTAGTGATGTCACCTTTCAAACTGGCCACTTCCCTCGAATATGCCGATGTGCTGCTGCCGGTTGCACCTTTCACCGAAACATCCGGCACTTTCATCAATACCGAAGGCCGTGTGCAGAGCTTCAATGCCGTGGTCAAGCCGCTTGGTGATACGCGGCCGGCCTGGAAAGTCCTGCGTGTTCTGGGCAATCTGCTGGGTCTGCAGGGTTTTGATCAGAACAGCAGCGAGGACGTTCGTGCCGAAGCATTGGCTGGGCAGCCTGAATTTGTCGTCGACCAACTCAACAATCAGGCGAGTGGCGTCGTTTTGAGTCTGTCCGCGGGCGCTGCAGGACTCGAACGGGTCAGCGACGTGCCGATCTATTCCGCTGATGCCTTGGTGCGTCGCGCTCCGAGCCTGCAGAAGAGCCTCGATGCGAAACAGCCGGGCGCGCGCATGAATGCGGCCACGCTAGCCAAGCTTGGTGTCGTTGCAGGAAAGCAGGTCAAGGTCAAGCAGGACAGTGGCGTGGCACAACTGGTTGCTCAACTCGATGCCGGCCTGCCGGACAACTGCGTGCGTGTTGCCGCAGGGCATTCGCTGACTGCCGGCCTGGGCGCCATGCAAGGTACGCTCACAGTGGAGCCGATGTGATGGAAGCGCAATTCTTGCAAATCATCCAGACGCTGCAGGGATTCTTCGGCCCGCTTTGGCCGTTGGTGTATACCTTGCTGAAAATCGTCGGAATCATCGTGCCGCTGCTGTTGAGCGTGGCCTATCTGACTTTGGCAGAGCGCAAGGTGATCGGTGCCATGCAGGTGCGCCTGGGTCCCAACGTTACCGGCCCATGGGGTCTGCTGCAGCCGATCGCCGATGGCCTGAAACTGGTTTTCAAGGAAATCATCGTTCCGACCCAGTCCAGCAAGGGAATTTATTTTGTTGGTCCTGCGCTGGCCTTCGCCACCGCGCTGGCGGCCTGGGCCGTGGTGCCGTTCTCCGAGGGCTGGGTGCTTGCCAACGTCGATGCCGGCGTGCTCTACATCCTTGCCATCACTTCGGTTGGCATCTACAGCATCATCATCGCCGGCTGGGCTTCGAACTCCAAGTATCCTTTCTTCGCCGCGATGCGTTCGGCATCGCAGATGGTTTCCTATGAAATCGCCATGGGCTTTGCGCTGGTCTGCGTGCTGATGGTGTCGGCCAGCCTCAATCTCAGCGACATCGTGCATGCGCAGGGCAAGGGCCGCTTTGTCGACATGGGCATTGGTATCCTCTCCTGGAACTGGTTGCCGCTGCTGCCGATGTTCCTGGTATTCCTGATTTCCGGTATCGCTGAAACCAACCGCGCACCGTTCGACGTCGTTGAAGGCGAATCAGAGATCGTCGCCGGGCACATGGTCGAATATTCCGGCATGGCCTTCGCACTGTTCTTCCTCGGCGAATACTCCGCGATGATTCTGGTCTCGGTGATGACCACGATTTTCTTCCTCGGCGGCTGGCTGTCGCCGGTGGGTTTCCTGCCCGACAGCTTTGTCTGGCTGGCGGCGAAGACCTGCTTCGTACTATTCCTGTTCCTCTGGTTCCGCGCCACCTTCCCGCGGTATCGCTATGACCAGATCATGCGTCTGGGCTGGAAGGTATTCGTGCCGCTGTGCATGTTCTGGGTGCTGGTGGTCGGCATCTGGATGATGTCGCCGCTGAACATCTGGA
>JBAYVV010000314.1:0-3296 GCA_041674465.1 Sterolibacterium sp.
AGCGTGCTTTGGCACAGTCGGTCCCGGCGCGACCAATCTGCTGCCCGGTGTGGCGGCAGCCTGGGCCGACAACATCCCGATGCTGGTGCTGACGCCCAACAATCAACTGGACCGCATCGATCCGGGCAAGGATTTGTTGCAGAACATGGATCAGATCGCCTTGTACAAGCCGATTACCAAGTGGAGCGCGATGCTGCGCACGCCGCAGCGGGCACCGGAATTGATCGAACGGGCGATCTACGAAGCACGTTCGGGACGGCCCGGCCCGGTGCATCTCGACATTCCCTGCGATGTCGGCACCTGGGATTGCAGTTACGAGCTCGACAGCATTCCTTCCATCGCGCCGGCGCGTCCCGTGCCGGCGCCGGGAGATATCGAGAAGATCGTCGCCGCGCTGCGTTCCGCCAAGCGTCCCCTGCTGCTCGCCGGCGGCGGCGTGGCACGCTCCGCAGCAACGGAAGTGTTCCGTACGCTGGTTGCGCGTACCGGTTTCCCCGCGACGACCACGCCCAAGGCCTTCGGTGTCGTGGATTTTGCCGGCCCCAGCCACATCGGCAGCGCCGGCGTTTTGGCCGGGACGGCGATGGTGCGTGCCTGCCAGGAAGCCGATCTGATCTTCGCCGTGGGATGCAAATTCTCATCCTGGATTCCGGTCAACAAGCCCCCCAAATACACCGTGCCGGCTGGCCAGAAAATCATCCAGATCGACATCGACGACAGCATGCTGGGCAAGAATGCGCCGCTCAACATGGGACTGGTGGGCGATGCCCGCGAGAGCCTGCAACTGATTCTCGATGCCCTGGGCGCGCAGGCGAGCTATGCGGCGGACCGCAGCTGGATTGCTTCGCTGCAAGCCGACTACCGGGCCTACCGCGCCCAGGTCGATGCCATCGCCGACAGCAAATATACGGCGGGGACGCAGATCGCCAACAGTGCTGCGCTGATGCGCGAAATTGCCAGGCTGGCGCCGCGCGATGCGATTTTCTGTATCGACGGCGGGCAGACCATGGAATGGGCGCTGACGTATCTGCAACCCAGCCATCCCAACAACGTAACCTTCAACCCGGGCATGGGGCATCTCGGCGCCGGCCTGCCGGCAGCCAATGCGGCCCGGATGGCACGCCCCGAGGCGCCGGTGATCCTGGTCACCGGTGACGGCGCGGCCGGCCTGACGATACAGGAACTGGAAACCGCAGCGCGTTATCAACTGAAGACGGTGATGATCGTCTTCAACGACAGCCATTGGGGTATGTATCGTCCCATCGGCGAAATGGTTTTCCAGAACCAGAGTTTTGGCTCGAAGCTCACCACCGTAGATTTCTCCATGGTGGCGAAAGGCTTCGGCTGTCATGCCGAGCAGGTCGCCAGCATCGAGGAACTCCCCGCGGCCTTCCAGCGCGCCATGGCTGCGCCGGGACCGGCCTTGCTTGACGTGCGCACCGATTTCACCCCGCATCCAATGGACATGTTCTGGCTGGAAGTGGTGATGCAGGGAGCGAAATGGATCCCGCAAATGTAATTCCGATGCACATTAAAACCGATAGTTTGTCCCCCAAGGGGACTTCCTTCGGGGCGTCGCTTCGCCTCTCGGTTTTAATGTGAACGGAATATGGCCACTCGCAGTAAGCCGGATCAGATGATTTCGTCTGCCTCGCCGCGAGCGTTGTTCTTGGCGCTCTGTTCGTAGCGGCTCAGCAGCCAGGCGATTTCGCCTTTGTTCTGGATGCGCAGCTTGGTGTAGGACTGGCGCAAATGATGCCTGACGGTGGCGGGCGAGATTTCCATCTGCTTGGCCACCGCCTTGTAGGTCAGGCCTTCGCCGTAGAGCCGCGCAACCGCCAGTTCCTTGGGTGTCAGTACATCGATGACCGAGCGCGGCTTGGCATTGATGACCAGCATGTCGGAAACCTGCTCGGCTTCCAGCGAGATGAGCTTGCCGACATAAAGATTGGGACTTTTCTCCTGCTGCAGATCGCGGAAGGTGCGCGGCAACATCGCGCCTTTCCACTCGGGCCATTCCATCAGCATCAGGTCGGCGAAAGCCGCGTCGGCATATTGCAATACGCCGCGATTGTCACAGATGGCGATTGAGACGCGCCGCGCTGACTTGGTTGCCTTGAGCTGCTCGATGTGATGCACCCGGTTGAGATTGATGGCCGAGGCGATATGCGGTATCACCAGTTCGATGAGTTGGATTTCCTCGGCGCTGAAGGCGTGAAGAAAGGAGTTCTTGTACAGCGATAAATGCGTCCACAATTTCAGTGAAGGATCGTCCTTGCTGACCGCGCAAAGGATCCGCGCAATGGCGTACTTGCCAGCAAGCAATTTCCTGAAATGCGCCACGATGCACTCATCTGCCATCGAGATGACGACGGCTTTTTTCGGTGCGCTCATGACGATGGGGACGATCGGATCAGCCGCCTTGACGGTTTCCCAATCCGCCACGAACCTGGAATCCAGGTTGTGCACATAGCTGTTGTGCATCAAGGGGCCTTCCAGCAGCATGGTCGAGCGACCCAGCCAGGCGGAATCAAAAACAAAGTATTCGTGCAGCAGCAGGAACAATTGTTCTTCAAATTCGCCGATGGGTGATGACATGGCCAGGGGGTACAAGTCCAGCAGAAAACGGCTGAGCTTGACGGAAACGCTGTCGGGTGCCAGCGGTTCGGTTTCCAGCAGGGGGTCGGCGTCATTTGACAGAGAGTTGTCGCAGTCGGCCGCAAAGTTTTTGGCTGATTGGATGCTTTCGTTCATGAGACGGGCATATGTCGACTGACAGAATTCTCGAGGATCGCTACTTTGCCAGACAAAGCCGCTGAATTGTTGGGGAATAATGGGAGGAAAGCTGTGCATGAGCCGATTGGCATCGTTCATATGAACGATGCCAATCGGCTGGGTTGCCATTCAGGGCATGTTGCCATGCACCAAGCAGGCGCCGGAAAACTTAATTGACAGTCTTAAAAATCACTGCTGGCATGAAGGGCTTGAATTGATGCGCTGCGAAAACGTGAGATCTGCCGGTAAGCGCATCTGAACGATTTTAAGCACTGCTTCAGTAGCATAGAATTTCCCGGGTTGATGGCTGAACACGCCTTGACAGGCTCGCGGAAGCCGGTATATTCGTAAAATCGATCGATCGATCAAATTGTCCCGAGAGGCAGCGCAGACTGCACGGAATAATGATTCGGGAATGACTTAGGAGGCGCGGCAGCGGCATGCTCATGCAAAACAAATTATTGAACGTCATCAGTTCGCTGATGCCCCTGGCGATCATTGCCGGTCTGCTGTATGCGGCC
>JBAYVV010000315.1:0-3277 GCA_041674465.1 Sterolibacterium sp.
GAAGAAGCCTATCAATGCTCAGGCTCACGGCGTGATGCATCTGGTTCAGTCTGCCTCTCTGACGTTAAACAGCAACCCGCCCCATTTGGGCAAGAAAGTGGATACCTTCGCTTGAATAGGGGCTCGGGCAGGCTGAAACGACCCCGCCATGTGCGGGGTTTGTTTTTGATGGGAAGTGGAGACAACAGGAGACAACGCGAATTGAGTGGTGAGGTATACAACCCAGCCCGGATCTGCAAGCACTGCATCCACTTCTTCATCACGCATGACCCGGTGTTTCCCTATGGCTGCCGCTGCATGGGATTCAAAAGCCGGCGGCATCCGTATCTGGAGGTGGAAGCGGCTACGGGAGAGCCTTGTGTATCCTGGGAGAGCAAAGTTCGATATTCTGCCGACTGAGTCCGGTCCTTCAGGATGTGATTTAAAACACAACAGAACGCGTGACATGAAAGGCAGGTGCTGTGAGTAACCCGAACGAATCACGCTTCATCTATGGCTTCCACGCCGTCATCGCCAAACTGCGTCACAGTCCCGACGATGTGCGCGAAATCTTTCTCGACCGCACGCGCCAGGATGCGCGTGCCCGCGATCTGGCGAAACTTGCCGAAACGCATGGTGTGCGCCTGATTCCCTCGGATGCGGGGCGCCTCGACGGCATGTGCGGCAACGATGCGCGGCACCAGGGCGTCGTGGCGCGGGTGAATGCGTTGCAGCGCGTGCTGAAGATCGACGACGTGCTCGATACCCTGGCCGAACCGGCGCTGCTGCTGGTCCTTGACGGTGTGCAGGACCCGCACAACCTCGGCGCCTGCCTGCGCGTGGCCGATGCGGCCGGCGCCCATGCCGTGATCGCACCCAAGGATCGGGCCTGCGGCCTCAACGCGACGGCCATCAAGGTCGCCAGCGGTGCCGCCGAAAGCGTGCCTTACATTTCGGTCACGAATCTGGCGCGGACCCTGCGCGAACTGCGCGAACGCGATGTGCTTGCCATCGGTGCAGCAGCCGAAGCCGGGCAGGACCTCTACCAACTGGATCAGACCGGCTCAGTGGCCTGGGTGCTGGGTGCGGAAGGCGACGGGCTGCGCCGCCTGACGCGCGAGACCTGCGATCAGCTGGCGCGCATCCCGATGCTCGGCAGTGTCGACAGCCTCAATGTTTCAGTGGCCAGCGGCATCTGCCTGTTCGAAGCCAGGCGGCAGCGTGCGGCCAGAACCCGGAGTTGATTCCACGCTGCTAAGCGGTCACCGTACGCCGTGATTCGAGGCTGGTTTCGTCGACCGGCAGATTGAGCAGCGCGGCTACCACACCCAGGGCAATGCAGATCAGCCAGACGATGTCGTACGAGCCGGTGCTGTCGAACAGGCGTCCGCCGAGCCAGACGCCGAGGAAACTGCCGATCTGGTGGCTGAAGAACACCAGGCCGGAGAGCATGCCGAGATAGCGCACACCGAACACCTGGGCGACGATGGCATTGGTCAGCGGCACGGTCGACAGCCAGAGGAAACCGATTGCCGCGGCGAATACATATACCGACAGCGGCGTCAGCGGCAGCAGCAGGAACAGGCTGATCACCGCGCTGCGTGTCAGATAGATGCCGGCGAGCAGATAGCGCTTGGGCCAGCGTCCGCCGAGTATGCCGGCGGTATAGGTGCCGAGGATGTTGAACAGACCGATCAGCGCCAGGGCGGTCATGCCGACATTGCCGTTGAGCCCCTTGTCGAGCAGATAGGTCGGCAGGTGCACGCCAATGAACACCACCTGGAAACCGCAGACGAAATAGGCCAGCGTCAGGAACAGAAAGCCGCGTTCGCCGAGTGCCTCGTGGAACGCCTCACGCGCGCTTTGGCCGCCGCCGCTGGCAGCGACTTGCAGTCCGCGCGTCAGCGCTGTGCCGAGCGGAGCGATCAGGAAGGACGCGGCAGCAAAGATCAGCAAGGTGCCGAACCATCCCATGCCATCGATCAAGCCGGCCGCGACAGGTACCATCAGGAACTGGCCGAAGGAACCGGCTGCGGCGACGATGCCCATCGCCCAACTGCGTCGCGCGGGCGGCAGCAGTTTGCCCATGGCCGAGAATACGACGCTGTAGGTCGTCGTGGCATGGGCGATGCCGATCATGAGGCCGGCGGTGGCGGCAAAGCCGGTGCCGGTGGTGGTCCAGGCCATGCCGAGCAGTCCCAGGATATACAGCAGGCTGCCGCCCCACAGCACACGTTTTGCACCGTAACGGTCGGCGAGCAGGCCCGCGAAGGGCTGGACCGCACCCCACACCAGGTTCTGCAAGGCCATGGCGAAGGAGAAGACCTCGCGACTCCAGCCGTGCTCGGTGCTCAAGGGGACGAGGAACAACCCGAAGCTGTGGCGAATGCCCATGGACACGCCGACGATCAATGCGGCAAACAACAGCACGCTGGCAAGGGGGCGGGATGTGAAGGTTGTTGTCATGGCAGGGGACATTGATTGGTTTGCATGTTTCGCCGCTGATAGGAGAGTGTCAAATGAGTGTCAAATGAGCGTCAAATGAGCGTCAAATTGTCGCGCTGAGGGCAAAGTTCAAGCCCAGCCACGCTCAGCGAACTCGGTTTTGAGATAGGCGTAATAGATCGGCGCCATCACCAGGCCGGCAATGCCGAAGATTGCTTCCATCGTGAGCATCGCCAGCAGCAGTTCCCAGGTGCGTGCTTTGATGAGATTGCCGACGATGCGGGCGTTGAGGAAATACTCGAGCTTGTGGATGATCACCAGGAACCCCAACGACAACAGCGCCAGTTCGGGTGAATGCGACAGGCTCAGGACGACGATCACGGTATTCGAGAGCAGATTGCCGAGTACCGGCAGCAGGCCGACGACGAAGGTGAACACCACCATGGTTTTCGCCAGCGGCAAATGGATGCCGAACAATCCCAGCCCAAGCACCAGATAGAGACCCGTCAGTGCAGCGTTGATCGCCGCGATCTTCACCTGAGCAAACACCACTCGACGGAAGGCGGCCGCAAAACTGGCCGCGTGGCGGTTGAGTTCCCTGGCCAGGGAGCCGTGGCTGCGGGTGGTGTCTATTTCGCGCAATGCCACCAGGGCGCCGATGGCCATGCCAATCAGGGCATGAGCCAGGGCGCGCAGGGTTTCCTTGCCGATGCTTTGCAATTCACTGGCATGTTCGCGCAACCAGGTGGCGGCACGACTTTGCAATTCGATGCTGTCGGCAGGCAGGTGGGCAATGGCCCAATCCGGCAGCCAGGCGCGGGTTGACTCGAGCACGTCGGCCATTTTCTGCATC
>JBAYVV010000316.1:0-3270 GCA_041674465.1 Sterolibacterium sp.
CTATGATTAAGTTCCACTTTTCCATCTTGTACCTCTCGTTCAATTGGTTGAGGACCGGGAACTCACCCAAAGCCAGAGCGGGTGAGCCGCGGTCATGATCAAGCATGAAAGTGTTCGTCCGCTGCCAGCGTCGACGTCCAGGGCGCAATTTCAACCAGGCAGGACACCGACCCCATGCCTTCTGTGCCCTGAACTTGTGGGCGCTGTGGTGTGAGCAGGTTGAGGCAACCACCGCGATCAGCCCAACCCATGGGATCAGGGACCGGGTCAAAAACTGCCGCCGACTCGAACGCATGAATCACGCCTGGCATCATGAGCGCGGAAATGTCTGCAACGCAGATTACTGCAGCGCGGTCATTGAATACGCGGATCAGGTCATGCTGCTTGATGCCGCGCTTGGCTGCCTCTTCGGGATGAATGCGCATCACCCAGTAGTAATGGCCGTCGACCAGAATGCGGTGATCCTCAATGTCATTAATCGTGCTGCCCTTACCGTCCGAATAGGTGTGGAAGCTGTAGCGTGGGTGGGTCGTAATCAACTGAATCGGATACTTGGCCACCAGATCCTTGGTCTGCAAGCCTTCCCAGGAGGGAATGTAGCGGTTCAGGGCCGGGCGCTCGGGATTGTTCGGATCACCGCGCAGGATGGAGTTCGGGACAAATTCGATCTTGCCCGACTGGGTCGGCAAGCCCTTGCCAAACTGATTTGACCATTGCGCTGGCAGCGGGAACGGTTCCGGTATATCTTTCATTCGATCTTCGGCATACCAGCGCATGCTTACTGCTTCACGAGTCTCTTCAGGTTCAGACGGCACGACGTAATAACCTTTCTTGACGAACTCCTGCCAGGTGATGTTCTTGGAAAGATCAGCGGAATCGAACACACGCTTGCACCAGTCCAGCTCGCTGCAACCTTCGGTAAACATCCAGCCCATGCCCAGTTGGGTCAGCACGTCGGTAAAGATCTGGTAATCCGACTTGGACTCGCCCAGCGGCTCGATGCACTTGTGCTGGAAGACGATGGTGCGGTGATTCAGCTGGTTCGGCGCATGATGAATATAGCCTTGGCAGCCCGCGGTTTCTCCGATATCGACACGCTCCACCGAAGTACATGCCGGCAGGATGATGTCGGCGAAGGGGGTGTCGCCTTCCATGTAAATCGCTTGTGAAACCAGGCACTCGATAGAAGGATCGCGATAGGCGTCGAGGTAACGTTCGGATTGGGCCACGGTACCGAAACCGGCCCCACCGTAATGCCAGAGCATATGTACCCTGGAATAACCGGGCAGCGGATACTCAAAAGGAACAATCTGCGCTTCAATCGAGAAGCCGTCCCAGAAATATCCTTTGGCATGTCCTTTGACGATGGCTTCCGGCAAGCGTTGACGCGCGATAACCTGTTTCACCGGATTGATGCTCATGACGTGCGGCATGCGCGTGTAGTTGTTGACCAGCGAAGCCGTGGAGAACACATCCCCGGACATGCCGCCCTCAGCGTAACCCGGGAAGTAATGGAAATTGCTGACCGGGGCGCCCATCTGCATATTGCCGAAGTTGATGCCTGGCTTGCCCCAGCCCTGCATGGCCATCATCATGATCATGCTGCGCGCCCATTGCACGCCGGTTGCAGTGCGACAAGCCCCACCGAAACCGTTGCCCAGTCCGCCGGCGGCGAGATAAGTCTTTTTCTTGGCCCACTGGCGCGCCAGCGCGCGCACGACCTGGGCGGGGATACCCGTTTCTGACTCCTGCCACTCCGGTGTCTTGGCAATACCATCGTCCTTGCCGAGAAGATAAGCCTCCCACTGGTCATACCCCGTGGTGCATCTGCTTACATATTCCTTGTCGTAAAGCCCCTCGGCCGCCCAGACCTGCATGATGGCGATGGCCAGCGCCGGATCAGTGCCAGCCTTGATGGGGATCCAGCGCCCGCCGAACAGCTGCGCCGTGGTATTGCAATGCGGATCGATATGCACGAACTCGACACCCAACTGCTTGGCCCAGAAGCGTCGCTGCGTGCCTTCATAGCCACCATAGACACCGCTGGTCGATTCCGGATCGCTGGACCAGAACACCATCATTTCGCAATTCTTGAGCGCATCCTCTACCGTGCCGTAAGAAGACGGCAAACCGAGGCGCTGGGAATTGCCGAAGTGATGCATCGCCCCCCAGTACCAGCCTTCCCAGCTGTCGGGGTTATGCACTACGCGGGTCACACCGATGATGTTGCCGAATTTCAGCAGGGCGCTGAGGTAGTAGCCGATGTTGCCCCATTGGTGATGTGAGTGATGCTGGATGGCGATGGACCCAGGGCCATGCACCGTCTTTTGCCGCTTGATTTCGCCACCAACCAGTTTCAGGGCTTCATCCCAGCTGATCCGCTTGTACCCGGAGATGCCGCGGTTCTGCGGATTACGTTCGCCCTTGGGATCGTAATCCACGCGCCGCATCGGATACAGGATGCGATTCTCGGCATAGACCTGCGATTTCAGGGCCAGTGAATAGGGGTTGATGGTGGCGCGACGCCAGGGGGTAAAACGCTTGCCGCGAGCCGTGATCGACCAACTGGGCGCATCAGTGTCGTCGAAGTCGATCGGTGTGCAACGTACAATCTTGCCGCCCTTGACGAAAACGAACAGCGGGCCGCCATTGGTATTGGTGGTATAGCGCGTCGTGCCATCGGGCATCTGAAGTCCCAGTTCGAGCTTTGATGTCTCGATCTTGTTCAACAACTGCAGGAACCAAGTGCACAGATGGTCCGGTCCCATCACCAGAGCCCGCATGTTCTTGCCGGCGTGCACGATCTCGGCATAGTTCATCGGCGGCTTCATGAAAGTGAGCGCAGTGGCCAGGTCGTTGAATTGCACGTTCACATCCGGCCTGGCATGCAAGCCTGGGGAGGAACTCACCTGACCGTTGGTAAAGATAATGTAGCGGCCAATGCTGCCATCTTTCAGGCGAATCTGGACCGTGCAGTTAAAGCGGCTCATCTCCTTTTGAAAGGCAGGAAACTTCTTGGCGGTACGCCGTAAGACGTGCGGCAAAGCAAACAGAATCGTCTTCAGAACTATCTTGTTCATTTGGCTACTCCTATCACGGACAGGTTTTCATCGGATTTTCTTGCCTCAATACCGGTGCGCTGGGCATTTGCTTCAGGAGCGAGGAGGAAGCGGGCGAGGGCTGGGAGGAGGATGAGAGCGCCGAGCATGTTCCAGACGAACATGAAGGCGAGGAGGATGCCCATGTCGGCCTGGAATTTGATGGGGGAAA
>JBAYVV010000317.1:0-3227 GCA_041674465.1 Sterolibacterium sp.
GCACACGGCGTGATGCGCCTGGTGCTGGAACTCGACGGTGAAACCGTGGTGCGTGCCGATCCACACATCGGACTGCTGCATCGGGCCACGGAGAAACTTGCCGAAGAAAGAACCTGGGTGCAGTCGCTGCCGTACATGGACCGGCTTGATTACACCTCGATGTTCATCAACGAACATCCCTTCGTGCTGGCAGTGGAGAAGCTGCTAAGCCTCGAAATTCCCTTGCGGGCACAGTACATCCGGGTGATGTTCGACGAAATCACGCGCATCCACAATCACCTGCTGAGCATCGGCACGCAAGCGCTCGACGTCGGCGCCATGACCATGGTGCTGTACACCTTCCGTGAGCGCGAAGATATTGCCGACATGCTCGAAGCCGTTTCCGGCGCGCGCATGCACGGTGCCTACTATCGTCCTGGCGGCGTCTATCGCGACCTGCCGGACCAGATGCCGCGCTATACGGCGAACAAGTTCAAGAGCGCCGAAACGGTGCGCAAGCTCAACGAGTCGCGCGGCGGTTCCCTGCTCGACTTCATTGAGGACTTCACCGATCGTTTTCCGGCTTATTGCGACGAGTACGAAACGCTGCTGACCAACAACCGCATCTGGAAGCAGCGTCTGGTCGGCGTCGGGGTGGTTTCGCCCGAGCGCGCCCTGCAGCTCGGCTTCACCGGTCCGATGTTGCGTGGCTCAGGCATCCAGTGGGATGTGCGCAAGAAACAGCCTTACGAAGTGTACGACCGCCTTGAGTTTGATATTCCGGTGGGGGTCGAGGGTGACTGCTACGATCGCTACCTGGTGCGCATGGAAGAAATGCGCCAGGCGAATCGAATCATCCGCCAGTGCATCGACTGGCTGCGCAAAGATTCTGCCAAAGGTGCGGGACCGGTAATTACCGGCAACTACAATGTGGCCCCGCCTTCGCGCGAGAAGATGAAGGGCAACATGGAGGAGCTGATTCATCACTTCAAGCTTTTCACCGAGGGTATCCATGTTCCGCCAGGCGAAGTCTATTGTGGCATTGAGCATGCCAAGGGTGAGTTCGGGGTGTACATGATTTCCGATGGCGCCAACAAGCCCTACCGCATGAAACTGCGCTCAGCCGCTTATACCCATCTTTCATCGATGAACGAGATGGCCAAGGGACACATGATTGCCGATGCGGTGACGATTATCGGCACCATGGATATCGTTTTTGGCGATGTGGACAGATAAGAACATGCTCAGCCAAGATACCTTCAAGAAAATCGACCGCGAGATCGCCAAATATCCCGCTGACCAGAAACAGTCTGCGGTGATGGCGGCGTTGGCGCTGGCCCAGGAAGAGAAGGGCTGGCTGGCGCAGGAGACCATTGCCAGCGTAGCGGAATACCTTGGCATGCCGCCGATGGCTGCTTACGAGGTCGCCACTTTCTACAACATGTACGATCTGGCGCCCGTCGGCAAATACAAGCTGACGGTATGCACCAATTTGCCCTGCGCACTGTCCGGTGGTGTGCATGTTGCCGATTATCTCAAGCAGAAGCTTGGCGTGGATTTCAATGAAACCACGGCGGACGGCATGTTCACGCTCAAGGAAGGCGAGTGCCTGGGGGTTTGTGGCGATGCTCCGGTGATGCTGGTGAACAACAGGCGCTTGTGCAGCTACATGGCGACCGAAGAAATCGACAAGTTATTGGCTGAACTGAAATCATGAGCACCCAGCAGATTCTTCTCGCCGGCCTCGATCCCAATACCGGTGATCAAACCTGGCATTTGGCCGATTACGTCAAGCGTGGCGGCTATGCCGCGCTGAAGAAAATCCTCAGCGAAAATATTTCGCCCGAGAACGTCATCAACGAAGTCAAGAAATCCGCCTTGCGCGGCCGTGGCGGTGCAGGATTCCCCGCAGGACTCAAGTGGGGCTTCATTCCGAAGACCTACCAGGGGCCCAGGTATATCTGCTGCAACACCGATGAAGGCGAACCCGGAACGTTCAAGGATCGCGACCTGATGCGCTTCAATCCGCATCAAGTCATAGAAGGCATGATCATCGCCGGCTATGCGGTGGGCAGCGAACTGGGCTACAACTATATTCACGGCGAAGTCTGGAGCCTCTACAAGCGATTTGAAGAAGCCCTCGATGAAGCCCGCGCTGCAGGTTTTCTTGGCCAGAAAATTCTGGGTTCCAATTTTAATTTCGATCTCTTTGCGCATCATGGCTATGGCGCTTATGTTTGCGGCGAGGAAACCGGCCTGCTCGAGTCGATCGAGGGCAAGAAAGGCCAGCCGCGCTACAAGCCGCCATTTCCGGCGAATTATGGTTTGTATGGCAGGCCGACGGTCATCAACAATACCGAAACCTTTGCGGCAGTGCCCTGGATCATCATCAACGGCGGTGAAAAATACCTGGAACTGGGCAGACCCAACAATGGCGGCACCAAACTCTTCTCGGTATCCGGCCACGTGGTCAAACCCGGTGTGTATGAAGTGCCGATGGGTACGCCATTCCCGGTGCTGCTGGAAATGTGCGGCGGCATGCGCAACGGCAAACTCAAGGCGGTCATCCCCGGTGGATCGTCAGCGCCGGTATTGCCGGCAGACATCATGATGGACTGCACCCTCGATTACGATTCGATCGCCAAGGCGGGTTCGATGCTGGGTTCCGGCGCCGTGATCGTGATGGATGAGAGCGTCTGCATGGTCAAGGCGCTGGAGCGCCTGTCCTATTTCTACTTCGAGGAATCCTGCGGCCAATGCACGCCTTGCCGAGAGGGTACGGGCTGGTTGTACCGCGTAGTGCATCGCATCGAGCATGGCCTGGGCAAACCCGAGGATCTTGATCTGCTCAACAGCGTGACCGACAACATCATGGGCCGCACCATTTGCGCCCTCGGCGATGCTGCGGCCTTGCCGGTCAGAAGCTTCACCAAGCACTTCAAGAGCGAATTCGAGTACCACATTGAAAACAAGAAGTGCCTGGTCCCGCCGGAAGTGCAGCGCGAGGGCAGCAGGATTTATGTCACGCCGAACCGGGTGCCGTCATGCTAGATATCGAAATCGACGGCAAGACCCTGCAGGTCGCGGAAGGCAGCACCGTGATGGACGCCGCGCACCAGGCGGGCACATACATTCCGCATTTCTGTTATCACAAGAAGCTGTCGATCGCCGCCAACTGCCGCATGTGCCTGGTGCAGGTGGAGAAGGCGCCCAAGCCGATGCCGGCCTGCGCCACGCCGGTGACCAAC
>JBAYVV010000318.1:0-3212 GCA_041674465.1 Sterolibacterium sp.
GACACCCTGGAGAAACTGCCGTCCTGTCTCAACAGTCAGATCGATTCCTTGCTGCCGCTTCGCTCGCAAGATACGCGCCCAATTTCTTCGTAGGCGTACCTGGTAGCGACTCACGCTTACCATCGTCTGATCATGCAGCAACAGAGCAGGCACAATGAATCATCAAGCTTGATTGGCCAAATGTGTCTACTTGGGTCGAATCGAATCGGCCGTACCCTGAATGAATGCCTTGATTTTCTCGACGTCCTCCTTGCTTAGTTTGCCGGTGTAGTCGGGCATACCTTGCTCTATAAACGGCTTGTCAAACAGCACGCTGCCGAGATTCTCTATGTAGGACTTGTCAACGTAGCCCAGATTGGCAATGTTGCCTCCCTTGTCGATCGCAGGCACGCCATGGCAATAGACGCAGCTCTTGAAATACAGCGCAGCGCCCTCAGTCATGTCCTTGGGATCGTACTTGACACCGGCAAGCAGCGGCCCCAGGGTGAGGGGCGTGAAGGCCGGCATCTTGGCCTTGCCACCGACAACGAATGTGTACACCGTGCCGCCGGTAGTGAATTCGGAGTGACGCTGAATCATTCCATAAACGCCACCCCAGCCTACCGCGATGGTCACATATTGTTTGCCGTCGATCTCGTAAGTCACCGGCGCCGCGATCACACCGCTGCCGACTGGCGTATCCCAGAGCTGCTTGCCGTTGCTGGCATTGAATGCCTTGAAATGGGCGTTCGCGGTACCTTGAAATACCAGGTTGCCGGCCGTCACCAGGGTGCCGCCATTCCATGGCGCGCCCAGATCGTTGCTCCAGGCTTCCTTCTGCTTGACCGGATCCCAGGCAATCAGACGTCCGAAAGCCTTGCCGGTCGGCGGCCGCGGATTGAACACCATGGCCAGATTCAAGCCAAAGCTGTTGTCCTGACCCTTCCAGTCGGCATCGGTGCCCAACGCGAAGGGGATATTTTGCGCCGGGATGTAGGCCAGACCGGTGAGCGGGCTGTACGACATGGCTTGCCAGTTGTGGGCGCCGGCCGGTCCGGGAACTGCGTCGAATGGCTGGTCGGTCGACGTGCCTTCACGCGTCTCGATCGGCCGCCCATTCGGGTCGATGCCGAAGGCCCAGGTCTGGTCGACAAAAGTTTTCGCCGAAATGAACTTGCCGTTGGCGCGATCGAGCACATAGAAGAAACCATTCTTGGGCGCGTGCAGAATGACCTTGCGCACTCTGCCGTCGATCTTGAGGTCGGCCAGGATCAGATCCATACAGGAGTCGTAATCCGAAGTGTCGCGCGGGTTCTCCTGATAGTGCCAGGCATATTTTCCGGTATCGAGATTGAGTGCGACGATCGACGCGGTGTACAAGCCGTCGCTCGCCGCGCCGCGCTTGGCCTTGGCCCACGGCCCCGGTTGGCCGGTACCGAAGTAAACCAGGTTGAGCTCGGTGTCGATCGCCATGGTGTTCCAGACGTTGCCGCCGCCGCCGTTTTCCCAGTATTTGGTGCTCGGATCCCAGGTCAACGCCGCCATCGCCTGCGATTCATCTTCAAACGGTTTGGCCGGATCGCCGGGAGTGACAAACCAGCGCCATTTCTGCTCCCCGGTTTCGGCATCATAGGCCGTCACGTAACCGCGCACGCCGAATTCACCGCCGCCATTGCCGATGATCACCTTGCCGCGGACTACATAAGGTGCCGAGGTGATGGTAATCATGCGCGCCTTGTCCGTCTTGGTGTCCTGCTCCCAGACCTTCTTGCCGGTTACGGCATCGATGGCGATCAAACGGGCATCGAACGAGCCGACATACACCTTGCCGCGATACACCGCAACGCCGCGGTTAACCGGTCCGCAGCAGTCTCCCCATCTGCCGTCGCGCGGTGTCTTGGGATCATAGGTCCAGATCCGTTTCCCCGTTCGAGCGTCGATGGCATGCACTACGGCCCACGGCGCGGTCACGTACATGATGCCATCGACTACGATCGGCGTAGCTTCGACACCTCGCGTTGATTCAAGACTGTACGACCAGGCCAAGCCGAGTTTTTTGACGTTGCTGGAGTCGATATTCTTGAGTCGGCTAAATCGGGTGCCGGCATAGTCCAGACCGTTGCTGAGCCAATTTTTGCCACTCCTGGCGTTGGCGATAATCATCGTCTCGTCGACAAGAGGCCCCTGGGGGGTTGCTCCTGCAACGCCAACGCAAAAGCTGAAAACGGCCCAACACGAAATCAGCACACTGGCCGCTTGCTTGCATCGAGTCGACATTGATAATAGAGGTAACGGCATCGCGATCATTTCTATCTCCCTATTGTGGTTTACTTATCAGTCCAGTACATGATTAACAGGCTCTGCATCCGCCCCTGGCGAGAATCACCTCAGCCAAGGTGGATGTCGGTGAGGAATGTCATAAGCGCTTCCGTAAAGCTTTGCGGCATCTGCTCGGGCAGCGGCACCCCGCCGCCTCTGATCACGGTCATGACACTGCATGGTATCGCCGCGGCGACGCGAGCCGCCGACGGATACGCATGCGGATCGGCGTCGGCACCGATGACCAGTGTCGGACAAGCGATCAACGGCAGGCGCTCTTCCATCCGGTAACGGTTGACAACGCGGTGGCCTTCGGCCGCCAGTGCGCCGGCTTTCAGTGCATCGATCATGAAGCTGTCGAGCAGTACGACGTCACCGGGCGGATAGTAGGGCTGGCGCCGCTGCCACAGTTCGTTCAGGTGACTGCCGTCGGCGCGCGGCTCGACCTCGTCGATCGGACGCTTGCCGGCGTGCTCGGCACGGCGCTCAGCGTCGACCAGGGACATTGAAGACAATGCCAGTGCGGCAACGCGCTGTGGCTGGCTCGCCGCCATTTCCAACGCGATGACGGCACCGGTGTGATGGCCAACGAGCACAGCGCGCGGAATTGCCATAGCGTCAAGAAGCGCGATCGCGGCGGCGGCCCAGCGCTCGATTGAGTTTTCCGGGATCGGTTCGGAATCACCAAAGCCGACGGTATCCATGGCGATGGCCCGATATCGCTGGCCGAGCAGCGGCAGGACCGCGCGGAACTCGTTCCAGGAGCGCGGCGTCTGGTGCAGCAGCAGTATCGGAAAACCACTGCCGCAGCAGGCGACATGGATGCGCCCGCAGCGGGTAGAGATGAAGTCACGGGTAATGTTCATGGGCGTTGCGCACCGCCACCAAGATTTTCCGGCACTGCGGCGAAGCCC
>JBAYVV010000319.1:0-3209 GCA_041674465.1 Sterolibacterium sp.
ATCTTGATGCCGAGTTCGTCGGCGGCGGCATTGACGAAATCGCGCACGCTGTATTGCTGCCCGGTGGCGATGACGAAATCGTCGGGCTTCTCCTGCTGCAGCATCAGCCACTGGACTTCGATGTAGTCGCGGGCATGGCCCCAGTCGCGCAGGGCGTTGAGGTTGCCCAAGTACAGGCACTCCTGCATGCCCAGCTTGATGCGTGCCAGCGCCCGGGTGATCTTGCGGGTGACGAAAGTTTCGCCACGGACAGGCGACTCATGGTTGAACAGGATCCCGTTGCAGGCGTAGATGCCGTAGGCCTCGCGGTAATTGACCGTGATCCAGTAGGCGTAGAGCTTGGCCACCGCGTAGGGTGAGCGCGGGTAGAAAGGGGTGGTTTCGCGTTGGGGTATCTCCTGCACCAGGCCATAGAGTTCGGAAGTGGAGGCCTGGTAGAAGCGGGTTTTCTTTTCCAACCCGAGGATGCGGATCGCTTCGAGGATGCGCAAGGCGCCAAGCGCATCCGAATTCGCCGTGTATTCCGGCTCCTCGAAGGATACCGCCACATGCGACTGGGCGGCCAGGTTGTAGATTTCGTCGGGCTGCACCTGCTTGATGATGCGGATCAGGCTGCTCGAATCAGTCAGGTCGCCATGGTGCAGGATCAGATGGACGTTCTTCTCATGCAGATCCTGATAGAGGTGGTCGATGCGATCCGTATTGAATAGAGACGTGCGTCGCTTGATGCCATGCACCTGGTAGCCCTTGTTGAGCAGAAACTCGGCCAGATAGGAGCCATCCTGCCCGGTTACCCCCGTGATCAATGCGACTTTTTCTGCCACTGCAATGACTCCTTTTTCGATCAGGATTCACCCGACTGCTAACAACCACAGATGGCATGATAAAGCTCCATCCTGCGTTAAGGATGGGGCGCGATATAAGGGGTAACACGTACATACACCCGGATCGATATTGGGTAGATTCTAAAGGTTGAAAGATCCCCTCTGAGTAAAGCTGTAAGGCAGTTTTTTGAACAGGAAAAACCCGAGTACGTTTTCCTGGCGGCGGCCAAAGTCGGCGGCATCCATGCCAACAACGCCTATCCCGGCGATTTCATCTACTCGAACATCTGCATCCAGACCAATGTCATTGAAGCGGCACGCAGGAGCGGCGTGAAGCGCCTGCTGTTTACATTATGTGGCAACCCTCTAGATCCATATTGCTAAGTAAGCTGACAACGACTATCGTCTAGTCATTCATAGCATCGGAATCGGTCATGCCTTATATACTTGCACTTGATCAAGGTACAACAAGTTCGCGCGCAATAGTTTTCGATGGTTCCGGTACACCTTGTGCCGTTGCGCAGCAGGAAATCGCGCAGAGCTATCCGCAGCCGGGATGGGTAGAGCACGATCCTGAAACACTGTGGCAAAGTCAGACATCCGTTGCCGTGACAGCGCTTATGAAAGCAGGCATTGTGGCGCGTGATGTCGACGCCATTGGTATCTCCAATCAACGCGAAACCACACTGCTGTGGGATCGCCTGACCGGACAAGCTGTGGCACCGGCTATTGTCTGGCAAGACCGACGAACCGCCGACCGCTGTGACAAGCTGCGAGCCGCTGGGCTAGAGGGGGCAATTCGGAAGCGTACCGGGCTGTTCCTCGATCCATATTTCTCAGCAACCAAGCTCGCTTGGCTGCTCGACAGCCACCCTGAATTTCGCGCACGCGCAGAATCTGGCGCATTGGCCTTCGGCACTGTCGATAGCTGGCTTGCATGGAAGCTCACTGGCGGCACAGCGCATGTCACCGATGCCAGCAACGCATCGCGCACGCTATTGTTCGATCTCAATACGGGCGACTGGAGCGATGAGCTGTTAGAAGCGTTTGGTATACCGCGGGCTGTGCTGCCTAAAGTGGTGGACAGCAGCGGCGTGATTGGCCGGGTGACGAGTGTGCCGGAACTGGCCGGCATCCCTATTGCAGCACTGGTCGGCGACCAACAGGGGGCGCTCGCGGGTCAGGCCTGTTTCACGCCTGGGCTGGCGAAGAATACCTATGGCACAGGTTGTTTCCTGTTGATGCATAGCGGCGATCAGTTTCGCGTCTCTGATGGTGGCCTGCTGACGACCGCTGCCCTACGTCGCAGCGGGCATCTCACCTTTGCGCTGGAGGGCAGCATCTTTATCGGTGGAGCTGTCGTGCAATGGCTGCGCGACGGGATCGGCATTATCTCCAGTGCCGGCGAAATCGAGGCCTTGGCAGCAAGTGTGGCCAATAGTGGTGGCATTTCCTTCGTACCCGCATTTGCAGGGTTGGGAGCACCACACTGGGATCCTTATGCACGCGGAGCAATATTCGGCCTGACACGCGGCACTACTGCAGCACACATCGCCCGTGCCGCACTCGAATCCATTGCGCTGCAAGTTTCCGACTTGGTCATGGAGCTAGAAGGTGTTGCAGGACTTGAGTTGGGCGAACTGCGCGTAGATGGCGGTGCGGCCGCAAACAACCTGTTATTACAACTGCAGGCTGACCTGCTCGGTTGCCCCATCGTGCGGCCAATTGTCACTGAGACTACGGCGTTAGGCGCAGCGTATCTTGCTGGTCTCGCAGTGGGAATCTGGCACGATGAAATGGAACTTGCCACATTGTGGCGTGCCGAGCGGCGTTTCGAGCCCATCATGCCAGCTTCAGAAGTCGCCGCAATTAAATCGCGATGGCAAGAAGCTGTTTCCCGAAGCCGAGGCTGGGTAATCCCGTGAAGTGAGAGCCGGTAGTAGTTGCTGCCTGTCAAATCGGTATCTAGGACTTATTCATCATCAGGAACGGCGCCAAGAATTTAGAGTTCGTTACCGACACCAATGATCACAGCCATTCTGTAGCACCCGACAACTACACGCCTCAAATAAGGGGGAACACGTACATACACGGCCTGCAGTATTTGGTAGAGTCAAAAAGTTGCCTGAGTCTCAAATATATACTTGGCTTTGGTCATCGCTTTGCCTTTCACCCTGAACAGAAATAGTTCTTTACTGTATATACCGCCTCACCCTTGTACCCAAGACATAGTTTCTGTTGAATTGAACAGTATGAATAAGTTGAGCCGGATTTTTGTCGCCGGCCATCGCGGCCTGGTGGGGTCTGCGCTGGTGCGTCGTCTTACAGCCGGCCACGACAAGCTGCTGTTGCGCAGCCATGCCGAACTCGACCTGACCGAACAAG
>JBAYVV010000320.1:0-3196 GCA_041674465.1 Sterolibacterium sp.
ATTTGGTTCTGACCTGCTTTGTTCTCAAATATCGAGTCGATTAAAGATTGAAGCGGGCATGTGGCGGAGAATGCTCATGATCAACCGCCATTTTCCCGGGACATAGGCGGTCGATTTGCCATTCTCGATTGCATCCACAATGCTTTGTGCGACGGCTTCGACGGGTGCTAGTTTCATGCCTCGTTGTTTCAGGGAAGCTGTCATCGCAGTATCGGTGGGACCGGGTTTTAGCAGAACTATCTTGACGCCGCTTCCGGTGAAGCGATGTTGCATCCCCTGGGCATAGAGAGAAACCATCCCCTTGGCTGCTCCATAGGCATAATTCGATTTGCGTCCACGATCTCCAGCCACGGAACTGATCAGTGCGATCGTGCCAGAGTTTATTTTGGTCATCTGCCTGGCAAAAGCTTCGGCGTAAAGCACGGGCGAAATGCCGTTTATTTCCAGCGTTTCTCGGCAGATCGACAGATCAGCCTGGCAAGTCTCCTGGTCTGTCAGAGTGCCATGAGCAATCAACACCACGTTAACGGGACCTCGCTCATTAATGGTATCGACCAATGCTTGAATGGCCATCGGATCATGGAACTGGCCCTGGAGAACATGGATGTCGGATTGCGGGCTTCTCACGCGGAGGTCAGATGCAACCCGTTCAGTGCGTTCAAAATCACGTCCTACTAGAGTGAGATCGACATCCTTTTTTTTCACCCAGAGGCGAGCGCAGTGCTCGGCGATTCCCGATGTAGCACCGACGATGACTATTCTGTTCCTGGATCTCATTTCAATTCCCCATCAAACGTCTTGACAACGCTGAACTTATACCCGGGTCGCGGTAGTGCAAGAACTCTTCGAATCTTGGATAGCCTGCTTCAAATATTGCGCGTGGCATGCGAGCATCTTTTGCAAGGTAAATCTTGCCGCCAGCTTTGGACACGATTGCATCAAGGCGCTCGAAGAGTTGCAGTGTCTGGTGGCCATTGTTTGGAAAGTCGAGTGCCAGGGTGATTCCTGGTTGAGGAAAGCCCATCAGTCCCATGGACTGACGATTGCCAAAGGTTTTCAGAACGGAGAGAAAAGAGCCGCATCCTGAACGGACAACCTCAGCCATCATCGCCCGGATCGCTTTCTGGCCACCATGGCGTGGTACTAGGCTTTGGTATTGGTAGAACCCTCTAGGTCCGTAAATGCGGTTCCATTCCAGCAGGTGATCCAATGGGTAGAGAAATTTTTCATAGTGCATGGTGACAGGATGAGCATGCCGCTTCTTCAGATTGAAGTACGCTGTATTAAATGCTCGAAGCGAAAGTCGATTGATCAGCGATATCGGTGGCACCACCGGTATGGACCACATTGAATGACCTGGAACCTGCCGAAATTCGCTGTTGGTCGGGTTCCCCCGCATGAAGAGACCGCGATTACCGCCTTTGCTTGTGCAGTCAACCCAAGAGACTGTGTGTTCCCATTCGGTTTCGGATTCGTCTGCCAGGCAGAAAAAATCGTCCAAATCCGAATAGGCTATTGTTTCGGTGGTGAGCCACGGTCCGAGGACTCTGCGTAGTTGGATCTCGGCTTGGACGATGACGCCTGTCAGCCCCATCCCGCCGATGGTCGCCCTGAACCATTCAGGCCGAAGCTGCGGTCCGCAGTCGATTATTTCGCCATTGGTGCGCGCCAGCCTCAGGTGTTGTACATGGTCACCAAACGAACCCATCAAGTGGTGATTCTTGCCATGAACGTCGCTGGCTATCGCGCCGCCTACAGTGACTAATTGCGTGCCAGGCGTGACCGGCAACATCCAGCCGCGTTTAACTAGCAAGCGCTGGATGTCTCTCAATAACAGACCTGCTTCACAGACGAGTCTGCCTGTGCCCTCGTTGAAGCTGATGAAACGGTCCAACTGCTTTGTATCCCAGAGTATGCCACCAGGGTTAAGGCATGCATCGCCATAACTGCGGCCCATTCCGTGAGCGATGCCGGGGTGACCGGTGGCCAACACAAACGGGACGCGTTCGATATCGTTGAGGGCGACAACTCTGTGTGGATCGGCGCTCAGACGGCCCCAAGAGGACGCTAATCTCATAAGGCAATCGGAATAGAATCCGCACTTCTATCCAGCAAGAACTCGAGGATGAGCTTGACACCAAGGTATTGAGTCACTTGACGCACCGGGCCGGCAGTTTCATTTTTCGCTATGAATAGCGATACCATGAATCATAAGATATGCTGCAAGGATGTTTATACGAGCTACCCTGTGATAGCCGCCAGATAAATAGGACAATCGTCGGTTCAATCAAAACAGTCTACGTCTCCTGGATGATACCGTGATCGCGAACTCTCTTCTAGCCCAGGTTAGCGGGTTGCTGCTTTTGATGAGGCCGAAGCAATGGGTTAAGAACGGCTTCGTTCTTGCCCCGCTGCTTTTTGCTGGGGCATTTGCTGACGCCAGTGCCATCTTTAACTCATTATCGGCCGCGTTTCTATTTTGCCTCGCTTCATCGGCGGCCTATATTGTTAACGACATGCGTGATGTCGAATTAGATCGCCGTCACCCCAGAAAAAGCAAGACGCGTCCCCTGGTCACCGGTAGCGTATCTGTACGCAGTGCCTTCGTATTATTGGTGTTTCTGTATGTGACTTTGATATGTGGTTGGCTTGCCTTTCCTCGAGTGGGGCTGGTTATTGGTTGCTATCTGGCGCTCAATCTGGCTTATGCGTTCTTTTTGAAGCACCAGCCAGTGCTGGATATATTTACGATCGCGGTCAGCTTTGTCTTGCGAGTCTATGCTGGCGCGATGGCAATTGTTGCGCCGGTATCCGGTTGGATGCTTATTACCACGCTATGTTTGGCATTGTTCCTGGCAGCGGTTAAGCGCAGACAGGAACTGATGCAAAGCGGGGCAGAAGGTCGCAGCGTATTAGCGAAGTACGCAATGTCCTTAATTGACCGATACGCAGTTATGTCTTCAACGTGCACGCTGGTCTTCTATGGCATGTTTGTACTGTCCGCCAAGCCGCAGCTGGTCATCACGATTCCTATTGTGCTGTTTGGCATGTTCCGTTACTGGTACGTTGTGGTAACGCTGGAGGGCGGCGAGTCGCCAACGGATGTGGTATTGGCGGATAGGCAGATGTTTGTGGCAATCTTGGTATGGGTATGTGCTTGCGTTTTGGCGCTGTGGCCGACGCAGGGGTAATCATG
>JBAYVV010000321.1:0-3195 GCA_041674465.1 Sterolibacterium sp.
AGAACGCCCTGGGTCATTTTTCCGCCGGCATCGCGCCCGCTATAGCTGAAATTCGGCATCCGCGTTTACTCTGGCTATTCTTCCAGTTGTGAACTGATACGCATGGCTTCGTCCACGCTGGTGCGACCCGCAAGCACCAGATTCACGGCATCGCGCCGCAATGTATTGCCAGCCATTTCTTCGCGTGCAAGTTTCATGAAGTGATTCGGGTCACCATGGTTGACGGCCTCGACCAGGGCGTTGGTCATTTCGAGGAATTCATAGACACCCTGGCGCCCCGTGTAGCCGGTGTTGTTGCAATGCGCGCAGCCGCGGCCTTTCTTGTACTTGTGCGCATCGACCTCGTCCTTGAGTTCATGGCGCAGCCATTCGTGTTCATTCGGTGGCGGCGAATAATCCTCGATACAGTTCTCGCAGATCACCCGAACCAGACGCTGCGCCAGCACCAACTGCAGCGACAGCGCCACCATGAAGGGTGGCACGCCCATGTCGAGCAGGCGGATCGGGGTCGACAGCGCATCGTTGGTGTGCAGGGTCGAGAGCACCATGTGGCCGGTCATGGAGGCGCGCATGCCGATTTCGGCGGTGATCTGGTCGCGCATTTCGCCGACCAGGATGATGTCCGGATCCTGGCGCAAGGCCGAGCGCAGCACCCGGTCGAAAGTCAGGTCGATTTTTTCCTGCACCTGTACCTGGTTGATGCCGGGCAGGCGATATTCGACCGGGTCTTCCACCGTGATGACTTTCTTTTCCGGCGTGTTGAGCTCCGACAGAGCGGCGTACAGCGTGGTGGTCTTGCCGGAACCAGTCGGTCCGGTGACCAGCACCATGCCGCTGGGGCGGTGGATTGCGTGGCGCAGGCGTTCCAGGACGTGCGGCGGGATGCGCATCCTGTCCAGGCCAAGGATGCCCGTGCTCTGGTTAAGCAAGCGCATGACCACCGATTCACCGTATTGCGTGGGCATGCTGGAAATACGCACATCCACCGACGTGTTGCGCAGGTTGATGTTGAAGCGGCCATCCTGGGGCAGGCGTTTTTCGGAAATGTCGAGACCTGATATGAGTTTCAGTCTCAGTATCACAGCGCTGGCGATCTTGCTGTCGGCCTCCATCTGGATGTGCAGCACGCCGTCGATGCGGAAGCGGATCACCAGATTTTTTTCCATCGGTTCGATGTGAATGTCCGATGCACGGGTTTTCAGCGCTTCCTCGAACACCGAGTTGAGCAGCTTGACGACGGGGGCATCTTCGGCGCCCGAGGTGAGGCCGAGCAGGTTGCCGAACTCGGCCGGGACATCGGACATGTCCGTGGTCAATTCCTTGGCAAGTCCTGCGATTTCTTCTGTCCGCGTGTAGAGCCGGTCGATCATGCTCATCAGCTGGCTTTCCATGACCACGGCCAGGAAAATTTCGCGACGCACGATGCGGGTGATCTCGTCGTAGGCGACGAGGTCGGTGGGGTCGGCGAAGCCGATGATCAGCATGTCGTTGTCTTCGTCGAGCACGATCGCGCGGAAGCGGCGCGCCTGGGCTTCGGGCAGGAGCTTGATGAGTTGCGGCTTGGGACTGAAGGTCTTGAGATCGATGAAGGGGGCTTGCAGCTGTTTCGCCAGCGCCTGGGCGATGCTTTCTTCGGTGACGTAGCCGCTTTCGACGAAGATGCGGCCGAGCTTGCGGCCGCTGCGCTTTTGCTCAGCCAGGGAGAGCTTGAGCTGCTCGTCGGTCAGCAGGCCTTGGGTGATCAGCAAGTCGCCTAGGCGGATTTTTTCCGGGCGGGCCATCTCAATCTCCAGTAGTATGAGTTCGATTGTACTTTAAGCTCATGTTGGGCTCGCCGCCAAAAAGCGTATTTTTTCCCGCATGTTCAACATCATTCTTTATCAGCCCGAAATTCCCCCGAATACCGGCAACGTGATTCGCCTGAGCGCCAATGTTGGCGCTTGCCTGCACTTGGTCAAGCCGCTTGGCTTCGACCTGAATGCGGCACGTTTGCGCCGTGCCGGGATGGATTATGCGGAACTCGCGGATGTCCGGATACATGAGAACTGGAGCGCGTGTCTGGCGGCGCTTGGAACGCAACGCCTGTTTGCCCTGAGCACCAAAGGCTCAATGCGTCACGATCTGCCTCGCTATGTGGAGGGCGATTGCTTCGTGTTCGGCCCTGAAACCAGCGGCTTGCCGGCAGAGATCCTGAACAGCATTCCGGCCGAACAGCGCATCCGCCTGCCGATGACGCCCGGCTGCCGGAGTCTCAATTTGTCGAACAGCGTTGCGGTGGTGGCGTACGAAGCCTGGCGGCAGTTGGGCTTCGCCGGGGGCGCTTGAACCGGCTGCTATTCCTCTTTGGTGTCGCGCGACATCAACTGGGCCACGGCTTCGGCAGCCGTCAATGCGCCGTCCAGCAGGGCGCAGACGGTCTGGGTGATGGGCATATCCACGTTCAACTGCTTGGCGCGCCGTGCAACCTCGCGGGCACTGGGCACGCCTTCCGCGACATGCCCGAGATCGCGCGTGATGTTATCGAGCGCTTGGCCTTTAGCCAGGGCCAGGCCGACCCGGCGATTGCGCGAGAGATCGCCAGTGCAAGTGAGGATCAGGTCGCCCATGCCGGCCAGACCCATCAGGGTTTCGCGGCGCGCACCCATGGCTACGCCGAAGCGCACGGTCTCGGCCAGGCCGCGCGTGATCAGCGCGGCGCGGGCGTTGAGTCCCAGGCCGAGTCCGTCGCAGATGCCGGCCGCAATTGCGAGAACATTCTTCACGGCACCACCGACCTCGGCGCCGACGACGTCGCTGCCGGCGTAGATACGCAAGCGAGAGCTGGACAAGGCATGCGCCTGGCTCCTGGCAAAGTCGGTCGAGGTCGATGCCAGGGTGACGGCAGTGGGCAGGCCTCTGGCGACTTCTTCGGCAAAACTGGGTCCGGTCAATACGCCCTGAGCCGGGGCCGCGTCGAGCATTTCCTCGGCGGCCACCTGGTGCGGCAGGAGTCCGGTGCCTGCTTCAAGCCCTTTGCATACCCAGAGAAAGGGCAGGGTGGGTGCAGCCTGGCGCAGCAAGTGCAGGGTGTTGCGCAATTCCAGCAGGGGCGCTGCGATGACGGCCAAATCAGTTTGGGCGACAGACTCGGCGAAACTGGCGCTTAAAGCTAGTTCTTGGGGCAGGGTGATACCGGGCAGAAAGGCCTGGTTTTCA
>JBAYVV010000322.1:0-3170 GCA_041674465.1 Sterolibacterium sp.
CTTCCAGGAGAACATCATGAGCGCCCTTCCAAAATATGAATCCTTCGAAAGCCACAGTGCCGAAGCCGTAGCCCCCAAGAGCACCTGGGAACCCGTCCTCTACAAGATCGTGCGGCGTGCCCGTAACGAGAATACGGTCGCCGTCGCAACCGCCAGCGCCACCAAGGCCAAGAACATCGCCCTCTTCCTCGCCTCCCCGTTCATCGGACTGGCCTATGTCGCCGCGATGCCCTTCGTCGCCGCCGGCATGCTCGCCTACTTCGCCGGCAAGGCTGTCTTCGCCAAGTTCCCGCTGGTCAAGCATGTCTCGATGATGATCGCCGCCCCCTTCATCGGTCTGGCCATGATTCTGGTCGCCCCGATCGTCGGCGCCGGTGCCCTCGGCTACTACGGTTCCAAGGCCCTCTTCAAGAAATAATTACCGCCAAGCTGCACAAAAAAACTGTCGGGTCGCGCCCGGCAGTTTTTTTGTTGCAAGAAATTTAGCGCTCTTTGCCTTACCAGTGCTATTACCCCAGAACCAAATGCGGGCACCAGTACCCTAGAACCAATTGCGGGCACCAGTACCCCAGAACCAAATGCGGACACTAAATCCTGAAGCGGCTTACGGATTCGCGCAAGACCGTCGACAACCTTTCCAGGTCAAGTGCGGCCTGGGCAATGCCGCTGACCTCACTGCTGTTTTCTTCCGTCTTTTCCGCGATTCGGGCAACGCTGTTGGCGATCTGGTTGTGCGCCGTGCTTTGTTCGCGCAAGGATTCTGAAATTGCGCTGACCTCGTTGATCACATGGTCCGTGCTTTCCTTGATGTTCACGATGGCATCCTTGGCCAGATCCACCATGCGTACACCTTGCTCGACCCTGACGTTGCCGTCGGCCATGCTCGTGACCGCATCCCGAGTACCCGTCTGTATGCTTTCGATCATTTCCGAAATTTCTTTTGTCGATAGGCTGGTCCGCTCCGCGAGTTTGCGCACTTCATCGGCGACCACTGCAAAACCCCGCCCCTGTTCGCCGGCGCGTGCTGCCTCGATGGCGGCATTCAATGCCAGCAAATTGGTCTGGTCCGCAATTTCCTTGATGACGCTGACCACCGCGGAAATCTTGTCCGAGCGCTCACCCAGGGACTGGATATGCTGGGCGGAGTTGCTCACTGCCTCAGCGATTTTCGCCATTTCCAGGGTGGCATCGGCCACCACCTGCAGTCCGGAATCGGAAATTTCCCCCGACCTGCGCGATGAAACATAGGTTTCGCTGGTATTGCTGGTGATATGTTCGATGCCGACGGAGATTTCTTCGACAGCAGCAGCCATGGACTGAGTGGCATCGTGCTGCTGCTCGGATCGTTCAGCCACCCGTGCCGAAGATTCGGACAGTCGCGCGGCCTCGCTCGCCAGTTTATTGATGCCCTCATTGACGCCTCCGATGACTTGAGAGAGGCTGCCCTGCATCGCTTTCATCGCAGCCAAGAGACTGGTTGTATCGCCCGCTTTGGTTTGAACTTTTACGGTCAGATCGCAATCGGCGATCGAGTGGGCGATTTGTACGGCGTAATCCGGTTCTCCGCCAAGAACACTGAGTAGGCTCCGGATAATCGCCGCAGCCACGACGATGCCAGCGCCCAGCGAAAAAACCAGGATCGCCAAGAGCAGGAGACTGGCAGAACTGATGCGCGCCTTCGCCGACTCCTCATCCGCGGCATTGCGTTTGTTGGTCATTTCAACGACACGGTCGATCGCCTGGCGGTGCAATTCGTAGGACGCCTTCATTCGCTTCAGCGCAGACTGCGCACTTTCCCTGTCGTTCTTTTGCAATGCCGGGACAAATTCGTCAAAAGCCGTTTTGTAAAACTGTAGCGCCGGTTCGTGTCCCTGCTTGAGAAAGACTTGTGCCAGTTCTCCTTCCAGATTTTCCTTGAGCCAGAATTCGTGGCGAGTATCGTAGTCCGCCTTCAGCGCCTTGAGGCGTTCGACAAGCTTGCCTTGTTCCTCCTTGCCGACATCCACCAATTGCAGGATCACCAGATAGGATTCCAGAATATATTCCGGAGGAGGCAGAATGTCCGCCACCAGGTCCTTGCCTTGAACAATGCGCTGATAGAGCGGTCCATTGACTTTCAGGTCGTTGATGGTCTTGAACGACCAAATGCCATAAACGACAAACCCCAGGGCAAAAACCAGGATCAGCACTGCGAAGCGGTGCGTGAGCTTCAGGTTGCGCAAAATGCTCATGGCAAAATTCCTCTATTGATAAACCCGTTATGTGTGTCATTGAAAATTTGAGATTAATTTCTTACTTCAGCATGTTTCATGCCGCTGCGATCAGCCGGTTGCGAGCCTCCCGTCCGGCACAGGCGGATTGGGCGCAAGGGCTTGCATGCGCTGGGTCTTCGGAGCAAGAAATGGGGGCAGGGGGAACGCCGCCGAGTTGACGGGAATACGAGGATATTCATCAAATACGCCCAACTATGGTGAAGCCTGAACGTAAACGCATCAGATTGGTGCGAAGCATTTTGTCAAAGCAGCAAAACGAACGTCGTTCGCGTCGGCATCAAAGCAAATGGCAGAAACACCTGGATCCCTCCAGAGGCATCGCTGCGCCAGAGCAGCTGCCATTGATTGCGGTTTCGTTTTTTGCTGGCATGGAATCTGCTCAGATGTCAGCAGAAGCAATTCCCGGGAAGTGAGACCACCATGCAGACCGCTTTCGACGAAATGCGCGCCATTGACGGTAGCGTCCGGCCGGGCTATCGCAGCTTTTCCGAGTGGCTGGATTCGACACCCGAAGAAGTCATCTCGCGCAAGCGCGAGGAAGCCGACCTGACCTTTCATCGTGTCGGCATCACCTTTGCGGTGTACGGCGAAGAAGCCGGCAAGGAACGGCTGATTCCTTTCGACATCGTGCCGCGCATCATTTCGGCGCAGGAATGGCAGCGTATCTCGGCTGGCCTGCGCCAGCGCGTCAAAGCCCTCAACGCCTTCCTCCACGACATCTATCACGGGCAGGAAATTCTCAAGGCTGGACGCATTCCCGCCGAGCAGGTGCTCAACAACAGTCAGTACCACAAGGAAATGATCGGTGTTGCGGTACCTGGCGAGATTTATTCGCACATCGCCGGCATCGATCTGGTGCGCGCCAATGCCGGCGAATATTACGTGCTGGAAGACAAC
>JBAYVV010000323.1:0-3148 GCA_041674465.1 Sterolibacterium sp.
GCCTCTAGATGTCTGCGCCAGTATTCAGGTCCGTGCCTCTTCGCCATCGCCTGTGCCTTAAAAAAGGCGACACGATTGCATAGCTCAGCAAAAAACTACAGGTGGTGCCGACAGTCGCTTACACATTTCGATGCTCACTTTGTGCCCGTTGCGGCCCCCAGGTTTCGCAGACCAGCGGCGGCTACGCAGTGCGGGAGCTGTCATTGGCGATGACGAATGAATCCAGCTTGTAGGTCCGCTGTCAAAGTCAACTCGCCGTTCAAACAACTAGAACTCGTTTCAGTTCGCAGACTCCATCCGGCCATCTATGTGCAGCTCAATTATCAAAGCCAGAGCTATAACTCACTACCGGATCATCATGTCGAAGTGGTCGATGTCATGGATGCGTCACCCGGGTGCTCGTAGGCGTAGACCCTGTTGCGGCCGCCATTCTTGGCTTTATAGAGCGCTTGATCGGCTTGACTGAGCAGTGTGTCGATGTTGGTCTTTGTGCCAGCAAGCGTGGATACTCCAATCGAAACCGCGAAGTGGAGTGGTAACCCTTGCTCTAGTGGCACCTCGGCATCGGCAATCGCCTTGCGCAGTCGTTCGGCGACTTCCAAAGCGCGTTCACTGTCTGTTTGCGGCAGCACAACGGCAAATTCCTCGCCGCCCAAGCGACCAACCGCGTCAATTTCCCGCAACGCATCGCGTATCAACTCGGCCAGCTTCTGCAAAACGACATCGCCCGTCTTGTGCCCATAGGTGTCGTTGATATTCTTGAAGTGGTCAATATCCATCATGAAAACGGACAAGGGGCCTCCATACCTGACTGTGCGCGTCAATTCCTGCTCCGCCATCACCAGGAATTGGCGGCGGTTAGCAAGACCGGTGAGAGAGTCGGTTTGTGCGAGTTGTTCCAGCGCCTGTTGGTCTCTCTTGTGTTGAGTGATGTCCCGCGTGACACTGAGCAAGCCCGTGATCTGACCGTCGGCGCCGCGCATTGGAACCGCATGGGTCTCCAGCCAGCGGTGACCGCCCTTGAGCCCGACGATTTTGAATTCCAAGGATCCGGATTCACCCCGATTGACACTCTCACTCAGCGCGATAAAGGCTTCCCGGTGCTGTGGCGCCACGATATCCACAACCTTGTGACCGACGACCTGATCTTCCGAGTCTGCCTCGATCATTTCGAGGCCGGCACGGTTCATTTGCTTCAGCGTTCCGTCTGGTGCTAGAACTTTCACACATTCCGGCTCGTTTTCTATGATCGTCCGCAACATCCGCTCACTTTCTTCCAGGGCGATTTCGGTTTGCTTTAGCATTGTGATGTCCGAAACCAGAACGAAGAAACCCTTCACCTGGTCGCCTTCAACATCCGGAATGTAATGTGCCCAGGTATAGCCAACGCTGCCGTCGGTCTTGGTCAGGGTGCGCTCGAAGTCCTGGCGCTCGCCTCGCAGAGCAGCGCGTATGTAAGGCTCGTTCTTCTTGAAAAGTTCGTCCCCCATCAGATCCTGAATGTGAATGCCACGCATTTGCTCCTGTGTCTTACCGAACCACTCGAAATAGTCCTCATTGGCGAAGCCGCAGCGCAGATCGTCGGTCCAGTAACCCACCATGCCTGGGATGTTGTTGGCGAGCATCCGCATGAAGCGTTCGCTTTTCTGCAGAGCCTCGGTAGCCCCGCTTGCCTGCCTTTCGGATTCCTGCTGTCGGCACTGGAGGGTGTAAAGCCCCCCGATAGCCAAGAGCGCGATCACCGCCAGTAGCCCGCCCTGGATGCGGGCGTCAGCACGCCACGCTTCGAAAACGACGCTGAGATCGCGGCCGATAGCCACCACCAGGGGCTTGTCCTGTTTCAGCTTGTTCGACTGGACCGAGCGCAGGGCCATCATGCGTTCCTCGCCGGTGGCGAAAACGATGCCGGTCAGGATGCTGACTGCTTTGCCGCTGTTCAGGTGGCGGGTAAAAAATGAACCCGGCTGTGCCAAGTTCTTGCCTGACTGACCTTCGCGCTCTGGCGCCATCAGAAACATGATGCCATCACCATGGGCGATGGCGCTCCACATATCTGGAGCATAAAGCACCGAAACCATCAGGGTTCTGAAATATTCCGGATCGAGGGTGGCTGAATTGACCCCGGCAAACTCGCCCTTGGGGCCGATAGCTGTGCGTCCAACATTAATGCCGTAAATACCAAGAGTGGACGCAAATGGCGGCGAAACGAACAGCGTGTCGGGGTCTGGATTTTGTCGCGGAACCTTGAAGTAGTCCCGGTAGGCAAAATTCTTGTCCAGCAGTTCCGGCCGGCTTGAGGCAAGAACCTTTCCCTCGCTATCCAGCATTACTAGAGTGCGGACACCTGGAATCGTATCTGTCAGTACCTTAAGGCGGGCACCTATCTCGCCCCTGTGTTGTGGCAGTTCCTGGCGCAGACCAGCCAGAAATAGACTGATCTGCGCGAGACTTTGCTCGACGTTCTTCTGGATTATCAGCGACTGGGCCAGCAGCCGATCCTGTTCGCGGCTCTGGGTGCGACCATACTCTGTGTATAGGTTGAGTCCGGTCGCGCCGCCTAGTATCAACAACATGATCCCAAGGATCAGCCACTGGGTTGCGAACGAACTCTGTTTCAGGTGATCCAACACAGGCATATCTTAGGTCAAAGGCCGTCGGTGCGAAGCGACAACGGTATGTAAGTATAAGAATTGTTGCCGTTAACCTGCAAGAGTTCTGGGCATAGGCCGAATCAAGTGTTCGACAATAAGATGGGCGGTCCCAAACAAGTACATGGATAGCAGAGACCTAGTGAATCATCTGAATGACTGGAATATGAGCGGACCGACCATCGGCTATGACAATATCAACAGGCCGCTAACAGTCTACAGCACTCATTCACCCTTTTGGGGTGACCGTCTCTTCCTGGCCGATTCCAGCAGTTGAGAAATTCTTGAAGCTGCCGCTCGGACTATCTTCCGAGCTCCTGCCTCACAAAAAACAGCACCGCATGTCAAGGCAGGAGATTGGGGGAATTTGATCGACCGATAGTAAGCGACTGTCGGCACCACCTGTAGTTTTTTGCTGAGCTATGCAATCGTGTCGCCTTTTTTAAGGCACAGGCGATGGCGAAGAGGCACGGACCTGAATACTGGCGCAGACATCTAGA
>JBAYVV010000324.1:0-3129 GCA_041674465.1 Sterolibacterium sp.
CACCGCAAAGCCCCGGCCCTGCTCGCCTGCCCGTGCCGCTTCGACGGCCGCATTCAGAGCAAGAATATTGGTCTGGAACGCGATGCTGTCGATCACCCCAATGATGTCCGCAATCTTCTTCGAACTGCCCTGGATCTCCGACATCGTCGACACCACGCCCTTCACCATCGCCCCGCCGCGTGTCGCGATCTCGTTCGAGCTCTTGGCCAAATGGTTGGCTTTAACGGCATTCTCGGCGTTGTTCCTGACCGTGGCATTCAGCTCTTCCATGCTCGACGAGGTTTCTTCCAGGCTCGAAGCCTGTTCTTCGGTGCGGCTCGACAGATCCACGTTACCTGCAGCGATTTCCTGCGAGGCCGTGTTGATTGCCTCGGTCGCTTCCTTGATGCGTCCGATGACTTCCCTGAGGCGCTCCACCGTCGTATTGGTGTCGTCCTTGAGCTGCCCGAAGATGCCTTCGTACTCGGCCTCGATCTTCTGCGTCAGGTCGCCCTGGGCCACGGTCGTCAGGACCCGCGCCACATCGTTGAGTCCACCCGAGGTCACTTCCGCCAGCTTGTTGAGGCCTTCTGCCAGTTGCTTGAAGAAGCCCTCCTTGCCCTCGAGTGCAATTCGCTTCTCGAAATCTCCGCGCATCGCGCCGTTGACCATTCCGGCGACTTCCTGCTCGACTAACACTTCCTGAGTCCGGTCTAACCACTGACTAGCGCGGCCAAGATAGGCCCCTGCTGCATCTCTGACTGGGGTCGCGGTCACACGCAATAACTTTCCCCCCATGCCGATATCCAGCGTGCGGGGTGCAGTCAATTCTGCCCGGTAAGCTTTGCGCATATCCTCGTCGTCGAAGAACTGCACCAGACTCTGACCGTACATGCCGCGAACGGTAAAACCTGGGTGGTTAGCCGCAATATGCGCCTCCATGTGCCCCCAGAGAACTTCGGAAGCCTTGTTCATGTAGATCAGCATATTTTGGCTGTTCGAGATAGTCATCGGCATCTCAGCGCCATCAAGTGCGATCTTTATTCTCGTCATTTCGTCGGCGGCACGTTTTGCTTCAGCAACATCGAAGCCCAGTCGCGTCTGCATCGCCTGCAGGCCTTGCAGCACCCGCCCGATTTCATCATGGCGGGAAGTGTCCACGATGCTGTCATAATTTCCCGCAGCCAGCGCCGAAAATACCGGCAATACTTCGATTTCCAGGGGGTTGCGTACCAACCGGCGCGCCAGCCAGATGATTATGGCCACCAGCAACAACACCACAATCAGCGATGAAACCCACATGTAGCGCTGCATGGCGCGGGTCTCCGCCTCGAACTCGTCGAGATAAGTGCCACCACCTATGGTCCATTGCCAGTCGGCAAAAGTGTCAAAAACCACGAGTTTTTGACGTGCGGCGGCATCGCCCAGTTCGGCATTGGCCCAGGGGTAAAAGATCGTGCCGGTTTTCTTCTCCAGCATTTCCTTGATGAATTCGTGACCGTTGGCATCCTTGGCAGCGAGCAGGTTGGCGCCCTCTTTCGCCGGGTGCACCAGCAGGTTGCCGTAGGTCTTGCCGGGACGCGCGTCCAGCACGTAGAAATAGCCCGTCTCGCCGACCTTGATCTTCTTGATCTGCTGGCGCAGTGCCGCCAGGTCGGCACTGACATCGATGCCGATGAACAGGGCGCCGATCACCTGGCCGTCCTTGCCCTTGATCGGTGAGTAGGCGGCATAGAAGTCCTTGCCAAAGAGGTCGATCTTGCCCGACCAGCGTTCGCCCGCGAGTAATTTCGCCAGTGCCGGATTGGTCTTCAGCAGTGCGGTCCCTATGGCGCGTTCGCCTTTCTCGTTCATGACCGATGTAGCCACCCGGATCAGATCGTCACCCTTGCGCACCAAGACGGTCGCGACGGCACTTGTGGTGGCAGTGAAGCGGTCCACTTCGTCGCTTCGGTTGTTGACGACTGTCGTGCCATGCTTCAACAACGGCACCTCACCGTCAACAGCCACGCTGAAGCTCTCGCTGAAATGGCCCGCAAAAACCCCATTCAGCCGCACGGCCTCATTCCCCATCGCCTTGGCACGCACTTCCACCATGCCGGTGACCAGGCTCAGGTTCTGTTTCAGATCAGCCTGGCCGCGCAGATCGAGAATATCGCCGAGATGTTTGCCCAGCAGCAGAGTCGTCGTTGCCATCACCAGAATGGCGCTGATCACGCTGCCGATCATGATCTTGTTGGACACGCTGGAGTTGGCCAGCTTGCGGCGCAACCGCCCGATCAGCCCACTGGGTACCGCTTTCCCGTCAAGGATCATGAGACCTTTGGCGCGATTCTCGCGGAACAGCCGATAGGCTTCCTCATGGGCTTCCACTTGCGCCCGTGAGGGCTTGCGTCGTACCGACATGTAGCCCACCACCTGTCCAGCCTCGCGGATTGGTGCAGCATTGGCCAGTACCCAGTAATAGTCGCCGTTCTTGCAGCGGTTCTTGACGAACCCGGTCCACGGCCGGCCGTCCTTGAGTGCCACCCAAAGATCCTCGAAGGCTTCGGGCGGCATGTCGGGATGCCGCACGATGTTGTGCGGCTTGCCGAGCAACTCATCCTCGGTGAAACCGCTGATTTCGAGAAAGTCCTTGTTGATGTAGGTGATCTGGCCCTTGAGATCGGTCTTCGAGACGATCAGGGTGTCATCACGTAACGGAACTTCAGTATTCGTTACAGGCAGGTTGGTTCGCATGGTCGTGGTCGGACGCGCTGACGCGCCTTTTTCTCATCAAAGGTTGAACAAAAAAATCGAAATTTTCAGAACTCTGCCCATTCATCTTCGGGGTCGGAGGCCGCCGGCGGCGGAATCTTCTTCGGCTTGCTCTGGGCTGCCGCCGGCTTGGCCGGGGCACTCAGTTGCGGTCTGGCCGGCGCCGATGCCATCAGTTGTGTGCGGTTCCCTTCGGCCAATTTGAACATCCCCACCGCCTGCATCAAGCCACGTGCCTGCTCTTCCAGGCTCTCCGCCGCCGCCGCCGCTTCTTCCACCAGCGCCGCATTCTGCTGCGTCACTTCGTCCATCTGGCTCACCGCCTGCGTCACCTGTTCGATCCCGCTGCTCTGTTCCTTGCTCGCATTGGAGATTTCCGTCACCAGGTTCGCC
>JBAYVV010000325.1:0-3128 GCA_041674465.1 Sterolibacterium sp.
CCAGGCCGCGATAATCGCAGACCAGCTGCTCGCCCAGATAGAGGGCTGGCCGCTCGGCATAGGCCATGCCGGAGCGGACCAGAAGCTGGCCCACGTTCATGCAATGTGCTCCAGGCAGGTATTCAGGTCAGGCATTCTTTGATTGCTCCAGATCCTTGACGCGCTGCTCAAGCTGGGCAATGCGCACATCGCGCGGGTTCGGCATGTAAATCGCTTCAATCGCGTCGGCGCTCATGGCACGGCGCGGCACTCCGCCATAAGGTCCGGCATAAATCACCGAGCGATCGCGGCCCCATGAACCGTAGAAGGGTAGGTCCGCAGGCGGTTCCTGGGTGCTCCACTTCTTCACGAAGTCCTTGAACGGCACGCCGCGCTTTTTGCGCGACATGCGCTCTGCCGCGCGGGCCTTTTCCGTGGCATCGCGATCCAGCAGCAAGGTATCCGGGTTATAGACGATGCAATACAACTCGCGGGCTGTTTCGTTGGAAATCAGTTTCTGCTCCAGATCCGAAATGACCAGATGGGGATCGCGCTCCAGCACATCGCCATAACCGCCACCCTCACCCTGCGTGATCATATAGAGTTCGCCGCGCTTGGCGATTTCGAACTGCATGCCGGTATGGTGCGTGGTATAGCTGGCACCTGCGAACGGGCGCTTGTTCATGATATCGACGATGGAGAACTCGAACTTGCGCGGATCGGTCTTCATCACCTCGAACACATCGACGCCCTTGACCTTGCACAAGGGGTAGGCTGGTGCGCCGTAGCCGCCGAAGAGTCCGGGCACGCTGCTCATCTTCGAGCCGATGCAGCAGGTCATGAAGCCCCACAGCGGGCTGCCCAGGCTCGAGGCGATCATCTCGTATCCCTGACCGCCGCGGTACTTGCCGAAGGCCTGGTTGTCCATCATCAGTTTCTTGCTGACGATCTGCACGAAAGGAACTTCCTCTTCGTTCAGTTCCTGCTCGCCGAGATCGGCCATGGGCGCGAAAATCGGGGCGATGGCATGCTCGCCGTCGCGGTCGGAGCGTGCACCGCCGCCCATGCCGTTGAGGTCCGCGCAGAGATTGCCGACCATTTCGTTGTGCTGGGTAATGCCGCCCCAGATAAAGGTGCGGATCATGTTGTGCCAGGGTGCGATCAATTTCGAGAACTTTTCCGGGCAGCTATACATGAATTTCGCCACCGCCAATTGCGTCGCCGTGAAGGCAGGGAAGAAGGTCATCATGCTCTGGGCATTGGGCGTGTGATAAGAAGAACACAAGGTCGACTTCGGGTCAACGATCACCTTGATCGGCGCAAATACCGCCTGGTTGCGCGGCAAATCGGGCCAGACGAACACCAGGAAGAGCTGCGCCAGCATGCCCTTCAGCGAAGCCAGCAGGGTGTTGTTGCAACGGTTGGCAAACTCCGGACTGGAGCCGCGGAAGTCGCAGATGAGCGAGTCGCCTTCCTTGCGCAGTTCAAGGTTGATTTTGACCATAACGTTTTCGCGCAGGGTCGAGTCGGCGATCACCATGGAACGCACGATTCCCTCCGGCCACTCGGAAACGCGCCGCGCCACCTCGACCTTGCAATCTTCCAGACCTTTGCGCATCGATGCGATGAAAGCATCCAGACCGAATTCCTCGATCGTCGCCAGCACCCGTTCTTCCATGCGACGGCAGGCGAACAGCTTGGTCTTCATGTCCTCGAACTGCAGCTTCGGCTCGCGCGTCGAGTTCTGCAGGAAGGTGACGAGATCTTTCTTCAACTCGTAGTTTTCGACCACCTTGAAGGGCGACATCTTGAGCCCTTCTTCATAAACCGATTCCGCTGCCGAGGGCATGCCGCCGGGTTCGATCGCGCCGTTCTCGCCTTCATGCACCGTGGCGCCGGCCCAGGCCACCAGCTTGCCCTCATAGAACACCGGCAGGATCAGGCTCTGGTCGGTATTGTGAATATTGCCGTAGCGCGCATCGTTGTGGATGAAACCATCACCCTTGCGAATACCGACGGTCGGGTCGTTTTTCCAGTACTTGTTGATGAACTTGACCGGGTGATGCACCAGCGAGGCGAAGATCAAAACGCCACCGGCACTGCACACGCTGAGGTCGCCGCTGGCGGTAAATACGCCAGTGATCAGGTCGCCCCACTTGGCGCCAGGCGCCGCACCCATCTGCTCCAGCATTTCAAAGGATTCATTCGCGCCAGCCTGCAGGCGGTCGCGAATCAAGGCCTGCGCCGCCGGATCGACATATTTAGTCAGCGCCACCTCTTCCATCTCGCTGCGCGGCGAGATGTCGTGCTCCAGCATGATCTCGGGATCCGGCCCGAGGAACAGCACGTTGTCTTCCAGGAACTGGTCGATCAACATTTTTTCGCGATCTGCCACTTCCGAATTTTCCATTTTGCCCATGATTCTTCTCCGTTCAGTTGGCCTAGGCCATTAGACTTTGGTTTTTGCGGCCTTGGATTTCTTGCCCAGCTTCGGCATCTCGGCGCCATCGCGCAGGAACCACGCTGCGCCGTGTTCGCCGATTTCGACACGCCAGCCCGGTTCGACCAGATACGTCGTGGTCGCCGAAACGATGACGGCCGGTCCCTTGACTTCAGCACCCACGGCCAGGCTGGCATGATCGTAGGTCTGGGTTTCCAGCGGTTTGTCGTGGCCGACGAAATAGCACTTGCGCGATCCAGTCGGCTTGGGCGAAGACTTGACCGTACCGGAGGGAATGATGTTGCTCAGGTTCACCGTCTCCAGTTCGACAAAGCTCTGTACGCGGATGGTGTTGATGCGGATACCCGCTTCCGGCGCCTCGCTGCCCTTGCCGAAACGGTTGCCGTAGTCGACCGAGAACTGGTTGATGATCGCCATGACGTCGTCCATTCTTTCCAGACGCATTTTCGGGGCAACCACGGTGGTCTGCGCCAGCTGATTGCCGTAGCGCAGGTCAAGTTCCAGGTGATGGCGGATGTCTTCGCGCTTCATGCCCTGGCGCAGCAGATCGAGGCGGCCGGCTTCTTCGAGTTCCTCGACGATTTTGTTGAATGCCGGGTAATCGTTGTAGAGCTTGCGCGAATTGCTGTCGAAGATCCACATGAACAGGGAGCGCTCATGGATGTGCAACTGGTGCATGTTGCCGGCG
>JBAYVV010000326.1:0-3066 GCA_041674465.1 Sterolibacterium sp.
AATACGCGGTCCTGATCGACGCGCTGTATTCCGGCAAGGCATCGCAGTACATCGAGACCCAGGTCAAGTTCGAGGACGGCCGCACCGGCATGGTCGCCGCCGACCTCAAAGTGTATGAAGCCAGGACTTTTCCTGTCTTGAGCAAGGCAGCATAAATCATGGCTCAGAGACAAAGCGGCGACGTCATTCTCGATCTGCAGAAAATCTCCCTGCATTTCGGCGGGGTCAAGGCCCTCACGGATATTTCCTTCGATGTGCGCGAACATGAGATCCGCGCCATCATCGGCCCCAACGGCGCCGGCAAGAGCTCCATGCTCAATGTCATCAATGGGGTCTACCACCCGCAGGAGGGCACCATCGTGTTTCGCGGCAAGCCGCGTCACGAGATGGACACCTATCAGGCCGCCAAGGCCGGCATCGCGCGTACTTTCCAGAACATCGCCCTGTTCAAGGGCATGAGCGTACTCGACAACATCATGACCGGGCGCAACCTCAAGATCCGCTCGAATTTCATTCTCGATGCGATCTACTGGGGACCGGCGCAACGCGAGGAAATCGAGCATCGGCGCAAGGTCGAGGAAGTCATCGATTTCCTCGAGATCCAGCACATCCGCAAGACACCGGTGGGACGCCTGCCCTACGGCTTCCAGAAGCGTGTCGAACTCGGTCGCGCGCTCGCCGCGGAACCTTCGATCCTGCTGCTTGACGAACCGATGGCCGGCATGAATGTCGAGGAAAAGCAGGACATGTGCCGCTTCATCCTCGACGTCAACGACCAGTTCGGCACCACCATCGTGTTGATCGAACACGACATGGGCGTGGTGATGGACATTTCCGATCGCGTGGTGGTGCTCGACTACGGCAAGAAAATCGGTGACGGCACCCCCGACGAAATCCGCGCCAACCAGGACGTCATCAACGCCTATCTGGGCGTGGCGCACTAGAACAAGGATTCGACAGATGCAATTCTTCCTCGAAGTTCTGCTTGGCGGCCTGCTCTCGGGCATCATGTATTCGATGGTGGCGCTGGGCTTCGTGCTGATCTACAAGGCTTCGGGCGTATTCAATTTCGCCCAGGGGGCGATGGTGTTTTTTGCCGCGCTGACCGCGGTTGGCCTGCATGACCTGGGGCTATCGCTGTGGATAGCTGTGCCGCTGACCATGGCGATCATGATCGTCCTGGCGATAGTGATCGAGAAAGTGGTGCTGCGGCCGCTGGTCAACCAAGCGGAAATCACCTTGTTCATGGTCACTATCGGCCTGACCTTCTTCATCGAGGGTCTGGCGCAGGCAATCTGGGGCGCCAGCGTGCGCAAGCTGGAGTTGGGCATCGACGATATACCGCTGGAATATTTGCTCGACACCGCCGGCATAGCCATCTCGCAATTCGACCTGGTTGCCGCCGGCATCGCCTTCGTGCTTGTTGCGGGACTGGCTATGTTCTTTTCCAAGACCAAAGTCGGCCGTGCCTTGCGTGCCGTCGCCGACGACCATCAGGCGGCTTTGTCGATCGGGATTCCGCTGCAGCAAATCTGGGTCATTGTCTGGGGCGTGGCCGGCTTCGTCGCACTGGTGGCCGGGCTGCTCTGGGGTGCGCGCAACGGCGTTCAGTTTGCACTGACGTTTGTGGCTTTGAAAGCCCTGCCGGTGCTGATCCTCGGCGGCTTTACCAGCGTGCCGGGAGCCATCGTCGGCGGGTTGATCATCGGCGCCTCCGAGAAGCTCGCCGAGGTTTTTCTCGGACCGTATGTCGGCGGTGGCATCGAAGGCTGGTTCCCATATGTCCTGGCGTTGCTGTTTCTTCTGGTTCGTCCGGAAGGTTTGTTTGGCGAAAAAATTATTCGACGTATTTGACACAGGTATAGCTTAACCATGTTCTACAGAGAAGCCGGTCAATTCAAGGCCACCTACGCCGAAGACAACCAGATCTTTCCGATCCGCCAGGACCGCATCGGCATCACGCTGATTCTTCTGCTCGCCTTCCTCGTCATACCTCTGTCAGCCTCGCCCTATATCTTCTCTGCGATACTGATCCCGTTTCTGATTTTCGCCCTTGCCGCACTCGGCCTCAACATCCTCACCGGCTACGCCGGCCAACTGTCGCTCGGAACCGCAGCCTTCATGGCCGTCGGCGCATTCGCTTCCTACAACTTCATGCTGCGCCTCGAAGGTATTCCGGTGCTGCTGGCCTTTGCGCTGAGCGGCTTGTGCGCAGCCGCCGTGGGCATCGTCTTCGGCCTGCCGAGCCTGCGCATCCGCGGTTTTTATCTGGCCGCCTCGACGCTGGCGACGCAGTTCTTCATCGTCTGGTGCCTGACCAAGATCGGCTGGTTCACCAACTACAGTTCATCGGGCGTGATCACCGCGCAGCAGATCGTGATTTTTGGTTATGCCTTCGACACCCCGGCCGCCAAGTACCTTTTCGTGCTCAGCGTGGTTTCGATCATGGCGCTGCTGGCCAAGAACATGGTGCGCTCGAATACCGGCCGCTCCTGGATGGCGATCCGCGACATGGACATGGCGGCCGAAGTGATCGGCTTCCGCCCCATGCGCACCAAACTGCTGGCGTTCGCGGTGAGTTCGTTTTATTGCGGTGTCGCCGGCGCACTCTATGCCTACGCTTATCTGGGCACGGTGGAACCCGAAGGCTTCTCGCTGGAGATGTCGTTCCGCATCCTGTTCATGGTGATCATCGGCGGCATCGGCAGCATACTCGGCTCTTTCCTCGGATCGGCCTTCATCGTGCTGCTGCCGACCCTGCTCAATGTGCTGTTCCACTTTCTCGATAGCGAACTGCACATCGAACTGCCCTCGGGCATTTCTTCCAGCGTGGAACTGATGGTGTTCGGCGCCTTGATCATCTTCTTCCTCATTGTCGAACCGCATGGCCTGGCACGCCTGTGGCAGATCGGCAAGGAGAAGTTGCGCCTGTGGCCTTTCCCTCATTAGGCTGACGTGTTCTAATAGAAATACACAATAAGACCAGAATCAATTAATGGCTGTTCCAATTATTTTTACTACTTGGAGGTGACTATGAAAATTGCATTGAAAACTTTGCTGGCCGTG
>JBAYVV010000327.1:0-3009 GCA_041674465.1 Sterolibacterium sp.
CAGTCGCCCTGCTTCCAGTAGGTGGCACTGAGTTCGCGGTTGTCGAGACCCAGATTGCGGCCCTGGAGGATGGTCCAGGTGCCAGTCGTCTCGTCGCGCTTGATGTAATCCAGATCAAGGATCAGGTAACCGCCGTCCTTGCGCATGCCGTTGTACTGGCCGAAGATCGCACGGTCGCTTTTGTCGCCGCTGACGCCGGCTGCGCCAATGCTGAAGGAGGATTCGGGCTTGCTGAGCCGCGGCAGCAGGTCGGGATCATCTTCCGCCTGAGCTGGAGCAAATGCCGCCAGGAGGGAAAGTGCCAGGAGGGTGCGGCTGAAAGTGAAATTTTGGTTGGCTGGTTTCATGTCTACTCGCCCCGATCTCAACGGAACAGGAACTGCGGTGTGGGATTGGTCGCACTCGGGTTGTTGCTGCCATGGATCTGCGTATGGCAATTGAGGCAGCCCCGTGCCTGCACCACCGAAGCGCCATTCCAGCCGATGCTGTTGGGTGTCGGCAACTGGCCGTACAGCGAAGCCTGGGCCGGCACATGCGGCGTGTGGCATTGCTGGCAGAGGAAAGGCGGACGCACCTTGAGCATGCTTTCCGCGGTGGTGCCGTGCGGGTTGTGGCAATGCGTGCAGTCGTCATTGACCGGTTCGTGGCTATGCACGAAGGGCCCGCGCTTCTCCATGTGGCAGGTGTAGCAGGTCTCGACGATGCTGTCGCGCTTCACCAGTTTCGGCCCGACGGAACCGTGCACGTTGTGGCAATCCGAGCATGCCATCTTGCCTTCGGGCACCGGGTGGTGCGAGGGACGGTTGGCCTGGGCGCGCTGCTCCTTGTGGCAGGTGTAGCAGACTTCAGCCTGGGTCCGCTTGTCACGTACCTTGTCAGTAGCTGAGTGGATCTTGTGGCATGAAGAACAGGCCACAAGACGCGCCTGGTGGGTACTGCCTTCCCAGTGGGAGCGCTTCGCGTCGCGTTTGTGGCAATCGAGACAGGCGGTGTTCTTGACATCGGCTTCGGTCTTGGGCCCGAATGTGATATCCGGCATGCCCTGCCCTTCACTGTGTTTCTGGGTTTGACCGTGACAATCGGTGCAAGTCGGCGTACGCCCATCAGCCACGGTGCCGTGACGGGTCTTGCCGATCGGGAAGAGGTGCGGGAATTCGCCGGGCTCGTGGCAGGCGGTGCAGCGCGAATCGCCTTTGAGAACGAGATCCTTGGCCTCGTCGTCGGCTGCCCATGCCGAACCCGCTGCCATCCACACGCCGGTCAAGACCAGGCTCAACAAGATCTGTCGCAATCGCTTCATAAGATTATCACCCGCGGTTATCACTACGCTTGGAGCCCCGTCGTGGCACGGCTTTTCCCGTGCAACGGACTCGCCCTATATAATAGCCCGCGATTCTCAATGAGGGGGTGTGCCGACGGATTGATTTAGGTCAACCTTCAGGCCGGAGAGGAACCCAATGCAGGACAGCAACTCAGGCACATTGTCGTTCGGCTCTTTGCAGATTCCCCCTCGACCGGAAGTGGTTACGGCACTGATGGAGGAGAAGACCAAGGAAGATCCGAACTTCCAGCGGATTGCGAAACTGATCGCAGCCGATGTCGGCCTTTCCGCAGCCATGATCAAGGCGGTCAATTCTGCAGCCTTCGGCCTCGACCGCAAACTGGCGAGTGTGCCGCAGGCCCTGCACCTGCTGGGCTTAAAACAGGTGACCAGCATCGCCACTGCGCTGGTGATGCGTAACCTGAGCGGTGGTCAGTCCAAGGCTTCACTGGAACGCTTTTGGGATTCCGCCGAAAAGGTCGCCCTGCTGTGTGCCCGCATCGCCAAGAAACTGCACGGCATTGCCCCCGACGAAGCCTATAGCTACGGCCTGTTTCACAACTGCGGCATCCCCTTGCTGCTCAACCATTTTCCGAACTACAAGGAAGCGCTGATCGCTGCCAACAGCAGCATCGAGGAATCCTTCACGGCCTGCGAAGAAGCCAAGATCGGTACCAGCCACCCGGCTGTTGGTTATTTTCTGACGCGCTCCTGGAACCTGCCCAGCGAACTCTGCCAGGCCGTGCTGAGACATCATGAAACCGATGTGTTCAAGTTGGCCGATCACGGCGACCACATGCTCGACTTCATCGCCATCGGCCACCTGGCCGAGCACGTACATCACCTCAGTGCCCGCAACGGCGAAGACACCGAGTGGAACAAGTTCGAAGGCGGCGTGCTCAAGCACTTCGGCCTTTCGGACGAGGACTACCAGGATATCGTCGAGGGAACTTAACTTTCATGATGCGTGGGCTGCGCCCCCATCATGAAAATTAGCGGCATTTCACGCTAACCGTCTTTTCGTACCGGCAGCACAGCCTTTTGCCGGTACTGCCTTGGTCCCTCTCCGGTCCAGGTGCTGAATGCTCGGTAGAACGCCGAAGCATCGGCGAATCCCAGGTCGGCAGCGATGCGGCTCAGGGGGCGCCGGGTCTTGCTCAGCCATTCGCTGGCCAGATCGCGCCGCAGGCTGTCCTTGATGGCCTGGAAGCTGGTGCCCTCCTCCGCCAGGCGCCGATGCAGGCTGCGCGGCGACAGAAACAGGGTGCGGGCGATTTCCGGCAACGGCCGATGCTCGGGCAGGGCGCTGCGCAGCGCATCGCGCACCCGGGTGGACAGCACGCGCTCGCGCCGGTAGAGCGTGGTGATGCTGGCCGGCGCATCGACCAAAAACAGGCGCAGCGCCGCTTCGTCGCGACGCACCGGAAAGTTCAGCGCTTCCAGCGGAAAATGCGCCGTGAGTTGCGCGGCGTCGAAGCTGCAGCGGGGCGCGAACACCAGTTCGTACTCGGCGGCATGGGCGGGCGGTGGATAGGGGAAGGCAACCTGCGCCAGCGCCACCGGACGCGCCACCAGCCAGGTCGCAATCCCGTGAATGACGCGCAGCAGCCACTCGATGGCGAACACCCTGCCGGACTGATTCACCGCCAGGGTTTGCAGTTGGGTGATGGTGAGCAGGGCCGAATCCG
>JBAYVV010000328.1:0-2980 GCA_041674465.1 Sterolibacterium sp.
GTGGTGCTGGCCAACAGCGTCGTCAATCCGTCGCATGAACTGCGCGTGCGCGAGATCTTCCTCGAGGAGTATCCCGGACACATGCTCGGTGCGATTCCCATGCTGCTCTCGCACCAGATCGTCGGGCGCAAGGGCGAGTACGTGCGAGCCATGTCCACCATCATGGACGGCTTCCTCCACCAGGTGATGTACCACGGCCTCGGCACCCTGGAATTGAACCTGCGCAACTCCGGTTACGACAAGCCGATGCTGGTCAATCACAATTCCGGCGGCATGGCCCAGCTCAATTCCACCGATGCCTTGCAGACGGTGCACTCCGGCCCGGTGTCGGGCATCGCCGCCTGCGAACACCTGGCCGCCGACTCGGGCCTGGGCAACGTGGTGGCAACCGATATGGGCGGCACCAGCTTCGATATCGGCCTGGTGGCGGAGGGCGGGGTCAAGTACTACGACTTCAATCCGGTCATCGAACGCTGGATGGTCAGCGTGCCGATGGTGCACCTGGTGTCGCTCGGCGCCGGCGGCGGCTCGATCTGCAGTTACGACCCGGTCTTCAAGACGGTCGCCGTCGGGCCCCGCAGCGCCGGCTCGGATCCCGGTCCCGCCTGCTACGACCACGGCGGACTGGAACCCACAGTAACGGACGCCGACCTGACGCTGGGCTACCTGGATCCGCAGAACTATGCGGGCGGCAACATCAAGCTCAATCCGCGCCGCTCCAAGAACGCCATCGAGGAGGCGCTCTGTGACGAACTCGACATGGATGTGATCGAGGCCAGCAAGCTCATCAAGCGCACTGTCGATGCCAGCATGGCCAACGGCATCGCCAAGGAATTGCGCACGCGCGGCTACGAGCCGGAAGAATTCACTGTGCTCGCCTATGGCGGCAACGGTCCGCTCCACGCCTGCGGCATCGCCAACGCGCTGGGCGTGAAAAAAATCCTGGCGCCGCCCTTCGCCGCCGTGTTTTCCGCGGTGGGTGCCGGCAGCACGATGCAAATGCACATCCACGAGCTGAATACCTGGACCGTCCTGTTCGATGCCAACAAGAAGAGTTTCTTCAGCGACTACAGCCAGTTCAACGACAATGTCGCGGAACTCGAACGGCGCGGCCGTGAAGACCTGTTGCGGCAGGGCTTTGCTCCCGCAGATATTTCCTATCGGCTGGAGCTTGACATGCGTTATGGCAACCAGCGCGTGCAAACCGCAGTGGTGACGGAACTGCACCGCCTCAATTCGCAGCACGACGTGCTCCAACTCATCGGTCAGTTCGACAAGCGCTACGGCGAACGCTTCGGCGAAGGCAGCCAGGCCACCGAAGCAGGTGTGCGCATCAACACCGTGCGGGTCTGCTCTTTCGTCGATCGGCCGGGCATTCCGTTCCAGGACCTGGCGGCGAGCAACAAGGCGCTCGCGCCACCGGCGCCGGCCAGCCATCGCGCCTGCCACTTCGTCGGCCAGGACAAACCACTTCCGACACCGGTCTATGGCCAGACAGCGCTGCTGCCTGGAACCACCATCGACGGTCCGGCCGTCGTCGTCACCCGGGCGACCACCTACCTGGTCGAACCCGGCTGGCGTTTTCAGGCCGCGGCCATGGGCGCGGTCTGGTTTACGCGCATCACTGCGTGACTCGCGCAAGAACAAATTCAAGAGAGGCACAGATCATGAACGAACCCAATACTGCATTCGACGAACAGAAAATTCGCGACAAGTTCCTCGAAGAGAACCAGCTCTTCTTATCGCCTGATCCCGAGATCATGGCGGACCATTGCTTTGGCCCGCGCAGCGAGGTGGAAGAGGCCATCTTCAAGAAAGGTGTGGATCCGCATCTGGCCAACGAGGTCCGCGGCCGCGTCCTCTCGGCACTTGATGAAAGCAACACCATGATCGAGCAGATGGGTGCCGCCCCCGGCGCCAAATGGGGCGACATGGCCGCCGCCATCTTCACGGCGAAAGGCGACCTGTCGATGATCGCGCCCTATGGCGTGTTCGCCTTCGCCGGCGCCTGCCATTATCCGATCAAGTTCATCATCAAGTACTGGACCAATGAGCCGACGGTCGGCGTGCGTGACGGCGATGCCTTCATCCACAATGACAGCCGCTACGGCGGCATCCACAACACCGACCAGTCGTGCATCATGCCGCTGTTCTGGAAAGGCAAGCTCATCGCCTGGCTGTCGGCGACCATCCATGAAGGCGAGAACGGTTCGTGCGAACCCGGCGGCATGCCTGCCGCCGCGGAGAGCAAGTTCGACGAAGGCCTCAAGATGTCGCCGTTCAAGTTCGTCGAGAACTTCAAGATCCGCCGCGATCTCCTGACCTTCCTGCAGAACTCGGTGCGCGATCCCAAGCTGCAGTCCGAAGACATGAAAGTCAAACTGCACTCGGTACTCCGACTGCGCGAAAGAGTCATGCGCATTCTTGAGGAATTCGGCGAGGAGGCACTGATCGGCACGCTCAGGAAAAATCTCGAGGACGTCGACGCGGAGGTGCGGCGCCGCATCCGGGAACTGCCCGATGGCACCACCCGCGTGGCGGTCTTCCCGGATTCCACCCTGCGTGAAAATGTGCTGATGAAATGGAACATGGCGGTCACCGTGAAGGGCGAAAAAATGACCCTGGACATGCGCGGCTCCTCGCCCGAGTTCCTCAATCGATCGATCAACACCAACCAGGCATCCTGCAAGACTTTGATCCTGTCCGATTACCTGCAGAACATCTGGCCGGATCTGCAGCCCACCAGTGCAGTGATGGCCCCGGTGGAAATCCTGTTCGACGAAAGGTCCTTGCTCAACGGTTCTTTCGACGTGCCTCAGGCCATGAGCCTGATTCCGCTGTTCAAGGCCATGACCATCCTCACCGTGCCAATGGCGAAGTTCAGCTACATGCTGCCGCACCATTACACGGCCATCTCGGCGCCGCAGTACGACCAGCCGGCAACCATGATCTATGGCGGCCTGACGCAGAACAACGAGAA
>JBAYVV010000329.1:0-2977 GCA_041674465.1 Sterolibacterium sp.
AATAAAGGAATTATTGTGTTAGGCAGTCGGCCTGCTGGTTCAAGTGGGCATGTGCCAGTTCAATGAACGCCACCCACGATGTCCATATGCTCAACGTCGAGCCTGGCTTCGGCGCGCACGATGAACTCCCCGTTTTTGATCACCACGCATTCGTTGGTGATGGCCCTGGGGTCGAGTCCAAATAAAGCCTTCTTGCGTGCGATCAATGCCTCAATGATGGCGATAGTCATTGGATCGGTCTGCGCTATGTGATGCCTTACAGCATCCACATTTTTTGTGGTTTTGTGCCATTGATCCAGTACGCACGCATTCCATATACCAGCACACAACTTCAGTATTGATTCCAATTCATTCTTGGAATACCCATCGGGTAATTCTTCAATGAGCGGATCGGCGTACTCGATGAGCATGTGCGAGATTTTCTTGGTCGGAATCATTTGGTTTCTTTATTCAATTCGCCTGCTGTCGACTGATGCAAGTCCGAACGTAGCGGCTTGTCGGCAAACAATTGCTTCCATAGGCGCGGCGTGAGTTCATGCACCCTTGATGCCGGATGCTGCCCGACGCGCTGCAATACGTCGACGAAATAATCATAGGGGTTGATGTCGTGCAGGCGGCAGGTCACGATCAGGCTTTGTACTATGCCGATATGTTTTGCACCCAGTTCTGTCCAGGCAAAAAGCCAGTTGCGTCGCCCCATGGGGATGACCCGCAAGGCACGCTCCAGATGATTGGTATCGATCGCCACATCAGGGTCATCGAGATACACGGAAAGCGCGGTGCGCCGTTCGCGGATGTACGACAGCGCGCCCAGGAACGGGCTGCTGGGCAGGAAGCCCTGTTGCTCAAATTGCTGCTCGATCCAGGCAAAGAAACGGTCGAGCACGGGCCTGGCCTTCTCCTGGCGCAGCGCACGCTTGGCCTCCCCCGTCAATTGCCCGTCACGGATCTGCGCCTCGACTGCATATAGTGCGCCAATCGCATCGAGCGCCTCTTTGGCATGAGATGGCTCGATATCTTGCGCGTCAAAGATTTTTCTGCGTGAATGCGCCCAGCACTGCGCATGGGTGATGCCGGTTTTTTTTGCATACTGCGCATACGCGGCATAGCCGTCGGTTTGCAATACCGCACCCGCAGGCGGTGCCAGACCCAAGGCGTCATAGACGTGTTTGGCCGAGCGGCTTGGATAGTATAAAAAGCAGATTTCATCCAGTTCACCATACACCGGCCAGAAATACGCCGATTTCATTTTGCCCGGGCCTGCACGCCCCGCCTTGATCGGCGTTTCATCCATCGCTTTGACGCGGGAGCTGCGAATGGAATCCAATAGCGCGTCATAAATTGGCTCAAACAGCGAGACCGAACTGAAGGCTAATTTGGTGAGCCAGGCGCGGCTGACCTGGATGCCAGCGTCGGCCAATTTGACGTGTTGCCGGTACAAAGGCTGGTGATAGGCGAACTTGTCGATCAGCATACCGGCGATGAAGCTGACGTCGGCACGGCTGCCGTCAATCACACCCACCGGCGCAGCCGGGCAGGAGATGGTTTGGGTATCGCGCCGCTTGATGACAGAGCGTACGTATTTGAGGATGACATAGCTGCCTGGACGTTGCGCCAGACGGTGACTGACTTTCTCGCCGATCACTTCGTAGTCGGCTTGATCAAGACCGTCGATTTCTGGGTTGGTAATCTGGATGACTTGCACCGGCACCTTCTTGTCATCAAAGAATAGAGACGATTCATCGCGACCATCGATCGGTTTTAGTTTGGATTGGCGCACATGGTTAGTGACCAGGATTTTTTTGCCCGGTACTGGCACTTCAGGAATGGCGGTAAACGCTTCCCCTAGTATGCCTTGCACGCCTTCTGGTTCTGGCAAGCGGCGTTCGCTTTTCTGGCCGAAGATCTGGCGCTGGAACCAGGCTACTTGCCGGCGTAAATTGGCGATTTCACGGTCTTGGACCTTGAGTAGCTCCGTCATTTCCAGCGGCGTCAACGCAGTCGTTTTTTGACTTGTTTTAGCAGTGGAAATGGGTGTGTTTTGCATGCTTGAATTATACCTTGGCAGCCCCATTTATTGCGTCGTTTTACCTATGGCGGAGGGGTTATTTTTATAGCGTTTCCGGGTGCGTTTTGGCTCGATCCCTTCAAGTAAAAGTTTTAGGCTTGTCCAGTCCATTTCCTGCGTGGCAACCTTGTTCCAGTCACTGAGTAATCTGCCCTGTTCGAGCCGTTTTGACCAGACGCATAATCCGCTGCGGTCGAAGTACAGCACTTTGATTTGGGTGGCGCGACGATTGATGAAGGCGAACAGGTGACCCGACAGGGGATCTTGCTGCATGCTGTGGCGCGCCAGTGCATATAGACCGTCGAAAGATAAGCGCATGCTGGCCGGCTGACCGTACAGGAAGACGCGGATCTGGCCTTCGGGGAAGAACATCAGTGCCTCATGATGGTGAGCGAGACGCCACCACCAAGATCGATACGCACTTCGATGCCAGACGCTATCGCCGGTGCATGCGATGTCGCGCCAGATAGCCGCTCAGTCGTGGCGACACCTTTAACAGCACCGAGATCAATGAAGGGGGTAATTCGCTTTGGTGGACGCGATGGGGCGTTGCCGTTTTTAGTTTGTAGCCGGGAGCGCCATGCATAGAAGTTACCTTCCGAGATCGCCTCATCACGGCAGAAGGCGGAGACGCTCTTCCCGCTTGATGCATGGCGCGCCAGGTGATTGCGCCATGTTGTTTCCTTCGATGTTACTTGTGTGTGCTTGCTCATTTCCCACTCCGTGTTATTGACCGTGAGGGAGATTGTGCCGGTATTGTGGACCGTTGAAAATAACGCCGCTTAGGAACCGGTTACGATTGAAGCGCGAAGTTGCTGAAGGTGGGGGGGCACGGTATTGTCGCGGCCGCCCTTCTTGGCTAGTGATTATAAATTACCAATAAAATTCGAAATGTGCTTGGTAACATCG
>JBAYVV010000330.1:0-2969 GCA_041674465.1 Sterolibacterium sp.
ACAGGAGGTAGGCATTGGCCACCTCCTGCGCCCCATCTTGCACAAGCACAAACGGCAAGCCCGGGGGCAGTGCCACGGCTGTGCCTGGCAGCAGGATTGCGATCACTTCGACGTCACGTTTGAGCAGTTGCGGGTAAAGATTCACCAGTTCAGCCAGACGCGGTGCGGAGTAGGGCAGGGAATACAACACCAGCAAGACGGTCCGGCGCTCGCGGTACTCGCTGAGTGCAGTTGGTTCTCCTGACTGGGTTGCAAACTCGAAGTCCGGCGGACCAAGCCAGGGGCGTCCGGGTACGACCTGTGGCGTCAGAATGCGCGCCTGATACCCGGCAGAAAATGCACGCAGGAAACTCACTACGTCCCAACGTTCCTCTTCCGTCATCACATCGGCGAAGCCCGGCATCGCCGTATTCTGCTTGCCGTGAGTCAGCCACCAGAAGATGTCGCCGGCGGTGTGCAACGCGGTATGCGGCTCGGTCAGGTCGGCTGGCCGGATAGTCAAGCGAATAGCTTTGGGGCCATCGCCCTTGCCGCCGGCGCCATGGCACGCCACGCAATGGCGGGAGAACAAGGTTGCACCGTGTGCAACCGATGCTGCGTTGTAGGTCACGTCGGTGCGTCTGTAGGTGTCAGGATAGGCCGGCACGGATAGCGCAAACAAGACGGCCGCCAGCCCCGCAACAATGGTCAGGGTCGCTGCGGAAATCAGGAGGCGACTTCGACCCAGATACCTACCTTTGTGTTTGCCCGAGACAATGAGATTCCACAACCAGATCAGACCCGACAGGCTCAGCAGCGCGGCAGCCAACACCATCTCCGGCACCCAAGGCAGAGCCCAGGTGGCCGCCGGCGACAGACGCAACGGCAGCGGCCAGACCAACTGATCGTGCGCAGCGGGCAGCGTGCCGGTCAGACTCGCTGCAAAGGCGAGGATCAGCAGCACGACGCCAAATTCCATTTTGATCAAGCGGGACATCGCCTGCCAAACCTGCCCTGATGAGCCAGAACCCAGGTGTGGCATCCAGCTCCATCGAATCCGCGCAGCCAGAGACAAGATCGCTCCCAGCAGGAGGACCTTGGCAAGTACCTGCAGACCGAACGAGGTGCCCAGCAGCGGCGTCAAACTACGCTCGAGTAGCGTCGTCAATCCACCGATGACATCATCGTTGCGCGCAGGCCAGTAAGTAGGCGCACCGAACTGAAGGTAGGTGATGAGCAATCCCGACAAGGTGATCAGGACCACGCAGAGTAAGGCCAGCCGCGAGAAACGCCGCAAAGCCGTGGCGAATTCCCGCCGGAACAGCGGATCATCATCGCGAGTGGCCAAATACACCCCGTAGGCCAGTGCCGGCAGCCCGCCGGCCCAGATGCCGGCAGCCAGCAGATGCAGTGCATGACTGCCACCCGCGAGCCATAGCGGTTCCGTGACAGCGCCATGGCCGGTGAAGACGGCAGCCGCATTGATCAACAGCGCCAGGAGGAGCCAGGTCAGTTCAACAAAGCGTTCCCCGAAGTGTCTCATCAGGAATTTGCGGCACAACAAGACTAGCAGCAGGAGCAAAGCCGTGATTTGCCGCAGCTGCCAGACCGTACCGTAGCGGGTTCGTTCCAGCAATCTGCGCCACTCGGACCACTGAAATGCCGCGTCATTGCTGCCGCTGACGGAGATGACCTGCAGCATCAGGAGCCCCGTTGCCGCCAGCAACAGTATCACCACCAGCCACGGCGCCACGCTCAGCAAGGCGGATCTCCAGCGCACAGAATCCTGGCTGCGGCCAGTCTTGACCAGCAGTAACAGTACCGCGCTGCCGAGAAGCACCAGGCCGGAGCCCAGTTGCAGCCAGCGTAGCGCCGTGCCAAACCACTCCATCTATTTGCCCTTGCTGTCGCCCTTCACGCTAAAGGTGTAGCCGTAATCGAGAGTGTGACCATCCACCGAGAGCACGCGGTACTTCACCGTATAGTTGCCCGGTTCGAGCAAAGGCAGTTCGAGGACCAGCAGCTTGAGATCTTCCTTGCTGACATGGGCACTTCCGGTCGCGACCGGGCTTCCGTCATCACTGGCCAAGGTGATTGCGGCGTACTCGGGTTCCAGCCGCTCGTTGAACCACAGCCTGATCTGCCGGGGAGATTTCGACAACGTGGCGCGCCGCGCCGGTTCGGATTTGACCAGCGCCGCATGCGCCCACACCGGGCTGTTGCAGGTCAGTGCCAGGATGGCAAATGCTCCACCGAGCATCCAGCTCCGGGCGTTCATGGCTTGGATTTCTCCTTCTTCGGCACCACGGTCACGCTCACCCTGCGCACCGAATGTTCGATGGTGCGGTGCGCGGCATCTGACCAATACACGCTGATGAGGTGTTGCCCGGGCGCGGCGGGCATGTCAAATAGATAGCGGTACTGATTCTTGCCGAGGGGCTTCAGTTCCGACATCGTCGGCATCAACGCGGTATCGTCAATGTTGACATGCAGGTGCACATCGCTCGACTTACCACCCATCGTCATGTTCGGCAGATCGGCATCGGTTTCGAAGTCCATGGCGAGGTTGGGTCCAAGCTGCGCTCCGGCGTTGGGCGAAACGATTCTGATCGGGGGCAGATTGTCCTTGACGGCACTTGGACGTGACGCAGCATGGGTTCCATGACCATGATTCGAGTGATCTGCGGCCATCGCGGCAGAGTTTGCAAGCACCGCCAAAAACAAAAGGTATCCGCGGGTGAAATGAATTGACATGTTATCCCCCTGTAGTGGGTCGACCGGTCAGGAAGTCGACGATGCGTCCCTGAAGTCCCGCCCATTCGCGGTGCGTTTGAGCGCCTTCACAATATAGGACGGGATTCCCCGGAGCGCATGCGCTGTATTCTACGCACCCTGATTCATCCGGTCCGAGTACGGGCGCCTTGCAGCCATTGCACTGTGACCACCATTGCGCCGCTTCCCTTCCCCAACCCGGAAACAGCTTGTCCTGA
>JBAYVV010000331.1:0-2966 GCA_041674465.1 Sterolibacterium sp.
ATCGTTGCGACGAGCGGCGGCAAGCGCGCTATCCCGTCAGCGCCAACGCTTGACCATATCGCCGGGCTCGCCAAACGCATGCCGCTGACCTGCTTCGGCATCGTGATCGGTGGGCTTTCGCTGATTGGCGTACCGGGCACGGCGGGCTTCATCAGCAAGTGGTACCTGGTCCTGGCGGCGATGGAAAAGGGGCAATGGTGGCTGGTAGGCGCTATTCTGCTCAGTTCCCTGTTGGCCGTCGCCTACGTCTGGCGGTTCATCGAGGTGGCCTACTTCCGCGCGCCGCCAGTGGGTCAGGAAGGAACAGGGCATTTGCGGGGCGAAGCCTCGTTGTCCTTGCTGATTCCCGCCTGGCTGCTGATCGGCGCGACGATTTGGTTCGGCCTGGACTCCTCCTTTACGACAGGCTCTGCCCTGGAAGCGGCACAACATCTGATACGGCGGGGCGGATGAGCACCGCTGCGTTGATCCCGCTTGCCCTTGCGATACCGCTTGTTGGCGCGGTCGGTATCGTTTTGGCCAGTCGCTGGCCGAATCTGCGCGAGGGCGTTACGCTCACGACGGCGGTCCTCCTGTTGGCCTGCGTCTACCAGATTCTCGATCCGGTCCTGGCCGGCGAACGTCCGGCCGTCGTTCTGTTCGAACTACTCCCGCAATTGCCCGTCGCGTTCCGTGTCGAACCGCTCGGAATGTTGTTTGCACTGATCGCCTCGGGATTGTGGGTTGTCAACTCGCTGTATTCGATCGGTTACATGCGCGGCAACCATGAAGCACATCAGACCCGGTTTTATCTGTGCTTTGCCCTCGCCATCGCGGCAACGCTGGGCGTCGCATTTGCCGGCAATCTGCTCACGCTGTTCCTGTTCTACGAGTTACTGACGCTCGTCACCTATCCGCTGGTGACGCACGCCGGCACGGAGAAAGCGAAGACCGGCGGTCGGGTCTATCTTGGCATCCTGATGGGCACCTCGGTGGTATTTTTTCTGCCCGCCGTGATCTATACCTGGCATGTCGCAGGCACCACGGACTTCCGCCTCGGCGGCATCTTGCCAGCCGGCATGGACAAGGGAGCCGTCATGATCCTGCTGGCGCTGTTCATGTTCGGCATCGGCAAGGCCGCGCTGATGCCTTTCCATCGCTGGTTGCCTGCCGCGATGGTTGCGCCGACCCCGGTGTCGGCCTTGCTGCATGCCGTGGCGGTGGTGAAGGCCGGCGTATTTTCCGTGCTGAAAGTGATCGTGTTTGTTTTCGGTCTGGATGTCCTGGCCGGTACTACCGACTGGCTGGTGGCAATTTCCGGCTTCACCATCATTGCGGCGTCCGTGGTGGCATTGAATGCCGACAACCTGAAGCGCCGCCTGGCCTACTCAACGGTCAGCCAACTCTCCTATGTCATTCTGGCGGCTGCTGTTCTTGCCCCGCTGTCGGTCGTCGGCGCAACGCTGCATATCGCTGCGCATGCGCTGGGCAAGATCACGCTGTTCTTTGCCGCAGGTTCAATTTACACGGCGTCCCACAAGACGGAAGTCAGCCAACTCAACGGTATCGGCCGCCGGATGCCGTGGACCATGACCGCCTTCGGTATTGGCGCCCTGTCGATGATCGGACTGCCGCCGGCTGCCGGCTTTGTCAGCAAGTGGTACATCGTGTCCGGCGCCGTGGCGCAGTCGCACTGGCTGGCGCTGGGGGTGATCATTGCCAGTACGATGCTCAACGCCGGCTACTTCCTGCCGATTCTGCACCGGGCGTTTTTCAGGCCGCTTTCTGACGACGCATTGGCTCATCCCCATGGTGAGGCACCGCTGCCCATCGTGCTGGCGCTCTCCGTGACCGCCGCCGGCACCCTGGCGCTATTTTTCTTCCCCGACGTGCCACTCGCGTTGGCGAAACAACTGGTGGCTTTGCCATGAAATCCCACTGGCTCGACAACCCACGCAACGTCAAGAAGCTCTGGCGCGCTTTTCTGGCCGCGCTGGGCTTGACCGTCATTGCCGGCTTCTTCGTCGATCTTCATCCGCACTTCGGCATCGAAAGCTGGTTTGCCTTCAACGCCGTATACGGCTTCATTATTTGCCTGGTGATGATCATCGGCGCCAAGGGAATGGGCTTTTTGCTTAAACGACACGAACATTACTACGCGCAGGATGACCGGGATGAGTAGCAGTTTCATTTTTCATCCCGCGCTGATTCTCATCGCCGGCGCGCTGTTGCTGCCCTGCCTGCGCGGCGCGGCACGCAATGCCGCCGTGCTTCTGGTGCCGACTATTGCGTTGATCGCCTTGTGGCTGCTGCCAGAAGGCAGATTGTGGCAGATGACCTGGCTCGATTATTCCCTGGCGCCGCTGGCGGTCGACAAACTGTCACGCCTGTTCGCCACCATCTTTGCGCTCATGGCGTTCGTCGGCGGTCTGTTCGCGCTGCGCCAGGAAAGCAAGTTGGAAATTCCAGCGGCCTTCCTTTACGCCGGCGCAGCTATTGGCGTCAGCCTGGCGGGTGACCTGGTCACCCTGTTTGTCTTCTGGGAAATCATGGCGGTCGGCTCGACGCTGGTCATGTGGAGCGCCAATACCCAGCGCGCCTGGGCAGCCAGCCTGCGCTACGCCATGGTGCATTTGGCGGGCGGCGTGATTCTCTTCGCCGGCGTCACTGGTCACCTGCTTGCCACCGGTGACGCCACATTTACGCGCATGCAGCCGGACTCGATCGCGCACGGGCTGATCCTGATTGGCTTCCTCATCAATACCGGCGCACCGCCGCTCTCCGCCTGGCTGCCGGATGCCTACCCGGAAGCCTCATGGAGTGGCACAGTTTTTCTCTCCGCCTTCACCACCAAGGCGGCCGTGTATGTGCTGCTGCGCGGCTTCCCCGGCACCGAGATTCTGGTCTGGGTCGGAATCTTCATGATCTTCTACGGCATTGTCTATGCACTGCTGGAGAATGACATTCGCCGCATTCTGGCTTACTCG
>JBAYVV010000332.1:0-2925 GCA_041674465.1 Sterolibacterium sp.
ATTCTGCACCGTCAGACCGAGCATCTGGGTCAGGTAGCTCATCGTCGATTCGCCGGAATAGCCCTGCCAGTTGGTGTTGGTGGCGAAGCTGATGACGGTGTTGAAGGACGAATCCGGGCTGACGTTGGCCATTGCCTGCGGATTCAGCGGCAGCCAGAGTTGCAACCGTTGCAGGGCGTACATGGCCAGCGCGCCGAGGACATTGAACAGCAGGATCGCCAGGGCGTATTGCAGCCAGCCCATTTCCTCATCCTTTCGGATGCCGCAAAGGCGATACAGCACCGCCTCGATGGGACCGCCGAGACGCAGAGCTAGGCTACGGCCTTCCATCACATTGGCGATGTAGCCGCCGAGCGGCTTGGCCGCCAACAGCAGCACCAACAGAAAAAGCCCAAGTAGAAGCCAGGCATGGTTGCTCATGAAAAGTCCTCCGGGTTAAGCAGGGCCGCGATCAGATAGATGAGAAGCGCGATCACGACAACAGCGCTGACGAGATGCAGCCAGCTCACTTGACACCGCCGAGCTTGGCGCAGCCGACGGCCATGGCGGACATCAGACCGAAAAACAGCAGAATGCCTGCGAGATAGACGAGATCCATGGTTTGCCTCCGTAGTGGGTTTGACAACCTCACTATAGGCAGGGCGATCTCAAGATGCTGGAAAAACTGAGAGGGAGAGTATTAAATTTGTATAAAAATCTGGTGCAGCTTATCTGATCAGGACGAAGCACAGACCTTGAACCGGCCTACACTTCGCTATAGCACGACCTGGGTTCCGAGTTCGACCACCCGGTTGGCAGGTAGGCCAAAGAATGTGGCCGCACTGCCGGCATTGCGGAACATGGTGATAAAGATCTTTTCCCGCCAAAATGCCATGTCGGAACCCAGTTTGGGTATAAGCGTTTCGCGTCCGAGGAAGTAAGAAGTATCCATCGGTTCAAGTTCAAGACCGTCTTCGGCGCACCATTCCAGCGCTTGCGGCAGATTGGGTTGCTCCATGAAGCCGTAGAACACGGTCACTTGCCAAAATTGGTGATGCATTCGATGGACAACCACACGGCGCGCATCGGTGCAATACGGCAAGTCGAGAATATTCACGAAAACGAGCACCAGGCGCTCGTGCAGCACTTTGTAATGCTTGAGGCTGTGCAACATGGCATGCGGTACATTGTCGAGGTTTGCGGTCAGAAACACTGCCGTTCCAGGAACCCGCGTGACACCCTCATCAACGTTGTCAACAAACGACTTCAAATCCATCGCGTCGGCTTCCAGCCGCGAGTTCAACAACTCCCGGCCGCGTTTCCAGGTGGACAGCAGCAGGTAGACGGCCAGGCCAAACAACAGGGGAAACCAGCCGCCATCGGCAATCTTGACGGTATTGGCAGAGAAGAAGGCGAGATCGATAAAGACAAACGGTAGCGCACCGAGGAATGAGCGCCAGAAGGACCAGCCCCAGACATAGCGCGTCACTACGAAGGCCAGCAGATCGGTGATCAGCATGGTGCCGGTGACGGCGATGCCGTAGGCTGCCGCAAGATTTGACGAACTGCCGAAGCCGATGACCAACGCGATAACGGCGACCAGCAGGGTCCAGTTGATACCGGGCAGGTAGATCTGGCCGATCTGCTCGCCTGAGGTATGGCTGATTTCCATGCGCGGTGAAAAACCGAGTTGGATGGCTTGCTGCGTAATGGAAAATGCCCCGGATATGACGGCTTGCGAGGCGATCACGGTGGCGCTGGTGGCCAGCACCACCATTGGATAAAGCAACCAGTCCGGTGCCATCAGGTAAAACGGGTTTTCAATTGCATGGGGATCTTGCAGCAATAACGCGCCCTGGCCGAAGTAATTGATCAGCAGCGCAGGCAGAACCAGGCAAAACCAGGCCAACTGGATCGGCTTGTGGCCGAAGTGTCCCATGTCGGCATAAAGCGCTTCGGCACCGGTCAAGGCCAGCACGACTGCACCCAGTGCAAAGAATCCCAGCAAGGTATTGGCTTCGAAGAATCTGAACGCGTAGAGCGGATTGATGGCATGTAGCACGCTCGGGTTGTCTGCGATGCTCATGAGCCCGAGGATCGCCAGGGTGAAGAACCACAGCACCATGATAGGACCAAACAAGGACCCCACGGTAGCCGTGCCACGCCGCTGGACGACAAAGAGTGCAATCAGAATGGCGAGTGAAATCGGCAGCACATAGGGTTCCAATGCGGGTGCGGCAACTTCCAAACCTTCCACGGCCGAGAGAACCGAGATCGCAGGTGTGATTACGCCATCACCGTAAAACAGTGCCGCGCCGAACAAGCCCAGGATCAATATCAACTTTCGCTGCACAGAGTCGGCCGGCATGGGCCGCAACGCCAGCGCCATCAGTGCCATGATGCCGCCTTCGCCCTTGTTGTCGGCGCGCATGATGAATGAAACATACTTCAGGCTGACCACCACCATCAGCGACCAAAGGATCAGCGAGAGGATACCCAGGACATTGTCCGGCGTGATCGGCACCGGATGGTGAGCACTGCCGAACACTTCCTTGATCGCATACAACGGACTGGTGCCGATATCGCCATAGACCACGCCCAGTGCTGCGAGTGAGAGTGTGGCCAGACGGTTGTCGGATGGAGAGCTAGACATGCTGCGTGCCTCTTGTTTCAGGATTGGAAGCGGTAACCGACACCGGTTTCCGTCAGGATATGGCGCGGCTGGGTAGGATCGACTTCAAGCTTTTGCCGCAGTCGGCCGACATAGACACGCAGATAGTGGTTGTGTTCGCTATGCCCCGGCCCCCAGACTTCATTCATCAAATGGCGTTGGGTCATTACCCGGCCGGGGTTGGCGACAAACACGGCGAGCAGATTGTATTCACGCTGCGTCAGATGGAGTTCTGCACCGGCTCGGGTCACACTGTGGCGCGACAGATCCACTTC
>JBAYVV010000333.1:0-2912 GCA_041674465.1 Sterolibacterium sp.
CAGATCGAACGAAGGCTCTCACCATCCGCCAGCCGTTCACAGATCGTGTCTGCTATCGCGTCTGTGTAATCGCTAGGCCGTCCTGCGGTCATATGCTCGCTCGGTCTGTTGACATCTGTTTACGCGATGAGGCTTGCCCGTCCCGCTCCCTGTTGCCTAATGCTGGCTGTTGTGTGTGGAGTTCGAACGGGCAATGAGGTGCGTTCTGTGGAGATGGTTCCCACTCATGGGGTCGAACCACGATTGCCGGAGCCAAAATCCGGTGTCCTACCATTAGACGAAGCGGGAATGGCCGCTGCGGTAGGACTTGAACCCACAACCATTCGGTTCGAAGCCGAACGCTCTATCCGGTTGAGCTACGCAGCGGTGTGATTACCGTTGCCGCTGTTGCCGGAGTGCGTTCATGTGGAAACCCCTGAATTCAGGACGCAAAAAGGAATGTGCCCTTGTTAGGGGCAGGGTCCAATCCGGCAAGTTGTCCCCGATATGCTGGTCTGCACAGGCGACTGGATCATCCTAGAAGGAAATTAACCGATATTCAGTTAACGGTCAAGCGGTTTGTTCATGGTTGAACTGTTGACTGTGGAGGGCCGTCTGCTTGTCGAACCTCATTGCATGCCCTCACTGTCGTTAAGAATCTGGTCAATCCAGTTAAACCCTGACGGAGAGTTACACATCACGTTTACATGATACATGGCAATCTCCTCGCCCGCCGCGTTAAAGAATGGACCATCCTTCATGATCTCCACATCCCAGACATCGAGCAAGGCTGTCATTGCCTCATAGAGCCTTTTCTCAAAATCTGGTTCTGTATCTCCGCTCGGGATAATCAGAGTTGCCTTCCCCCGCATGGGCGATGGGAACGGAACAACATTGTTGGGGGTATCCCCCGATTCCCCTGCTTTAGCATCATTGTAATCATCGAGGTAAGAATGCCATCTTTCCCTATCATTGGGGCACCAATGTTTTATATCGTCGGGGTCTAGTTCCTGCTTATCTGGTCCCCAAAACCGAAATTTCCCCTCTTCAGCATAATATACGCCAAGACCCAATCCGGCCTCGTCGCGAACCAAAAAAGCGTGGCCATCTTTGGGTGCAGTTTCTATCGGTTGCCATTCGTTTTCCATCTCAAAACCCTACCATTTCCCGGTGAAATTTGCTAGTCTTTTCAAGCCGCCGACAGATGTTCCGCCTCGATTTCAACGTCCATATCCCTGCCGAATAGCTGGAATGAAACACGGATTTTCGCCCGGTCCGTGACTTCCCTGACAATCGCAAGGAATTCAGCGAATGGACCTACCCTGATCTGCACTTCGCTGCCCTCATGGAATTCCCTCAGCAGCCTGTCGCGCTTGGCTGTGGATTTCACGTGAAGCTTGTCAAAGGCCCCGTCCTGCTCTGCGATCTGGAATTGTTCAACGAATTTGCCCGATACCCGCTCTGGAATGCCACATGCACCGACGAAGCCCCTCACCCCGTCACAGTTTCGTGCGGTACCGAACTGACCGTTAGACACATCAACGAACAGATAGCCAGTGAGCAAGACCCTATGAACCGTGCGCCAGGTTCGTGTGCGCTTGTTGTGGATGTCTTCACGATAGATCGGCAGATAGGCATGGAAGCCGGCACGGGTCAGCTTGTCGAGAGCCCGCGTTTCCAGATTGGGTTCTGTCGTGGCGACATACCACTTGCCGGATTCTCGTGCGAGCCTCATTCAGTCGTTTCCTGCTTTGGAGATGGCGGCGAGGGCTGAACGGGCCATCCGCATATAAAATTCTTTCTGTTCAACCCATTCCCTGTCCCGCCACTCTCTATCTAACTCGGCGGCGTTATGTGGCGGATCACCCTCCCATTGGAGGGGCTGGCCGAACTGCCAATCCATAAAATCTTCGAACTGAGCGCGCGCAACTTTTTCGACAACACTCATGTCTTCTCCTTGCGTATGGCGGTGGCGATGAACTCACCCTCGCTCACGAAATAGTCGTTATTCTCCGCAATCTTCGCCGCCTCTTCGAGCGTTGCATTCCGGGTGGCGTTGCGCTCGGATAGGAGAAGGCGGGCGACAATGTCGATTTTCTCATCCAAATAGTGAGTGGCCTTCACGAGCCGAAGCGCGGCGCTTACCTTCTCCCTGATATCCTCCGGTATAGCGGTCATGAGCCTGTCTCCGGGGTGGCGTTCGCGATGTCGAGCAAAACGGCAGCGTGGCAGCAATCTGGCTCATAAGGCTCAGTCGGCAACGGGCACCAACACGCGAGGTTCTTGCCGCGCAAATCACGTTGCGCCGCTTCTATGAGATGTGGTGTGTTAAGCGCCACGCTGCGATACAGTTGCCATGCGTGGCGTCTATCTACGACCTTCGCCGTGTAGCACCCGCCCGGCTTGCCAACGACAAACGGATTTCCCCACGGGGTTGCCCGGTCCACCTTCACCGTGTTCTCGGGCATCTTCCAGCCCTTCTTGCGGGAAAGCTGCACTCGTCTCGGTTCCATCAGTTCTCTCCCTTATGAGCGGGCTTCTGGCTGCTCTTTTTCCTGCCGAGAATCCAGCAGATGGTCGAATGTCCACGCCCGCCAAACATCATGCCCAATTGCCCAAGCGTCAGATGAGGCATCGTTGCGGCCAGCGTCTTAAGCGCTTCGCCACGCGCCTTGATATGAACCCGCTTGCGGCTCGATCCCGTCAAATCTTCAACCGTCATGCCGTGCTTGAGCGCGACCTGTGCTATGATGGCCTTTGCGCCACCAACTTCGATTTGCGCGGCAAGTTTGGCCGCTCTCTGGCTGCTCAAATCAATGGGCGGTCGCGTTGCTCGCCTCTTGGCCCATACTTTGCGGACAAAAGCCGGGTTCATTCCGCGATAGATTTTCGCCTCAAGTTCACCGCGCTCGAACACCGCGACAGTTTCTGCG
>JBAYVV010000334.1:0-2911 GCA_041674465.1 Sterolibacterium sp.
AGCGGACGAACACTTTCATGCTTGATCATGACCGCGGCTCACCCGCTCTGGCTTTGGGTGAGTTCCCGGTCCTCAACCAATTGAACGAGAGGTACAAGATGGAAAAGTGGAACTTAATCATAGATGTGGAGAAGTGCGAGAACTGCAACAACTGCGCGATTGCGACGAAGGACGAACACATCGGGAATGACTTTGGGGCGTATGCGGCGCCGATGCCGGCGCACGGACACGACTGGATCAAAATCGGCCGGCGGGTGAGAGGAGCGACCCCGCTGGTGGATGTGGCCTACCTGCCGGTGACCTGCAACCAGTGCGACAACGCCCCCTGCGTGGATGCCGGAGGAGGGTGCGTCACCAAACGCCCGGATGGCATCGTCATCATCGACCCGGTGAAAGCCAAGGGACGGCGCGACGTTGTGGACTCGTGTCCCTACGGAGCGATCTGGTGGAACGAAGCACTGCAACTGCCGCAGAAATGGATCTTCGATGCCCACCTGCTGGATCAGGGCTGGAAAGAACCGCGGGCGACCCAGGCGTGCGCTACCGGCTGCATGCAGGCGATCAAAGTCGACGATGCCCAGATGCGCGCCATCGCCGAACGGGACAAGCTCGAAGTCCTGAAACCGGGTCTGGGCACCCGACCCCGGGTGTACTACAAGAACTACCACCGCTGGAGCAAGTGCTTCGTCGGCGGCAGCGTCACCGCCCAGATCAAGGGCGTGCTCGAATGCGTAGAGGGCGCTCAGGTCGAACTGCTGAAGGACGGCAAGGCGGTCGGCGAAGCCAAGACAGATATGTTCGGCGACTTCAAGATCGACCGACTCGAACCCAACAGCGGCACCTATCAAGTCAAGATCAGCCATCCCCAGCATGGCTCGGCCGGAACCACGGCGAAGGTCGAGGAAAGCGTCTATCTGGGCAGCATCGGTCTGGCCCAATAGCACAAGCACGTCAAACAAGGAGCGGCATCAATGAAAGTAGCCTTCATCGGATTGGGCAACATGGGATCGGGCATCGCCCAGTGCATCCTCAAGAGCGGCTTCGACCTGACGGTCTGGAACCGCACCGCGACAAAAATGGAGCCGCTGGTCGCCAACGGCGCCAAAGCAGCGAAGACAGCCAAGGAAGCCGTGACCGGTGCCGACGTTGTCATCACCAGCCTCATGGACGACCAGTCCATCCTCGACAACCTGCAGGCCGCCGAGGGCATCCTGGCCGGCATGAAGTCCGGTGCGGTCCATGTCTGCGTGACGACCATCTCGCCCAAATGTGCCGACCAACTCACCGAACTGCACCGCAAGCATGGCAGCTACTACGTCTCCGGGCCGGTAGTCGGACGTCCGGATGCGGCTGCCAGCGGCCAGCTGACCTCCTTCCTGGCCGGCAATCCCCAGGCCACCGCAACCGCCACCCCGGTGTGCCAGGCCTACTCGAAGGCCGTCAATGTCATCTCGGAGAAACCCGCGATCGCCAACAGCATGAAACTGTGCATCAACTACAACGTCATCTCCATCATCGAGATGATCGGCGAGACCTATGTCCTGGCGGAAAAGTGCGGCGTGCCGCTGGAGCCGATGCGCGACTTCTACCAGCAGGCGCTGTTTGCCCACCCGGCATTGAAGATGTATGCCGAGAAGCTGCGCAGCCGGGACTTTGCCGGACGCGGCGGCTTCGTCATGAAGGGCGGCCTCAAGGACGTGACCTTGATGCTATCGACGGCAGAAGCGGTTGGGGCGAACCTGGACATTGGCAAGATCGCCGAGCGCAAGCTCAAGGCGGGGATAGCTGCGGGAATGGAAGAGACCGACTGGAGCGCCATCTACGAAATCACCCGCAAGGAAGCGGGCCTCACCTAAGGGGCAGGTCATGGCAAACGTACTGATGACGTTCGGATTCTCCTGGATGGTGGTGGCGGCGATTATCGGCTTTCTCTTAGCCAAGCGTCACGAGGTCAGCCTGGCGCAGTTGGAGAAGATCGCAGCGGCGGGCAATCTGGCCGAGTACCACCGGGTCAATGACGGCTACAAGTGGAACAAGACGATCCATGCCCACGCCTTCCTCTTCTCGGTGGTGGCGGTGCTAGTGGGTCTGGTCATCCCCAAGATGGCTTACTCGCCGATGGTGACGGACGGCCTGGCGATTGCACTGATGTGTGCCGCCGTTGTGTGGACCCTCGGCAGCATCCGTTCATTGGTTCCCATCATGGCCATCGGCGATTTCCTCTTGCTCGGCAGCGTCGCTACCTCAGCATTGGGCTTGGCCAGAGCGCTTTAAGAGAAATATTCGAGAACAGGCTGGATTAACAACAGATCATTAAGACAAGGAGAAGATCAATCATGTCACTGCAGGATTTCGTCGCAACCCCCAAGTTTGAAGAGTACCAGGAGCGCTTCAAGAATCATTACAAGCTCGAGCGTCGACCGGATGGCGTCATTCTGGCGAAGGCTCACACCCTCGGCGGTTCTATTCAGTTGAGCGTGCAAAATCACCGCGCCCTGGGATTATTGTTCAAAGCCATCGGCGCCGACAACGAGAACGAGGTGATGATTTTCACCGGCTCAGGCGAGAACTTCATGATGGAAGCCGATCCTGAAGGCTTCAAACTGGAGCAGGAGAACCTGCCTTACTGGGCCTACGAATACGCCTACAAGGACGGCCGCATCAACGTCAGTTCGCTGATCAACGACCTGGAGATTCCGACCGTCGGCATCCTCAACGGCAGCGGTTTCCACAGCGAGATCTGCCTGATGTGCGACATCACGCTGATGGCCGAAGACGCCACCTTGTTTGATCCTCACTATGAGATCGGTTCAGTCCCCGGCGACGGTATTCACAGCTGCTTCGAGGAACTGCTTGGGGTCAAGCGGGCGGCCTACGCCCTGCTGACGGGCGAGGCGATCGATGCCAAGAC
>JBAYVV010000335.1:0-2907 GCA_041674465.1 Sterolibacterium sp.
GATGTATCGCGAGGAATATTACAAACCCGACACCCAGGACAAGGGCCTGGCCGAAGTCATCATCGGCAAGCACCGGAATGGCCCGACCGGCATGGTCAAGCTGACCTTCCTCGGCGAATACACCAAGTTTGTCAACGCCGCCCAGTCGGGAAATTACTAACCTCTGCCGACCGTCGTCACACACCAGAGCGGGTTCTGCACGCTTGCAAAATTGCCAGCGCCTCCTCGTAATCGAAACTCTCGATATGTTGTAGCAGCCTGTCGGCTGCTTCGCCCAATGTGACGCGCAGTAGCGCTGCTTCATCCTGGGCCAGATCAACTGCCGACCAGTCGCCTTTGTCGAGCAGAATTTCGAGCTGTGCGAGTACGTTGTCGAGACGTCCGACTTCGCCGACGATGCCCGTGACTTTTTCAGCGGCGATCTCTGCTTGGATCGCCTCGATGAGGGCAGAAAGTTCTTTGATCAGCGCGGTGCAGAGCGGTTCGATATGCGCCATATCCGCACTCTGGTCGCATGCGCTTTGGATGGTGGCTGCTATCTCCGAGACACGCGTTGCCCCGACCATGCCGGCGGAAGACTTCAGTGCATGGACCAGATGTTTGATCCCAGCCAGATCGGCGGATGCCAGGCTCGCTGACAGGCGCGCTGCATCTTGATCGTGGGTTTTGCCGAAGAGGGCCAATAGCTTGCCGTATTTGATTCGATTGCCGCGTACCATTTTCAAGCCACGTTCCATGTCCAGGTCGGGGATCTCCGCGAGGCGCTCAAGAGGGTCCTCGCCGGCATCTGCAGGCGCATCTTCTGCCTGATGCCGACTCGAGGATTCCGCGGTGGCTGCGGGCAACCATTTAAGCAAAGTGGCAAAGAGGGCATCCGGATCCACCGGTTTGGCGACGAAATCGTTCATACCGGCTTCCTCGCACTTGCGCCGGTCCTCGTCAAAAGCGTTGGCTGTCATCGCCAGAATCGGCGTCGTTGCGCGACCGGGCAGCGCGCGGATCAGCCGGGTCGCTTCCAGCCCGTCCATCTCCGGCATCTGCACATCCATCAGGATCAGGTCGTAAGCGGTGGCGCGCGCCTTGTCCAGTGCTTGCCGACCGTGCTCGGCCGAATCAACCGCCAGTCCCACCCCATGCAGAAGTTCCAGAGCCACTTCCCGGTTGACGGCGTTGTCCTCGGCGAGCAGGAGGCGTACTCCGGCATGGTGGCGCCGCAATTCGATCTCGGCTTGCTCGTGGCGATCGATGGACTCGGACGGCATGATGCCGCGACCTCGACCGAGCCATGCGGTGAACCAGAATGTGCTACCCTGGCCCGGCATGCTCTCCACGCCGGCTTCACCGCCCATCATGTGCGCCAGGTTCCGCGTGATGGCGAGTCCCAGTCCCGTGCCGCCAAACTGGCGGGTGGTCGAGACATCGGCCTGCTCAAAAGCCTGGAACAGCTTGGGTAGTTTATCCGGCGCGATGCCTATCCCGGTGTCTTGCACTTCGAAACGCACATGAATCGCGTCGTCCTTTTCTTCCAGAAGCAGGGCACGCAAAGCGATGGAGCCGCTCCCAGTAAATTTGACGGCGTTGCCGGCGTAATTGAGCAAGGCCTGGCGCAGCCGCGTCGAGTCGCCGCGCAGCCAGACGGGTACTGAGCGGGAATCCACCGTAATCGTCAGTCCCTTGGCCCTGGCCTGATCGGCGATCAAGGAGCGGACATTGTCGAGAATGCTCGACAGGTGGAAGTCGGTCAGCTCCAGTTCAATACGGCCGGCATCGATCTTTGACAGGTCGAGGATGTCGTTGATGATGGAGAGCAGGTGATTGGCGGCGGCGTCGATCTTGCCCAGCCGTTCGGCTTGTTCGGTGGTCGGTGCGGCACGCCGCAGCAAATAGGTGAGACCGATGATGGCGTTCATCGGCGTGCGAATCTCATGGCTCATGTTGGCCAGGAAAGTACTCTTGGCATGGTTGGCGGCCTCAGCGATCTCGCGGGCCTCGGCCAGTTCCGCTGTGCGGCTTTTGACCAGCTCTTCCAGGTGGAGCCGGTGGCGGTCCAATTCCATGCCCATCCGCTTTTTCTCGGTGATGTCCTCCTTGACCGCCAGGTAATGGGTGATGCGTCCGTCGGGCTGACGGATGGGGGTGATGCGCGCAAATTCGAGGTATTCGCTGCCGTTCTTGCGCTGGTTGTGGAACTCCCCTTTCCAGGGCTGGCCGTGCGCCAAAGCATCCCAAAGCGACGCGAAAGTCTCCGGCGGCGTCTTGCCGGAGTGCAGGATGCGCGGGTTCTTGCCGAAGGCTTCTTCACGGCTATAACCCGAATTCTGGACGAACGCTTCGTTCACATATTCGATCTTGGCGTCGGTGTTGGTGATGACAATGCTCTCCTGACTTTGTTCCACCGCCAGGGAAAGCTCGCGGAGTTCCTCTTCGTTGGCCATGCGTTGGGTGATGTCGCGTGAGATGCCGAGTACGCCGATCACTTTTCCCCCTGGAGCCCGCATCGGCGTCTTGATGGTCTCGAACATGCCCCGATAACCGTTGTCGGCGAACGTCAGCCATTCCTCGTTGCTGCTGGACTTGCCGGCCGCCATGGCCTTGCGGTCGTTCTCGCGGAAAAAATCGGCGAGATCTTTGTCTACGAAGTCATAGTCCGTCTTGCCGACGATGTCGGCTTCCGGCGCTCCGAAAAAATGCTCGAACTGCGGGTTGCAGCCCAGGTAGACGCCCTCCGGATCCTTCAGCCAGACGAGGTCGGGAATGGTCCGCACGAGGGAGCGATACATCTCCTCGCTTTCCCTGAGGGCTTTCTCGGCTTGCTTGCGGCGGCAGTGCTCGTCGGCATTGAGCAGGGCGCGCCTGACCGCCGGCGCCAGTTTGTTCAGATGGCCCTTCAGCACATAGTCCGCGGCA
>JBAYVV010000336.1:0-2874 GCA_041674465.1 Sterolibacterium sp.
CCGCGAACTCAGTGCCACCTACTGGAAGCAGGGCGACTGGAAAGTTTCTGCGGAATACAACGAGCTTACCCGCCGCGATCCGCGCACCATCAACACCGGCCTGCAAAACGCCGGCAGTGTGGCCCCCGTCGTCAACAGCCTGGCTGCGCCGGGTACGGGAGGTCAGCTCAATCTTGATCTGCAGCGCAAGGGCGTTACTGTCAGTGCGGAAAAGTGGTTGACGGACAATCTCCAACTGGAAGCCAGCTTCAAGCATGAAGATAAGGACGGCGCGCGCATGTCCGGTCGCGGCATCGCCTGCGGCGCTTTTGCCGCACTGCGCAATGCCTGCGGTGCGGCAGCAGGAACCTTGCTGGCCAATACCAACACCGCGTTCCTGATGTTGCCCGAGCCGGTCAATTCGACCACCAAGCAATTTGAAGCCAAGCTGAATTATTCCGGCTACAAATTCATGCTGAGCGGCGGCTATTACGGCTCGTTCTACACCAATGCCAACGGCTCCCTGAATCCGGTGGTCAATGGCAGCCTGTGGAATTCCAATGGTTCGGTCTTCGGCGCACCGAGCATGACCTTGCAGGGCTTCCTGCAGCAGCCGATGGCCTTGCCGCCGGACAATCAGGCGCACCAGTTCTATCTCTCGGGCAACTATGCGCTTGCCCCGACCACGCGTGCCACCTTCAAGCTCTCCTACACCCATGCCACGCAGGATCGCGACTATGCCGCGACTGGCCTGACAGGCGCACCGGCGGGTCTCAGCAACCTTGGCGGCGAAGTGAACGCCACGCTGGCCCAGTTCGGCTTGACCGCCCGTCCGATCGACAAGCTCTCGCTGCTCGCGAATGTGCGCTACGAAGACAAGGACGACAAAACGCCGCTGGCCTTGTACAACCTGACCGGGCTCGCCAGCAATCCGGCGAGTTTCTATACCAACACGCGTTTCTCCTCACAGAAACTCACGGGCAAGGCCGAGGCAAGCTATGCCCTGCCGGAGAACCTCCGGGCCACGGTGGGCGTGGATTACCAGAAGATCGAGCGTGATCGCCCGGTCGTGACCACCATCATCGACGGCATGACCGGACTGCGGGAGGACACGCGCGAAGAGGGCTACCGACTCGAACTGCGTCGCGTCATGTCGGAGACTTTCAACGCCGGCATCAGCTATGTCTCCTCCGAGCGTGACGGCTCAAGATGGCTGAGCCTGGTGCCGGGCGCGGGTTTCCCCGCGGTTGCCGAGAGTACCATCTACAATCGGTATGGTTCCTTCCCGATGTTCCTGGAAGATCGGAGCCGCGACAAGGTCAGGATCACCGCCGACTGGACCCCGCTTGAGGCGCTCTCGCTGCAGTTCCTCATCGAGGACGGCAAGGATACCTACACCGGCCCGACCGAGAAGGGCTTGCGCGACACCAGCATGAAGTCCTACGGCGTCGATGCCGCCTGGAAGATTTCCGAAACCTGGAAAGCCACCGGCTACTGGAACCAGGGCAAGCAGATGGTGCATATCGATCACAGCACCGGCTACCTCGCCGAACTGGAAAACCTCAACACGAGCTTTGGCCTCGGTGTTAATGGCAAGCCGATGCCCATGCTCGAAGTCGGCGCGGATCTCACCTACCTCAGCGACAACAACCGCTACCAGCAAAACATGAGCGACGGCAGTGCCGTGGCTGCCGGCGGCTTGCCGGATGTCAGGTACCGCCAGACCACCTTCAAGCTCTTCGGCAAGTACGCCCTGCAGAAAAGCGTCGATGTGCGTGTTGATCTGATCCACCAGCGCGCCAAGTTCGAGGAATGGACCTGGGGCTACAACGGCATCCCCTTCGCCTATTCCGACAACAGCACCGTCAGCCTGCAGCCCAAGCAGAACGTGACCTATCTCGGGGCGACGTATATCTACCGGATGAGGTAAGGCGGTTGAGAACCGCTTTACCCAGCGCTCTTGGGGTAAAGGCCGCAGATCCTTGTTGATAGCCTCATGCGGCTCTTTGCAAGGGTTGAATTTCGCCGATGATTCGGTTGCCGGCTTCGCTCTCAACCCGCTTGAGGTCGAATGAATTTTGCAAGTTCAGCCAGAACTGGGCAGTGGTATCGAAGTAGCGTGCCAGCCGCAAGGCAGTGTCGGGTGTCACCGCACGCCGCTCGCGCACAATATCGTTGATCCTTGGCGCAGGAACGTGCAACGCCATCGCCAGAGCGTGGGCACTCATCCCGTTCGCAGCCAGGAATTCCTCCCGCAGGACCTCGCCAGGGTGAATCGGTCTCATTTTGTTGGTGGCCATATCGTTTCTCTCAATGGTAATCGACGATCTCAACATTCTCCGGTCCTGCAGCGGTCCATGTGAAGCATAGTCGCCACTGGTCGTTGATGCGGATGCTGTGCTGCCCAGACCGGTTCCCGTGCAAAGCTTCCAGGCGATTTCCTGGAGGCGCTTTCAAATCACGCAACTCAACAGCGTCGTCCAGCATTTGCAACTTCCGTTCCGCAACCATTTCAATGGCCCTGAAGCGTCGAGGATGCTTGCCTTCATAAAGTGCTCTGCTGTCAGAACACCGGAACGAACGTATCGTCATGCTTCTACTCTATACCGCGTAGCATTTAACGTCAAGCGATATATATACAGGCAAGTCTTTGAATGCAAAGCTGGAGTTTAGACAAGCCCGAAGCTTTGAAGTACGCGCTATCGGGCTATGGGTCACTCCGCACCACGGACGAGCATCGCATGATATATCGCGTTGAAGCCGATGCGTTACTGATCGCCCAATTGCGCTTCCATTACTGAATGCGTTATTCCTTCGAAACCACCACCTGATTGACGAAGGAGATCAGCGGAAAATCGCGATTCAGGGTCTTGCTGTGGAAGTTGGTCATCAACA
>JBAYVV010000337.1:0-2868 GCA_041674465.1 Sterolibacterium sp.
AAGGATAACCGCTTTCACGTCTGCATCGGCGTGAACACGTGGGACCTCGGCAAGCCGTATTGCATCTACATCCTGCAGGGCGCGTAGCCCGCATCATCATACATCGGAGGTCTTTATGGCACGTCTCGCGAAGGCGCTCGTTGTGCTGCGCGATCAGGTCAACGCGCTTGCGCCGAAACGCAGCAAAGCATCGGACGGCTGGATCGGGGACTCCAAGCATGCGTCCCGCAAGTCCGAGCACAATCCGAATGCGGCCGGCGTGGTGCGCGCGCTGGACATCACCCACGACCCGCGTAACGGCGTCGACAACGCCACGCTGGCGGAGGCACTGCGCAAGTCTGCGGACCCGCGCATCTATTACGTTATCTCGAATGGTCGCATCGCGAACAGCGGCAAGCCGTGGCGCAAATACGGCGGCACCAACGGGCACTATCAGCACTTCCACGTTTCGGTCGTCGAAGATCCAAAGCTTTATGATTCAGCCAAGCCATGGGCGCTGGATGGTTCGGTCGTAAAGGCTGATATGACGCAGCCTGCCGTTGTTGAGCGTCCGTTCCTCGTGCGCGGCAGCAAGGGCGATGCGGTCGCTGATCTGCAACGCAAGCTCAAAATTATGGTGGACGGTGACTTCGGCCCAAAGACTGAGAAGGCCGTCAAGGCTTTGCAGAAAGCCAATGGCCTGACGGTTGATGGGAAAGTCGGACCCCAGACGTGGGGTGCGCTGAAATGACGCCCGCGAAGAAGCGTTTCCACATTGCGTTCATGGGACCGCTCGGGGGCGCGTCACTGACAGCCGGCGATGAAATGGCCAGTCACGTGCAGACATGGGTGATCCCCGGGTATCTGACGCTTGCAAAATTCTTCCCGTGGGAAAACTGGCAGCAGGCTGGTGACTGGCTTGCCCCGGCCGACGTGCGAGCTGCGGTTGGATATTCCAACGGCGGCAATACGGCTGCATGGCTAGCTGCTTACGGAAACAACGGATATCGCACGCCAACGCCGCTGGATCTTCTCATCGGACTCGATCCGACGTTTTGGCTCGATAGCCCGCCGCTACCGCCGACCGTCAAACGCGCGCACTACTACTGGAATGGGAACTTCATCCCGTGGTTCACGCAATTCGTTGGTCACGGTCGCTATACGCTAGCCGACGACAACAAGACGACGAAGCTGACATTTGAGACGGTCTACGACTTCCACGGGAACGTAGACAAGAACCCCACGCGCCAGCAAGCAATCTACAAAATGCTAAGGGCGCTGGCGTCATGACAATTCGTCAAGCGGCGGCACTCGTGCTGCTCGGTATCACGCTGTCTGGCTGCCAGAGCGCGCTATTCGACTGCAAGAGATCACCGCATTCTACCTACTGTCCGAAGTAACCCGCGCCGGTCGGCTACCGGCATTACATGAAAGGTGAAACAATGTTCTCCAAGTTCGACAAGGCTTTTGCGGCACTGCTGGTCAGTGGTCTCGTTCCCATCATTACCTATCTGACCGGCTGGGAAATTAGTGCCGAGATGCAGGCCGGTATCGTTGCCGTGCTGTCCACGCTGTTTGTGTGGATCGTACCGAACAAGACGGCATGAGCTGGGTCAGCCTGATATCGGCCGGATTGCAGCTTGCCCTCGCGCTCATCAATTGGGTGCAGGGCAGGCAGCAATTCACTGCCGGCCAGGATTCCGAGATAGCAAAGACGGCGCTCGCAATCCTCGAAAAGACCGAGGCCGGGAAGCGCATCATGGAGAAGATTAATGCGATGCCTGATGGCGAGCTTGATAATCTTATCGACGATCTCGGCCGCTAGTGCGGATAGGGTCCGGTTGTGTCTGCTGTTCTGCCTTGTCGAAAGTGCCGGCGCAACGGATAGCTTCTCCGCTAGTTATCAACGCGTCATCACGTCGCCAGCGGATTCCGCAGCGATCAAGGTATTGCCGCGCGGAGTTCGTGAGCGCCTGACGCGCAACGAGGTTCTTTATAGATGTTCGCAGGGCTGGCAGAATCCGATTTGCCAAAAGTGAGGCGTACACCGTGGGACGCCCGATGCTTGCACAAAGGGCGCCCCGATCACTCAACAGACATATGAGGTCTGTCTCATGACCGGAACTATTCTAGCATGCAATATGTTTAATATGGCGGTAGGCCGATGACGACCGATCAGCATGACGTACATAGCGGTCCGCTCTCGGAGGATGAGGTTAAGCAGATTCGCCGCATTATCCGGGACGAGGATCGCATGCGGTGGCTCTGGGCCACGGTTCGGATTTGGTCGGCTTGGCTTTCCGCAGGGGTTGTCGGAACTTACGGTCTCTATGAGATCGGGATGAAGTTCCTCAAAAAATGAGGCACGGCCATGCTTCTCGCAAGGGATTTTTCCCGGCCAATGCTGATGCAACATATCCTAGCGCTAGCTACTTGCCTGACCCTTATCGGGCTAGTCGCCTTTGACCGAAGGCCGCCACTGGCCTTCCTGCAAGGCGAGGTAGTCCCGCAACAGGTCGCCCCTGGCTCTATCGTACATGTCCGCTGGACCACGCAATGGTCAAGACAATGTTTGGGCATGGTATCGCGCGATATCGTCGGCTCCGATGGCGTGATCCGTATCTATGCACGGCATTCCCTACGTATTCCGGCTGCTCTTGGCGTTCAATCATCCGATACGCCATTCACTCTGTCGAATGCATTGCCGCAGGGTAATACACGGTATCGTGCCGTAGTGCAATTTGAGACATGCGGACTAACGAGTCGGATATGGCCGCTGTCTGTTGATGCGCCAACGCTTGCATTCAAGGTGATATAGGTTTGTCCCGCGTATCATGGCCCGGTGCCCGTAGTGGGTGCCGGGCTTTTTATTTGTGCGGTTCTTGCCCA
>JBAYVV010000338.1:0-2854 GCA_041674465.1 Sterolibacterium sp.
ACCACCGCGCTGTGCGCGACCTGCCACCAGGACGTACTGGCCAAGTTCAGCATGACCTCGCATCACCCGGTCAAGGAAGGCGGCGCCACCTGCACCGGCTGCCATGATCCGCATGCCTCGAAGTTGGCCACCCTCGGCGCTGCCACGGCGCAATGCACCTCCTGCCACCAGGCTGTGCGCGGACCTCACGTATTCGAGCATCCGCCGGCGGCCGAAGACTGCAAGAACTGCCACGACCCGCACGGTTCACCGAACAAACGGCTTTTGTCGGTTGCGCAACCGATGCAATGTTTGCAGTGCCATTCCATCGCAGGCAATCGCCATGGTGTGTCCGGTGCGACGGCTACCGGCAACACCACGCCGATTTCTGGTGCAGTGCTTAGGGACTGCGCAAGTTGCCACGGCGCCATACATGGCAGCGCCATCGATCAGCACTTGAGACATTGAGCATAGGGGATGATCATGAACAAGAATATTCGAGTCAAGACGCTTTGTGCAGCAGTGGCGGCTGTCTTCGGTACCGCATCATTCGCCGCAGAACCGGCTGGTACCACTGTCGTCACCGGTGAAGTTACGCCGAAGCTCACCTACTTTGATTACTTCAAGGGCGCGGGTACCGCCAGCACCCAGTTTCTCGAACGCTACAATGTCCAGAAGGGCAGCGACACTCGAGGCGGGCTTTATCCGGACGTCGACTTGAGCATAGTCGGCAAGAACGGCGCGCGTGAGACCTTCCGCCTCGAGCGGGAAGGCTTTGGCGCCTACAACCACCGAGGAACGCTCAAAGCGAATTCCGATACGCTGGGCTTTACCGGCTACTACACGAACTTCCGCTCGACAACCGGGGGTCTAAGCTTTCTCTATAGCCCTGGCCAGGTTCCTGGTGGAACTGATCCCGCCTATACAACCACCAATTCCGGCTACGTGGGACAGTTCAACGACGATTCTGGTGGTGAAAGACTCTTCAAGATCGATCGCACTACTTACGGCTTGGGCCTAGCTCTCAAGCCAACACTGTTTGGCACAACGGCTGCGGCGCTGCTCAATTACGACGGCTACAAACGTGACGGCAACCGCTTTGCCACCTATGTAGCGGGCGGCAGCGACGTAAACAGTACCGCGTTTCCTGGATTTCTCACCGCTGCCGGTGCTAGGGCGAAGCAACGCTGGCGTGGTTTCAACATGCCGGTCGACGAGAGAATGAATCGCTACACGGTGAGCCTGAACGGATCTCCCGGCGGATTCAACATTGCCTATGAGGGATCAGTGGAGAAATTCGACAACCGGGCCAGGCTCTACACTTTTGCCGACTTCGGTGGCGTAAGCAGCGGCCTCGTAACGGGTGTGCCTTTGCCGGGTGCGAATGCATTCAATGACCGCCTCGTAGCGAGTACCAAGGATATCCATTTTGTTCCGGATAGCACCCTGATTTCCAATAACTTCCGCTTTTCCAAAAACTACGGCAGCACCTCCGTTGCGGCGGGGTATGGTTTGTCGGTGCTGGATCAGGATTCCTTCACCACAGCTCAGCAGACGGCGGGATACACCACAGGCAAGATCACCACCAACAGCGCGTATCTCAACGTCAATAGCAACGTGTCCGGCGTCGGGGTCGAGGGTTTTGTCAAATACAACAACCGCAAGAACGATTCCACCTACCCGGCGCTTGGTCTGCTCAATCAGGCGGTCGATCAACAACTAGGGGTTCGCATCAACCGGATCGAGGTGCTCACCTATGGCTTGGCCGCTTCTTTCCGTGCAGCTCCAATGAAGTCAACGATGACGGCCGGCTGGAAACACGAGGACAAGGATCGCGATCTGACCTGGCATGACAATGTCGTTGGGGGCGGCGCCAATGGAACCGGTATCGCTGCCCAACGGTCGTTTTACCGCAACACTACCAATTCCGACGAGCTTTACCTGAAGGTGGTATCGCGGCCTATGCCCGGCATGATGTTGCGCATCACGCCGTCCTATCAGTGGGCCAGTGAAACGGGGCAGGTCAGCGAACCAGAGAAAGCGGTCGGTCTGAAAGCCAAGCTTACCTACGCGATGGGCAAGGACAGCTTAGTGAGCGGCTACTATGACTACAAGAGCATCAAGAACGCCAACAATGCGGTGAGCGGCAATATCTTGAACAGCCTAGTGCCGGTCGGCACGGTAACCCAGGACGTCAACAAGAAATTGCAGGCTGCTGGCGTTTCGCTGAGCATGAAGCCGTCCGAGTGGATCAACACAACGGCCAGCCTTTCCTGGAACCGGGATGATTTCAGCACCTATTTCCTGCGCAGCGACGCACGACGGTTCGAAGCACCTGCCACGGCGGTTAACTTCCTCAGCGTCGATCGACCCAACTATGACGTCGACACTTACGTCTTCTCTCTTGCCGGCGACTGGCAAGTCAGCGACGAATTGCGCTGGAACGGTGGTTATACCTACTCCGCCTCTAAGGGAGACACGTCGAGTGGCTATGTCGGCGGCGCGCTCACAGCAACCGCCGGCAGCGTCGACGGCAGAATCAACAGCTCGGTGCATTCGCTGGCGCTGGGTGTCGACTATGAGTTGAAGAAGAACATGAAGCTCAAGGCGTCATACAGCTACGATTATTATGATGACAAGATCTACAGCGCACTGACCGGCGGGGTAAATGGTCTGATGCTTGGAGTCTCGCTGGGCTTCTGACCCCGCAAGGGGAAACCGGGATGCCCGGTTTCCCCGGCTTGAATTTAACAGTTGGCGCTGGCGACACGGCGAACACGGGTTGGGTTCGCCGGTCATGTCACCGCACAGTCGCTGCAGTCCATGCAGCTCAGTCCAGCCCGAAAGTAAATGGCGTTCGGCCCCGGCTTTCCGA
>JBAYVV010000339.1:0-2848 GCA_041674465.1 Sterolibacterium sp.
CAATCCAGTATTTCTATAGAATCGCGCCTCTTTCCACCTTGCTCCACCCGAAGCGCATGCGGGGGAGCTTAACCCATAAGGAGATTGCATGCGACATTATGAAGTGGTTTTTATCGTCCATCCCGACCAGAGCGAGCAGGTTCCCGCGATGGTCGAACGCTACAAGACGCTGATTTCATCGCGCTCCGGCAATATTCATCGGCTCGAAGACTGGGGCCGTCGGCAGATGGCCTATCCGATCCAGAAAGTGCATAAGGCGCACTACGTGCTGATGAATATCGAGTGCGACGGCGAGACTTTGGCCGAACTGGAGAATGCCTTCAAGTTTAATGACGCCGTGTTGCGCCATTTGACCATCAAAGTGAAACAGGCCGTCACCACGCCCTCGCCGATGATGAAGGAAGAAAAATCCCGGTCATTGACGCCGGCAGCGCCTGTCGCTGCTCCGGAAGCCCCCGTGGAGGCCGCTGCTGCCGCCTGACAACTGCACGGTGCTGACGGGCAAGCTGCTGGAACTGGCGGCATTGCGCTACACCCCGGCAGGTATTCCGGCCCTGAATTTCCGGATTGCCCACCACTCGCAGCAGCTTGAAGCAGGCAGCCCGAGGCAAGTGGCGTGTGAATTGCAGGCGCTGGCGCTGGGACCAACGGCACTGCTGCTGGCGGGATCAAAACCCGGCGATGCGCTCCGCTTGACCGGCTTTCTCGCGGCGAAGAGTCTGAAGAGCAGGACCCCGGTCCTGCATGTGAATGAGATAGAGTTTATGGAAGGAATTGACCATGGCATTTAAACCGAAGTCCAAGCTTGGAACCAAACGCAAGGATGACAAGGGCCGCAGCTTGTTCAAGCGGCGCAAATTCTGCCGCTTCACGGCGGAGAAGATACTCGAAGTGGATTACAAGGACGTTGAAATTCTCAAGGATTTCATCACCGAGAACGCCAAGATCATGCCGGCGCGCATCACCGGCACCAAGACGGGATATCAGCGCCAGTTGTCGGTGGCGATCAAGCGCGCCCGTTTCCTGGCGCTGATGCCCTATACCGATTTGCACGTCTAATCCGGAGGAACCAACATGCAAGTGATTCTGATGGAGAAAGTCGTTAACCTCGGTAGCCTCGGCGACGTGGTCAAAGTCAAGGAAGGCTATGCCCGCAATTTTCTGATTCCCCATGGCAAGGCCAAGCGCGTGACGCCCGAGAATCTCGCTGCTTTCGAGGTCAAGCGTGCTGAACTGGAAAAAGTCCAGGCCGAGAAACTCGTCGCTGCGCAGGAGAAGGCGGCGAAAATGGAAGGCCTGATGGTGCAAGTGACCCGCAAGGCTGGGGTTGATGGACGCCTGTTTGGCTCGGTGAGTGGCGCAGACATTGCCGAAGCGCTGAAAGTGCAAGGTTTTGAAATTGACAAGACGGCGATACGCATGCCCAACGGTTTGCTCAAAATGGTCGGCGACAGCAAACTGGAGATCTCGTTGCATACCGATGTGCTGGCCAGCATCACCGTTTCTGTGCTCGGCGAACAATAAGCCGGCACCCGAATTTTCCGTTGAAGGGCCGCCAAGCTTAATCGGGCTTGGCGGCCCTTCTGTTTTTCCGACTACGTACAATTCATGCACAAACTGAGCACAGCATTTCCACCGCATTTCCACAGGCTTATCCACCCCGTCCGGGGTTGCATCAAGGTAGACTGTCCGGCGTAACTCAGGAGACGACAACATGGCCCAGATGCAGGCTACCCCGCGTGTTTTTGCGACGAATCGTTCGGAGGACCCGCAGATTGCGGCACTCAGGTTGCCGCCGCACTCGGTCGAGGCCGAGCAGTCGCTGATCGGCGGGCTGCTGCTGGACAATCTCGCCTGGGACAAGATCGGCGATATCGTCAGTGAGGTCGATTTTTATCGCGATGATCACCGCCGCATTTTTCGCCGCATCAAGCAGCTTGTCGAACAAGGCAAACCGGCCGACGTGGTCACGGTTTTCGAGGCGATCGAAAAGCATAACGAAATTGATCAGGCCGGTGGCCTCGCCTACCTCAGCGAGATTGCCAACAACACGCCCTCTGCAGCCAATATCCGCCGCTATGCCGAAATCGTGCATGAACGCGCCGTGTTGCGGCGTCTGGTCACCGTGGGCGACGAGATTGCGGCCAGTGCGCTCAACCCGGCCGGCAAGGATGTCAAGCAGTTGCTCGACCAGGCAGAGCAGAAAGTGTTTGAAATCGCCGAATCCGGTGCGCGTTCCAGCCAAGGGTTCGTCGCCATCCAGCCTTTGCTCGGCCAAGTGGTTGACCGCATCCAGGAACTCTACGAACAGGAGAACCCCTCCGAAATTACCGGCGTGCCCACCGGGTTCACCGATCTCGACAAAATGACGGCAGGATTGCAGCCGGGAGACATGGTCGTCATCGCCGGTCGCCCCTCGATGGGCAAGACAGCGTTCGCCTTGAATATCGCCGAGCATATCGGCGTCGATCTGGGCTTGCCAGTCGCGATATTCAGCCTGGAAATGTCCGGCCCGCAATTGGCGATGCGTTTTCTTTCCTCGGTCGGCCGTCTTGATGCTCATCGTATTCGTACCGGCCGCCTGAGCAATGACGAATGGGACAAGATGACGGTGGCCCTGGGCAAACTGCATGGCGCACCGATCCATATCGACGAGACCGGCGCACTCAACGCCACCGACTTGCGCGCAAGAGCAAGGCGCCTGGCACGGCAGTTTGGCGGGAAGCTGGGGCTGATCGTGATCGACTATCTGCAGTTGATGACCTCGACCAAGGACAGCGAGAACCGCGCCACGGAAATCTCCGAAATCTCGCGTTCCATCAAGGCGCTGGCCAAGGAATTGAAGGTG
>JBAYVV010000340.1:0-2824 GCA_041674465.1 Sterolibacterium sp.
CAAAAGCGTGTTCGGCGTTTTTGGTAGTGCGGGGACGATCGCTGTCGGCGCAAAGAACGCTCCGCTGCGCTACGCGGCGGCGTGGCGCACTAGCGAAAAACCGGGCATGACGGAATGGGTGAGTAAGGACGCGGGCGGCACACATCTAATGGACGTGCCGCAACCGCTGTCTTGCTTTGAGGGTGGGCATCGTGCCCGATGTGGCACACCGGTGTTTCCTGGTGCACCCTGCGGCGTGGCCGCTAATTGGCAGGGTTTTCTAACCCTGTAAACATTGCAATGACGTCTTAGACTACCTGACGCTGTGGGCACGTTATCACATTGTTTTTGGGAATGCAATTTTCCGCGACATTTTCCGCGACATATCCGTAGCAATACCCTCAGACCCAAGCGGTCTGTTCGAGATTCCTCGGGGTGTCACTGATCGCCGTAATGGCGCCAATCGAGAATCGGCATCAAGGCGCCATGCTTCGGTAGTCGCCATGCGTCTATTCGAAAGTCGGGACGGTCGCAACTTCATCACCGAGCCACATCGCGATCTCCTCGGCGATCATATCGCCTTGATCCGTCGTGGATCACGTTACTCACGCCCGGCTGCAAACTCATGGCGATACCGATTCGACGAAGCTTGTCCGGGTAATTGCGTGCGTTGTCGGCACCAGAATCCACCTCGAATACGTCGAGAGCATCGAACGGCTTGAGTTCGATGGTTGTCAATACGGCAGATAATCCATGACCCGGCATTCGGGTGACATGGTGGCGGAATTACAAGGTCGGTCACGAGGGCAGTTCGCTTGTATCTATGTGTCCCGTCGTCGCGGCGATCTCGCAATACTGGTCAAACGAAAGACCAAGAAAGTCTTCTCCGCGCAGAAGAAGAATCCTGGCATCCCCAACGACGCAAGCTTCCTTTTCATCGAGCTTTGTAAACAGCTCAACGCTGTCAGCGTGAGGGGCAACGTATAATAATGTCATGCGGCAATATGATATACACATTTCGCCATATTGCAATTGACCAAACGCCATATATCGTTTTGCATACCTCACGACGGCCGAATGCCATTGTCACTGTTCGTTCATCCAAATCGTTGAAGGTTGTCGGTGCCGGTACATCAGGACTGTCCCTGCCCAAGTTTGCAGCGTGGTCCTGGGTCACGTCGGCAACATTGGTGAGTCGCATACGGCGGCCATCATCGTGCTCTGTTGCCAGCTCCATCCCGCGCCAGCCAACCACCCAGTGCCTTCCGCCATACGAGGCCAGTGGCCCGGGCGAATGCTGGATTGGTTTCGCGAAACCGAGTCTCGGTTGCCAAACGCTCGTCTGATGGTAGGGCGTCAAAGCGCTCAAGCGCATCCTCGAGGTTAACAGTGGCCTGGGCTGCTTGCTGGACCTCTGCTGCCTGCTTAGCCGACGTCTCCGCGGCAGCTTTGTCTCTTTCCTCCGCAGTAGCCTTCTTTTCTGCGTCCTGGCGCTGCTGCTGGCCGGTCGCATAGCCATCGCGCAATGCCTTTTTGAGGTAGGCGGCAGGGATTCCAAGCGCCGGCAGAGTCTTGTCTGCCGCGCGCACTTCGACAAGCGCAATTGTATTAACCAAGTCATTTTCGGGATATTTAGCAGCGAGCCGCTCCGCGTCAGGCAGGCTCACTCCCAGGGCAGTTAGCCGAGACAACAAGCCCGCCTCAACCGGTGGCGGCTCAAAACTGAGTGCGCTCTGCGCCTTCCGGCGTACCGAGAATTGGACCTCTTTGACAAAGCGGCCGACCCGAAACTGGAGCATCTCCACATCGATGTCTGTAAGATCGTTGACCTCAGCGACCGCCTTCTTAAATACGTTGCGATTAACGTAGCTGTACTCGGGGATATCTGACCCAACGGGCTCACCGCTGAGAAGCAGGTACCAGCTTTCCCATCTGTCCTTATTTGTTACCTTGGAAGGGTTTGTGATGTACCGCCGGCATATCTCGTAGAGCGCGAGCCCGGCCACAGTGCGCAATGCCGCCATGTACTCAAGAGGCAGCCGCGTGTATTGATCGGGATCGAGGAGAGATAGCTTCAGCTTTGGTGGCAAGGAAAACCAAGCCCAAAGCTCGCCGCCACGTCGCTTGCCCTTCTCGAGTCGTTCGTTCTCCGGATGTGCGACGTTGTCAATTGTGAAACTCGGGATCAGGGCTTCCGACGTCACACCCGTTTCGGAGTCGCGAACCACCTGGGTGGTCTGCAGCTCGTCCAGGCAGATCCGCAAGAAATCGTAGTTGTGGCTACTAACCCGGGTGTCACGAAGCAGAGACGAGACCGGGATGCACCAACGCCCGTCCGCATCCTCTTTGTCGCGCATGCTCTGCGCGTAGTAGAGCAACACGTTGAATATCTTTCGCGAGACCAGTGTAAGTCGGCCGCTCTTGATGCGGTAGCCGATTTGCTGGTTCGACTTGCGCAGGGTCCGGTTGTCGAGGGCAGCTACAACCTCAGTTTTGGGTTTCCGCGCCATGCGTTAGTATTACATTGAAATGCAAAACAAACGAAAATAGATGCATCCAAGGTTTGGCGCTGTGTGCCCGCTCACGACCGCAAACGCTTCCCGGGAATTTCCCCTAGAGTGCATCTGATCATCGTCCGCAGCTCCGGCGGTCAGCATTATTTCCCCTAGAATGCATCTGAGCGACATCTCTTAGTTCCTAAGCCTCAGAGCCAGTTGCAAATTTCAGTTTTATTTGCCGGGCTAATGCGGATTGAAACACTATAATTATCAAATAGATATAAGCCAGCATTCAGTGCATATCCTACGGGGAGCATGCTTATTTCCCCCAAACTGCATCCTAAGAG
>JBAYVV010000341.1:0-2800 GCA_041674465.1 Sterolibacterium sp.
ATTCTTGGTACGACTTGCTACAAAGGTTATTGGGGATATGCGGTAAACCTTGGAACAGTGACGCCGCCCCATTCGTCATCCCATATGACGTACACGTTGAGGCCGACGTACACCTGATCGATGGGGATGTCGACAACATTGCTGATCAGCCGCGTTCCTCCGGCCCCGTCCAGGGCGATGACGGCAGTGACATAGGGCAGGCAATCCTCCATGCCCGGCATGATCGCGCGAGCGACGATGGAATAGGAATAGACGCTTCCGGTACCGGGCAGGTCCACCCAGTTCAGTTGTTGCGAACGGCAATGTGGGCAAAATGGCGTTGGCGGCATCCGAAAGGCACCGCACTCGGCGCAACTGGCCCCAACCAAACGATGCTGCGCGGCGGCATCCCAGAAGGGCTGTGTCCATTTGTCGGTAGCCGGATTGAAGAATTGTACGGCGGGCCGTTTGGCGATCAACGATGGCATGGGCTACTTCCCCAGAATTAAGCCGCTGACAGGCAAGCTTGAAGGTCCCCCTGTCACCAGGGCGAGTTCAACGCCAGCCACCTGATTGACTGCCACGCCGCGAATCTGCTCGACGGCTTCACGCACATGAGTCATGCCCCAGACATAGCCACAGGACAACTGCCCCCCGTCCGTGTTGATAGGAATCTGTCCGCCAGCAAAGGCGGTGGCACCACTGGAGACAAAGGGGCCACCCTCACCTTTTGCGCAGAAACCATAATCTTCCAACTGCATGATGACCTGCGAACTGAAATGGTCATAGATCTGAGCCACATCAATGTCACTGGGCACAACCTCCGCCATCGCGTAAAGGTTACGGGCAATCGCGGCGTGTCCGGATGAGGCGAAGGATTCATCCGGCATGTTCATCCAGTAAATTGAGCGGCCCCAGTCCCGCGTTCCGCCATGGGTACTCGCCAGCACACGAACCGGCGGCTGCCGCAAATCCTTGGCGCGTTCGGCGCTGGTCACAATTACTGCGATGGCGCCATCGCTTTCCAGGCAGAAATCGTAAAGACAATGCGGGTCGGCCAGCATGGGGGCATTAAAATAATCCTCGCGCGTTAGAGGTGTACGTATCAGAGCGTTGGGATTGTTCAGGGCATTGTTGCGGATGGTGATGGCGACATCCGCGTAATGGTCGCGGGTTGTGCCATAAAGATGCATGTGACGGCGGGCCAGCAGGGCGAACATGTGCCCCGGCCCCACCAGTCCGGCAGCTGAAAAGAAAGTATTTTCCGGCGTGGCGTCATAGCGAGAGGTGATCGACCCGAAGCGCTGCGCCCCCTGCTGATTTGCCCCAACGCAGACCACCACGTCGGCCATGCCAGAAACGATCGCGGCAGCAGCGAGACCGACCGCCCCCGCCGAACCGCCGCCAGTACCGGTCAGGCTGGCAGTGAAACGCACCTCGGGGATACCCAGGGTTTCAATTAGCATTCCGGTATCAAAACCGCCGGCGAAATAGGCAAACCCGTCTACATCGGCCACGCCAAGACCGGCATCATCCAGCGCCGCCAAAATCGACTTACCGACTAATTCTATTAGTGTCTGAGGTGCCGACTGTCCCCGCTTAAAATACGGTGTCGCGCCGACGCCAACGATGGCCGTCTTGTTCCGGATCGTCATCTTGCGGCATATTCCGCCAGCATTGCCCGAGCGATGATCTGTTTTTGCACTTCCGAGGCACCTTCGTAGATCCGCATGGGCCGTGCTTCACGGTAAAGCTGTTCGACTAAATTGCCTTTGGTCACCCCCATCCCGCCGCCGAGTTGTACCGCTCGATCAACCACGCGACCAGCGGCTTCGCTGCCGACCAACTTGGCCATCGAGGGAGCATAGGAGCCGCGTTTGCCCAAGACATCGTGCGACCAACCGGCCTGGTAAACGGTCAAGGCGGCCGTATCAATGTCGGCGGCCATGTCGGCTAGGGTCATCTGGACACTTTGGAGGTCCGACATGGGTTTGCCGAACAATTGGCGCGTGGTCACCCGCTTAAGAGTTTCTTCCAAGGCTCTACGTGCCAACCCGACAGCGGCAGCTCCGACCGACGGACGGAAAATGTCGAATGCCGCCATCGCCACGGTGAAGCCCTGCCCCGGCATTCCGAGCATGGCGCTTGCCGGGACCCTACAGTTGGAAAAGTTGAGGGGCCCGCCGGGATGCTTGGCCATGAACTCCATCGGCTCCCCGGGTGTTAAGCCCGGCGTGTTGGCGTCGACGATGAAAGCAGACAGGCCACGCGAACGCGGCGCTTCGCCAGTGCGTGCCACTACGATGTAATGATCGGCAAAGCCGGCATTGGAAATGAGAGTCTTGTCGCCGTTGATCACATAGTCATTACCATCCCGTGTGGCAGTAGTGGCCAACGAAGCAACATCGGAGCCTGCTTCGGGCTCGGTCAGGGCAAAGGCAGCAATGTGTGTCCCTTGGCGGCAGGGTGCCAAATATTTGGCCTTTTGCTCCTCTGTCCCAAATTGCTGTATGCCTATCGTGCCAATGCCCTGCATAACGAAAAGCGCGTCCAGCAAGGCATGTTCATAGGTCAGCGCCTCGCGAATCACACAGATCGAGCGCACGTCGTACTTACCGCGGCCTTCCGGTACCGCATAGTTCAACAAACCGGCAACGCCTAATTCTCGAACAATCCGACGGCAATCGCCAACGAAATCCTCAGGCTCTCCATGCGGGGTGCAAGAAATCCATTCCAGCACCTGCACGGCCAAATCTTTGTGTGATTGATCAAAAAATGGCAACTCCCACAGCTTCCAACCTGAATTCATTACACGCCTGCC
>JBAYVV010000342.1:0-2786 GCA_041674465.1 Sterolibacterium sp.
CTCCTTGTGCAGCAGGCGAACCTCAAGCATGTTGTGAACCCGAAGCAGCACCTCATCCAGATCAAATGGTTTGCTGATGAAATCCTTTGCGCCACTCTGCAACGCGCGCAGTTTATGATCCGGATGGGCGGTAATGATGATGACGGGAAGGTAGCCGTCCGTCTCGACCTGCTTGAGTTCCTGCATCACCTGGAATCCATCCATGCCTTGCATCTGCAGGTCGAGCAGGATCAGGTCGAAGTGGTTCTTGAGATGTAGCGCACAGACCTCATGCGGATCAGTCGTAGATGCAACGCAGGTATAGCCAGCTCTATGGAGTACCCGGTCGAGCAGAATGACGTCGGCTTGCTGATCGTCGACGATTAGGATCTTGCCGTGAAGAATGTCAGATGCGTTGATCATCTAAATTGCAGCTCTAAATTGGCTTTCTCAGATTATTTGGCTGCCAGATCCAGCGCCACATCGAGGGCCTCCATGAGCTCGCTGACTTTGATCGGCTTGGTGAGATAGCGGAAGAATCCCGCTTCCAGGCCTTTCTTGTTATCGAGTGGCATGGCATTGGCACTGAGGGCAAGCACGGGTATGTGCGCTGTCACCGGATCATCTCTCAGGATTTTCAGCGCCTGGATGCCGCTGATGCCAGGCAGATTGATGTCCATCAGGATCACGTCCGGCAGCGTGTCGCGTGCCAGTTCGACACCAAGAATCCCATTCACTGCGCTCAACAGACGAATATCCGGTCGGCGCGCGATGAGCTGTTCGATCAGCTTTAGGTTGGCCGGGTTGTCCTCGACATAGAGCAATGTACGCTGCGACAAGCCTGGCTGAGCTTGAGCCCGGGCTATTTTTAAGGGTTCATCAATGTCAGCGGCAAGCTGTGGCGCAGCGGTCGAACTCAGTTCGAACCAGAATACGCTTCCCACCCCGACAGTGCTTTCCACGCCAATATCGCCCCCCATCAGCTCGATCAAACGTTTGGTCACCACCAGACCGATGCCGGTACCCTCCTCGCCGCCGGCCTCCTGGCCGAGACGATTAAACGCCTGAAATAGTTGCGCCAGTTGTTCCTGAGATAATCCCGCGCCGGTGTCACGGATGCTCACGCGGACGCGTTCTGGTTTGGCTTCGGCGCATTCCACCTCAACCCGCCCCTGTTTGCTGCTGTATTTGATTGCATTGGAAAGCAGGTTGATGAATACCTGCTTCAAACGCGTCCGATCTGCCAATACAAAGGGGTGGATGTCGAACGGGGGGAAGCTCAGTTTGATGTCGCGCTGTTGTGCCTGTGGCTCGATCATGGCCTGGCATTCGAGCATGACTTCGGCCAGTGACACTGGTTCCAGCGAAAGCGGAACCTGCCCGGACTCGACTTTGGCGAGATCGAGGATTTCGTTGATCAGCTTCAGCAGATGCCATCCAGCCTGAAGAATCTGGGCGATGCTTTCCTTTTGGGTAAGGGAAGCCGGAGGGGAATCGGATTCCATCAGCTGAGCGAAACCGAGGATGGCATTAAGCGGGCTGCGCAGCTCATGGCTCATGCTGGAAAGGAACTCTGATTTGGCGAGATTGGCTTTTTCAGCCACGAACTTGGCACCTTCCAGTTCAGTATTCTGTTCCTGCAGCACTTGATCCAGACGTTTGCGTTCCGTCACATCGCGCGCGGCAGCGAACACGCCTTGCAAGGTCCGGTCTCGGTCGTAGAAGGTGGTTGCGTTCAAGGAAACCACCGTCTCCTTGCCGTCCCTTGCGTGTGCAGTGAGTTCGTAGTTGGTAATCTTGTTTTCGCTCAGCACCAGCTTGATTGCCGCCTCGGCGCGCTCCGGATCGGTGAAGTATTTCTTGAACGGCGCGCCGATCAGCTCATCGCGCGTGCAGCCCGTGAGTGCCTCCATCTGCTTGTTGAGATCGCTGATGATGCCGGAGGGATCGGTAGTCATGATCGCGTCAATATTGGACTCGATCAAAGATCGTGTGTAAAACTGCTGGTCGCGCAGACGCTGGTCGAGCTTCTTCTGATCCGCCTCAATCTGCTTACGTGCTGTGTTGTCGGTGCCGATAAGCAGGTAACCGATGATTGCATTCTGAGCATCGCGTAGGGCCGTAACCGACACTACCGCGGGGAAACGGCTGCCATCCTTGCGGATATAAGTCAGTTCGTAGATATCCTCGATGCCACGTGATGCTTTGAAAACCAATGCCTCGAAACCAGGCGTAATGGACGTGGAAAGCTCGGCACTCAAAGACTTGGCACGCGCGATCAATTCCTGCGGATCGGAAATGTCGGCCGGCGTGATCTTGTTCATTACTTCGGCGGCAGCGTAACCCAGCATGCGCTCGGCACCAACATTGAAGATTTGAATCACGCCCTTGGCGTCAGTGGCGATGCTCGAAAAGTTGGCGCTGTTGAATATCGCGCTCTGCAACGCACCCGCCTTGAGCTCTGTACCGATCAGCAGATATCCGATAATCGCATCTTGCGCGTCGCGCAGGGCCGTTACCGATACGACTGCCGGAAAGCGACTACCATCTTTACGAATGTAGGTCAGTTCATAGATGTCTTCGATGCCCCGCGAGGACTTGAACACCAAGGCCTCGAAACCCGGAGTGATTGATGTGGAAAACTCGGCACTCAAGGATTTGGCGCGCGCAATCAGCTCCTGTGGATCGGAGATGTCGGCTGGCGTGATCTTGTTCATTACGTCGGCGGCCGCATATCCCAGCATGCGCTCCGCACCCACATTGAAGATCTGAATCACGCCCTTCGCGTCGGTCGCGATGCTTGAAAA
>JBAYVV010000343.1:0-2786 GCA_041674465.1 Sterolibacterium sp.
CCCACGTCACGCCACCATCCGCAGTCTCGAACGTCAGTCCAAAATCCCCCACCGCAATCCCGTTGCGCCCTTCCATACTGATGCCGTACAGCATGTCGTGCGCAATCCCGTGCGCGACGACCTTCGGCTCAACACCCGCCGATACAGCACTGCCTGATCCCAGGATCAGGGCAGTGCCTGCAGCCAGCAGCAGTGGCAACTTCGACAAAAACATCTTAAGCCCCCAGACGTGCGATCGCTTGCTCGGTCAGGTAGTTTTCATACATGCCTTCAATATAACGACCCGACTTGATGCCACCAACAATTTCCTTGTTCTGCATGAAACGCGACATGCGGTTGCTCTGGATATCGTGGGTGTGGACAGCAGTCCATGACCATGTGGAAGCTCTGCCGGTGTGATCGAGGTCGCGCAAATTGCCTTTCTCGTACAAGCTGAACACCGGCTCGAAGCTCTTGAACAACTCGCCGCGACGGTCGTAGGTGTGGCAGGCAATGAATTCCATGTTGCGGGTGTCGATCCAGACGCGCTTCTTGCCAATCGGCGCACGCGGATAACCGATCGGTTCGCATTCGACGACCAGGCATTCCGGGCACATCTCTACTTGCACGTCCATGAAGGTCTGGCCCAGCGGACCACCATGCACAGGCGCCTGCCAGTTCGGATCATCGCCATACCAGTTCTGGGATTGGGCGCCAAGCATCGGACGGCGCTCGATCAGCTTGAAGTTGCCCCAGGTCAGCAGCGGATCGCCAGAGGCCCAGGCATCGGAAAGATAGAACGTGATGCCCGCGACCAGCGGCTCGAAGCGCTGGTTGGTGGGGAACTTGCGCACGCGCTTGAACGCCGGCACATAACCCACCAGATCCGGGAACTTGCGCTGGTCGTTGTACCAGGTGCTCAGGTAGGCGGTACCGCGCACGTCGGTCGGCGCGGTGAACAACGCCAGTTGGTAACGCAGTTTGTCTTCATGCCCCTTCAGGTAAGGTCCGCCAGCGCCCAGGCGACCCACGGCGTTTTCTTCGAACCACCCGAAATCATATTGATAAGCGAGTTTGCCATCAGGTCCGATGTCATAGTCCCTGATTGCGTAAACGGCATTGTTGGCGCGGCCCCAGCTCATCGTTAAGTTGGCCATGCCTTCCAGACCGGTCTTGGCATCGGGGAATGGATTGCCGCCGATCCATTGCTTGCCGTCGACAGTCAGGACATTGTTGTCCTTGTCGAACTTGGCCTTGCCGGCGTTCCTCAACGTCGCTTCGAGGTAGTCTGCAGGGAAAAGGCGCGTTACATCACGCGTCGTCGGCACGATCTTGAGCTTGCGGCCTTGTTCCTTGACCTCCTTGTAGTGGATTGGCGGCAGCAGATCCTTGACGAGGTCCACGTTGGCGGCGGTGATCATGTCGCCGGTCTTGACCTTGCCCTTGGTGTAAGCATCGACCGACATGAGTTCGTCCGGATAGACCTTGCTGATGTCCGCCGACTTGGCAATTTCCGGCCACAGCGGCGCGAGAACGCCCGCACCGGCCATCGTGCCGGTCTTGGCCAGGAAGGCCCGGCGGCTGTAATCGTGATCAAATTTCCGTATATGCATGGTGCTATCTCCTCTCTGTTATGGGTGGGTCTGGGCGAATATACATGAGATTAAAACAATTTACATTTCCAACTTGTTTGCAGCTTCATGGACAGGCGAATCAAGCAGGCCATCCACGGATTCGGACAAGAGCTGGTGCTCGGCCGAGATGAACTTCGGTTTGAACACATACACCAGCAACGGCACCAGCAACAAGGCCAGTACCATGTTGATGGTCATCACCACCACCAGCAGCAAGCCCATGTCCGACAGGAATTTCAGGTTGGACAGGAAGTACCACGGGATGATACCAATGGTCATCAACAGCGCGGTAAAGAGGATCGCCTTGCCGCACGTCACCAGCGACAGTTTGATCGCATCCCCAATGTGCTGGGTGTCCTTGTATTCCTCGCACAGCCGGCTCAGCATGTAGATGCCGTAGTCGATGCCCACGCCGATGCCGATGGCCAGGATCGGCAGGCTGTTGACGTCCAGTCCCATGCCCATCAGCACCATGTAGGCGGTCAGCATGATGTTCGCCAGGTTCACCGGCACCAGCAGGATCAATGCCGCCGCAAAGGAGCGGTACACCAGGGTGCAGCCGATGGCGATGACCAGGTTGATGCCGGCCATGATGTACCACTGGTACAGGTCCACGGTCTCGTTGATGGACTGCTGCAGGGCGATCGAGCCCGACGCCAGGCGGATCCGGAATTTCTCGTGTTCGACGCCCACCAGGTCGATGCATTTGCGCGCATCTTTCAAGGCCGCATCCACGGTGTCCTGTTTGTTGTTGGCATACCACAAGGAGACGGTGGCGTTCTTCTGTTCGAAGTCGGCGATGTGCAGGAAGGCCACCGGGCTGGTGCCCAGCATCAGGGCGCTGGACGCCGCCGAGGCGGACATGTCGTCACGGTCCAGCGGCGACCACTTGGGGTTGCCACCGTTAAAAAGACGGTTGGCTTCCGGGGCGTAGTCGGCAAACGACAGGGTCGCCGTCGGCGGGTGGGCTTCGCCTTCCAGGCAGCGCTGCAGGGTGGTCATGGTGGTCAGGGTGTCGCTCTGGCGCACGATGCGGCCTTCTTTGCCTTCGAAGATGACTTCGAGGGTCATGACGCCCGGGAAGCTCTGGTTGATGGCGCGCACCGAGGTGTTGAAGTCGGAGTCGTACTGGAGCAGGTTGCTGCCTTCGACCGGGTTGCCCACTTGCAGCCG
>JBAYVV010000344.1:0-2785 GCA_041674465.1 Sterolibacterium sp.
CCAGTCGCCCTATGGCCTGGCCAACGACATGCAGGCCGACCCTGATCCGCTGGGGACCTACACCTACATCGCCAAGGAACTCGATCGCCGCAAGATCGGCTTTTTCCATCTCAACGACCAGGCTGCCAGTTGGCTGCATGACGTGAATCATCCCCTGCTGCCGGCGCTGCGCCAGGCCTACAAGGGCGCCATCATCGCCTGCGGCGGATTCGATGCGGGCAACTGCGAAAACTTTCTGAAACGCGGCTTGGCCGACCTCATCGGTATCGGCAAGCTGTTCATCTCCAACCCCGACCTGGTCGAGCGCCTCAAGCGCGGTGCCGAGCTGGCCGCCTTCGACCAGAAGACCTTCTATGCCGGCGGCGAAAAGGGTTACCTCGATTACCCGAAACTGGCCGCTTGAACAACATGGAAATTCTGTCCAGCATCGTTGCCGCCGAGGAAGATGAATATGTCGCGGTAGGCGAATCCCAGGAACCTCTGGAAGAGTGGAGCGGTATCCAGAAACGCGGGCTGGACACGGCCAAGATCGTCATGCTGCATTGCCTGTTGACGGGCGAAGAGCTTGATCTGGCTTTGACTTCCTATGAGCCTGTGTATGTGTCTGAAGAGGCCGGGACGCTGGTGCTGCGCATCGCCAGCGCGGCCGTGGAGAAGCTGGCGTCTCTCGACGAGGAAGCGCTGGAGCAAGTGGCAGAGGAACTGGCGGCGACGGAAGAATTTGAAGTCGAGCAATGGGATGCCGATGACGTGCTGACCTTGATCATGGAACTTGCGGACCTGGCTTGCCTGGCCGAATCCCAGGGACAGGTGCTGTTTGTCCTGATGCAACCGATGCAGGGCTGAGAGTCCGTCAGTCTTGCTTCGAGGTGACCCTGGACATATCGCCAGGAAGTCCGGATGTTGCTATGTTTTCTTTCGGGCAAGCTCAGCGAGAAGTTTTTTCGCCTTTCCCGGCAGTTCAGCCAACTGTTCCCTCGCGGCACGCCTTTGCAAGTTACGCAAGAGACTGGAAGGCGGTTTTTTGGCCTTTTCCGGGGTGATAAGGGATATTCCACCCGCACGCATGAAGTTTCGTGTGCCTTGCGTTTTGTTCGCCATTTCACCTACCTTCCGAGTCAATGTATTGCCCGCGTGCTGCTCCAGGTCCAGGGATGGGGCAATGAATATTCGTCGCCATCATCCATAAGCAAGGGAGCTTGGCCATTCTAAATCAAGCGCCCAGGTGATCCGGCAAGCACCTTGACCATCTTGGTCCTGCCGATCGTATCGATCTTGATCCGCGCGGTAGTGCCGTTCAGCCTGGCGCTTGCCGCAAATGACAAAGAAATGGTGTAGCCTCCGCCCTGAGCGATCGTGCCTGCCTCTTTTTATGCCTGATTCCGAACGTCCCCTCGGCGCAACCCAGATCCTGATCTTTGGTCTCGTCGCAGCGGCATTTACCAACATCTATCTGACCCAACCCGTGCTGCCGGTATTGGCGAACGAATTCGGGGTTGATGCGGCAGGAGCATCCCTGACCGTGTCGATGACGGTACTCGGGATTGCAATGTCGAATCTGTTGTTCGGTCGTTTGGGTGACCGCTATCCCTTGCGTCCGATCCTCCTGATCGGAGGAGTGATGGTGGCGCTGGCGGGTATTTTTGCCGCATTGACCGAGAGTTTTCCCTGGCTGGTTGCCGCCCGTTTTACTCAAGGATTGTTCATCCCGGCCTTGACGACCTGTGTCGCTGCGTATCTGGCCAACAACGTGCCGCTAAAACGTCTCAACGTTGCCCTGGGTGCGTATGTTTCGGCAACCGTGGTGGGAGGTCTGGGAGGGCGGTTATTGGGCGGTTTTCTGCATCCGCCTCTGCATTGGCGCTATGCCTTCGTCAGCGCCGCCCTGTTGCTGATCGTATCCGCCCTGGCAGCCGCGCGCTGGTTGCCGGGTGTGAATGCAAGGCCTCACCATTCCGAAGGTGAAGTCGGCTATCGTGCCTTGCTCAGTTCCTGGAACGTACTGCGCCTGTACTGCGTCGGCTTTGGTGCGTTCTGGGTGTTCTCCACGACTTTCAACTTTTTGCCGTTTCATCTCAGCGAACCGCCGATTTCCGCTTCGACCCACCTGATCACTTTTCTATACATGGCCTATCTGATCGGGGCAGTGATGGGGCCGTTGGCGGGGCGTCTTGCCAACCGCTTCGGCAGCGGCCGTACTTTAGTGGTGGGCGCGCTGCTGTTCGAGGCGTCGTTGGCTGGGATGATGTTGCCCAGTATTCCGCTGGTGGTGCTCGCGCTGCTGGGAAGTTGCGCCGGTTTCTTCACCATTCATGCCGCTGCCGCCGGCGCGCTCAACTCGCGTCTGACATCCAGCAGGGCGCGCGGCAATGCGCTGTATGTGCTGTTCTATTACGTCGGTGGGGCGCTCGGCATCACGGCCGGCGGCTATGCCTGGCGACATGGCGGCTGGCCGACTGTCCTTGGTCTGAATGCTCTGGTATTGATTATTCCGTTCTTGGTAGGTGTCTACGAAATGCGTTCCAATCCTGGTCCTCAGCGAAACTCGATGATTGCCTGATTCACCGCCAGGCTCTCGCCGGGTTTCGTCAATAGCTTGGGGACGATTGAAGTCGATGATCTTTACCATGCGCTGGATTGGTTGCATGCTGCACAGCCGGCCACCGAACGGCGCTTGGCACGCGGCTGCCCGGTCGCTGCTGAGGTGTTTCCCGGCAATAGCGCCGATCCTTCCACCATGGCGGCGCAGGTCGCCAAGATCAAAGAGCGGTTTGGCATTCAACGG
>JBAYVV010000345.1:0-2778 GCA_041674465.1 Sterolibacterium sp.
CCACAAGGGGGCTGTTATTGGGCGCTATAGGGAGTCTGCGTATTCAGACGACGCCGTCATTCTGCTGTCGATCAAGCATCATCGTAAGCTTTCATTCGACTTTGACGCGCAATGGAAACCGAAGGCTTGATCGTCGCATGAGTCTCAGTTGTCGACGGCCTTGCAATATTCTGTCGGATCGGGGATTCCCGCTGCGATAAAACCCTCGTGGCGCAGGCGGCAGGAGTCGCAAACGCCACATGCTCGTGCAGCATGATCGGGCTGATAACAGGAGAGCGTCAGCGCGTAGTCAACGCCAAGTGCCGTGCCGTGCCGGATGATTTCAGCCTTGCTCATTTTTAGCAGGGGAGCATGGATATTCAGGCACTGTCCTTCAACCGCGGCTTTGGTGGCGAGATTCGCCATGGCTTCAAAGGCGCGGACGAATTCCGGGCGGCAGTCCGGATAGCCCGAGTAGTCGACGGCATTGACGCCGATGAAAATGTCGCTCGCCGCAAGCGCTTCAGCCCAGGCCAGCGCCAACGAGAGCATGATGGTATTGCGGGCTGGCACATAGGTGACCGGGATGCCCGGTTTGACGCCCCCAACCGGGACGGCGATGGTCGGGTCGGTCAAAGCGGATGCGCCGAATTGGGACAGGTCGAGCTGGACCGTCTTATGAACGGCTGCACCCAGGCTGGCGGCGACACGATCGGCCGCCAGCAACTCCTGTCGATGCCGCTGACCATAATCGAGCGACAAGCAATGGGCAACGAAACCGCGCTCACGGGCGATCGCCAGGGTGGTGGCGGAGTCGAGTCCGCCGGAGAGCAGCACGACAGCTTTTGCATTGTTCCCGGAATGAATTTTCATGGCTCTATTTTCCCTGCGCCGAGCCCCAGAGTATTTTGTGCAACTGAAGCTGGTAACGCACCGGTAGGCGATCACGGAGTATCCAGTCGGCCAGCAGTGCCGGATCGAGTTGGCCCGGCACTGGCGAAAACAGTACCGGACAGATGTCATTCAATCCCTTTTGCTGCATGATTTGTTTTGCCCAGACGTAGTCGGTTTGTGACGACAGGACGAACTTGATCTCGTCACGAGGCGTCAAGTGTGCGAGATTGGACCACAAGTTCTTCTCCACCTCGCCCGAACCGGGGGCCTTGATGTCCATGACCTTCGCCACACGCCGATCGACTCCCGCAAGGTCCAATGCGCCGCTGGTTTCGAGAGAAACGGCGTACGTCGCATCGCAGAGCGCGGATAACAAAGTTGTACAGTCTTTTTGCGCCAGCGGCTCGCCGCCGGTGACGCAGACGACAGGACATTCAAAGCTGGCCACTTTTGTCAGCACGTCCTGCAGCGGCCAGGATTTTCCGCCCGAGAACGCATACTCGGTGTCGCACCAGACGCAGCGCAGCGGACAACCGGTGAGGCGGATAAAGACCGTGGGCAGACCGACGCGCGTCGACTCGCCCTGGATGGAATGGAAGATCTCAGTGATCCGCAAGCTTGCTTGCGGCACGGCTACTTCTTCTTGAAGCGCGGTTTGGCGCTTTGCGCCGCACTGCTGGCGGGGTACTTCTCGACCAGTTGTTCCAGGGTTTTCCTGGACGCCTTGGCATCGCCCGCTTCCTGCTGACTGTTGGCCTGACCCAACAGGGCATCCGGCGCACGCGCGTCGTTCGGCCAGGTGGCCGGTACCTTGCCGAACAATTCAGCGGCCTTGGCATATTCCTTCAACTGGAATTGTGCCGAGGCGGCCCAGTAATGGGCGTTCGCCAGAAGTCCGCTGCTGCCGTAGTTTTTGATGAAGTCCAGGAAGGCCGTCAGCGCCTCCTTGTATTTGGCGCTCTTGAATAAAGTCAGTGCGGTTTCGTAATCGCGCATTTCCGCCGCCGGATCGGCAGGCGGCGTTCCCTGTGGGGCAGCGGCTGCCTTGGCATCGATGGCCGCACTCTGGGTTTCTATTTTGCGCAGCCGGTTGTCGAGATCAACATAAAAATCGTTCTGCCGCTTTTGCGCCGCTTCGAGCTCATAGCCCAGCACTTCAAACTGCCCGCGCAGCTTGGCGATATCGCCTTTGATCTGCTCGATCTGGTTCGCCAGTTCGATCTGGCTGCGTGAGGTCGTGGCGACAGCGCTTTCCAGCCGCTTGCCCTGTTCCGCCACTTCGTTGCGCATCTTCTCGATGCGGCCACGCGCTTCGTCGTCGTCAAACAGACCGGCCTGCGCGGGCGATGTCGCCAATGCCACCCATGCCGTCAATGCCACCAATGCCGTCTTTGCGGCCAGTGCAAAGGGTCGGCCAAGCCACAGCGAGAAGCGGTGCTTCATTGCCTAGAATTCGCCTGAATAGAGCATGTCATCGCGCCGGTTTTCCGCCCAGCATGCTTCGCTGTGCTCGGTGCAGCGCTGCTTTTCTTCGCCCAGACTCACCGCCTCAACCTGCGACTCCTTTGCGCCCAGCAGCAGGAGCATTTTCTTGAGGGCCTCGGCACGCTTTTGTCCCAGCGCCAGGTTGTATTCACGGCTGCCGCGCTCGTCGGCATTGCCCTGAATCAGCATCTTGACCTGGGGGTTGGCCACCAGCAGCTTGGCATGCGCTTCAACCAAAGGCTTGAACTCGTCCTTGATCACATACTGGTCAAAATCAAAGAAGACGCTGCGCTTGGCAAGGATGCTCTTGGGATCCTTGAGTGCCGCGAGGCTGAATCCGTCGGTTTTGCCTGCGGTGACCGGGGCGACGGGAGCGACATCGACCTTGACCGCGGCGGGTGAGCGATCCTCGACCTTGGC
>JBAYVV010000346.1:0-2761 GCA_041674465.1 Sterolibacterium sp.
AGGTCGTCGCGCACGGGATTGCGCACGACATGCTGTACGGCATCAGTATGGAAGGGCGCAACGGGATTGCGGTGGGGGATTTTGGACTGACGTTCGAGACTGCGGATGGTGGCGTGACGTGGGCGAAGCAGGCGAAGCCGGCGACCAACCTGGGACTATTCGGGGTAGTGAGGAAGCAGGGGCATTGCATCGCGACGGGACAGAGCGGCGTCATCCTGACCGCAGCCGACTGCAAACAATGGGCGGTATCGCCCCCGGTGACCAAATCGAGAATCCTGTCGGTGGCGGTCAATGGAGCGGGGACCGCCTATGCGGTGGGGGGCTTCGGCACCCTGCTCAAATCGGCGGACTGGGGCAAGACCTGGCAGCCGGTGGCGATTGACTGGAAGAACTTCAACAGCGATGGCGCCGAGCCGCACCTGTATGACGTCCATGTGGCGGAAGACGGCGAAGTCACCGTGATCGGCGAATTCGAACTCATCCTGAGATCGAAAGATGGCGGCAGTTGGCAAGCCTTGCACAAAGGCAAACGCTCCCTGTTCGGGCTGAAGATCCTGGACAACGGCGAAGCCTATGCCGTTGGCCAGGAAGGCCTGATCCTGAAGAGCAGCGACCGGGGCGTGAGCTGGGTGGAACAGACCAGTGGCACCCAGTCGATCCTGACGGGCATCTGGGCATTGCCGGACGGCCAGGCTGTGGCCTCGGGCATCTACACCATCCTGTCCTCGAACAACGGGGGCAAGAACTGGCAGATGGACGAGTCGAAGCTGGCGAAAAAGGGCTGGTATCAAGCCGTGGCCGGCAGCGGCGAAAAAGTTGACGGAAAACAAAACGTAGTGCTGGTAGGTTCAGGTGGCGCGATCCTCGCGGTTCAGCGCTGACATCAATTGGGAGACGAGGAGGCATGCAAATGATCAAGAAACTAGCAGGGATCAGCGCGCTGGCGACATTGAGCGCGTTGGGAACGGGAGCGCAGGCGGCGGACTGGAGCCTATCGGGATTTGTGCGGCAGGAAATGGCCGTGAACACCAACAACGATGGCAACATGAACAACCAGCAGAGCAACATCTGGAACGGCGTACCGGTGAATAGCACCGGCCTGGGCGCGGCATTCGTGCCGACCCTGACGCGGCCGGCCTCGAAGATCCAGGACAACACCTTCAACCAGTTCACCACCCGGCTGGAAGTGAACCTGGACGGCAAACTGACCGAATCCTTGTCGGCCCACTTCAAACTGCGCGGCATCTATGACGGCATCAACGACGTCGAAGGCGCCTTCCGCGGGCAGAACAGCTACGTCCAGCAATACCAGTCGGGCAAGGGCACCCCGCTGGAAGTCACGCGCAAGAACGGCATGATCGACCTGCCCAATGCCTACCTGGACTACAACAACGGCCCGCTCTGGGTGCGTGTGGGCAACCAGCAGATCGCCTGGGGTGAAGCCCTGTTCTTCCGCGTCTCCGACGTCGTGAATGGACTTGACCTGCGTCGCCACCTGGTCTTGGGCGTGGCCTCGGAAGAATACTCCGACACCCGTGTGCCGGGCCTGGGCATCCGCGGCAGCTTCCGCGTCAATGAGAACTGGGACGTCGAAGGCTTCGCGCAGAAATTCCAGCCGTCCATCCTGCCGGGACCGAACTCCCCGTACAACCTGATCCCCTCCCAGTTCACCGTGGATGAGTGGGCGGGCTACCAGGAAGTGAAGAACAAGATGAACTTCGGCTTCCGCACCCGCGGCAAGATTGGCGACTACGGCCTGCAGGCCTTTGCCGTACGGCGCTACAACCCGGACGGCGTGTATCGCTGGACCCGCGCCCAGGGCCCTGGCGCCATTCCCGGCTCGACCCTGGAATTCGGCACCGGCGACGGCGTGTATTCCGGAGCGGAATGGATGAACACGGCGGCCCATGCGCGTCTGGACGGCCTGAGCACCCAGCACATCAACGACCCGCGCTTCCAGCCGGGCGCGACCGCGGCCGGGGCGAACTTCGTTGCCAATGCCTGCGGTGCGAACAACGCCGGCATCGGTACCGTCTCCTTCAACCTGGCGCAAGCCAACTGCCTCTATGACACCTTCTTCTCGCCACCGTCCGTCGGTGGTGCGGGTGACCTGAAAGGCTGGCTCGAGCGCATGTACAAGGCCGAGAACGTCTTCGGCTTTGGCGTGAACCACATCTTTGAAGGCGCCCCGGACACACTGATGGACCAGCTGATCGGCCGCTTTGAAATGTCCTACACGCCGAACCGGAAATTCACCGCGATCGACCTGCGGCAGGACTTCCTGACGCACAACGAAGCGATCTTCGCCTTCATCTTTGAGAAGTATCACAAGTTCAGCTCGGACTTCCCGGCGACCTACTTCGTGGCGCAGTGGATGCACCGTCAGCGCAGCGACATCTTCGGCCGCGCCCTGGAAGGCGTGAACAACGCGCCCGGCACGCACCCGAAGGGAGAGAAGGGTGGTTCCGACTATGCGGCACTGGTGTTACAGCAGCCTTCGCCGACCCTGGAATGGCGCTTTGACATGGCGGCCCTGACCGACTTCCATGGTGGCTGGCTGTTCCAACCGGGCATGAAGTGGAAGCCCAACAAGGAAATGCAGGTCGACTTCTACCTCAACATCATGAAGAGCTTCGGCGAGCAGAACAACAAGAACTTCGTCCAGGGTCTGGAGTACACCAACGAGGCCTTCGTCCGCGCGACCTACGCTTTCTGATTCTCCCTTCCCCTCCTCGCCCCCTGTTTCTTTGAATCAGGGGGC
>JBAYVV010000347.1:0-2759 GCA_041674465.1 Sterolibacterium sp.
CACCCGGTATTGCCGAAGCGCTGGTGGCGACCGCCATCGGCCTGTTCGCGGCGATTCCGGCAACGGTGGCCTACAACCGCTTTGCCCATGACGTCGACCGCGTCGCCGTGCGCTTCGAGAGCTTCATGGAAGAGTTCTCCAACATCCTGCAGCGGCAAATGCGATGAGACAACGGCGTCTTATGAATCAGATCAATGTCGTGCCGTATATCGACGTGATGCTGGTGCTGCTCATTATTTTCATGGTGACCGCACCGCTGATCCAGACCGGCAGCATCGATTTGCCCAGCGTCGGCAAGAGTTCGCAACCGCCTGCGGCGCCGCTGGAAGTGGTGGTGCATGCCGACAGTTCGCTCGCCCTGCGTGATCGCGCAAAAGACGGTGCCGAGCAAACGCTCAGCCGTGCCGACCTGGCAGCGAAAATCAAGGAAGCCCAGATCAAGAATCCGCAACAGGCCGTTCTGATCGCCGGAGATAAAAGCGTGAGGTATGAAGCTATCCTCAATGTCATGGACGAACTGCAGCGCAGTCAGGTCGCGAAAATCGGCTTGCTGGTGCAACCGGGCAAGCAGGCTGGCAAATGAATACCGCCGAGGCATTGCACTTCGTCACACCGAGCGCACCCGGCAAGCGGGTCTCGATGGTGCTGGCGGTGGGTGTGCATTTGTTGCTGCTGGCCTTTCTGTTCTACGGCATACGTTGGCAAACCAGACCTGAGGCAATCGAGGTTGAACTGGTGCAAGCCGCGCCAGTCACCGCGGAACCGGTGATGCCGCAGGAAGCGCCGCCGCCTCGCGCCGAACCCGTCGTGGAACCGGAGCCCGCACCGCCGCCGCCCAAGCCCGAGATTGCCCTCAAGGAGAAGGAAAAACCCAAGCCGGTCGTGAAGGAAAAACCGAAGCCAACGCCGCAGGAAGCGCCCAAGACCCCGCTGCCTTTCCTCAAACAACTGGAGCAGGAGTTCAGGCAGGTCACGGAACGCAAAGAGGCTGCCGCCGTTGCTCAGGAGCTGTCGCAAATCAAGGCAGCCCAGGCAGCGAGCGCACGCAACAAGGCGATCGCCGACTACATGAGCAAGATACGCGGCAAGATCAAAGGCAACATCGTCCTGCCGCCCGAGCTCAAAGGCAATCCGGAAGCGGTCTTCGATGTGGTGCAATTGCCCAGCGGCGAAATCCTCAGCGCCAAACTCAAGAAATCCAGCGGCCATACCGGATATGACAGCGCGGTCGAACGCGCCATCCTCAAGTCATCGCCGCTGCCCAAGCCCGATTCCGGCGAGCTGTTTCATCGCGACCTGGAACTCAAATTCCGGCCGCTGGAGGACTGACGGTATAATTCCGGAATGAAGACTTCCACTCTGCTGTGCGGCTTCTGCGCTATTTTGCTGTGTTTTGCCACAGTCGCCAGCCACGCCCAGCTCACCATCGAAATTACCGGAGCCGGCGCCAACCGGCTGCCGATCGGCATTGCCAATTTCGGCGGCGAGCGCATCGTCTCCCAGGCCTTGACCTCAGTCGTGCGCGCCGACCTGGAACGCAGCGGCCTGTTCCGCCTCGTCGAAACCGGCCCCGAACCGATCGTCGACACCACTCCCCTGAATTATGCCGAATGGAAGACTCGGGGCGCCGATGCGCTCGCCGTGGGCAGCGTCACGCCGGTCGCCGGCAGCAACGACAGCCGCTACGAAACCCGCTTCCTGCTGCACGATGTCGCCCGGCAGGCAGCGCTCGGCGGGCAAACCTATCTTTCGAGCACAACCCAGTTGCGTGCCGCGGCCCACCGCATCGCCGACAGCATCTATGAAAAGCTGATCGGCGAGCCGGGCATTTTCTCGACGCGCATCGCCTATGTGGTCAAGAGCACCGGCCGCTTCGAACTGCAGATCGCCGATGCCGACGGCATGAACGCACAAACTGCGCTGGCTTCGCGCGAACCGATCATTTCCCCAACCTGGTCGCCGGATGGCAGCCGTTTGGCCTATGTCTCTTTCGAGGCCAAGAAGCCCATCGTCTATGTGCATTCGCTGGCGACCGGCCAGCGCCATGTGGCGGCCAATTTCAAGGGTTCGAATTCGGCGCCGGCCTGGTCGCCCGACGGCAAGAAGCTGGCGGTGGTGCTCTCCAAGGACGGCGGCTCGCAAATGTATCTGGTCAATGCCGACGGCAGCGGCGTGGAACGCCTCGCCAGTTCCACCGGCATCGACACCGAGCCGCAGTTCTCGCGCGACGGCCAGTTCATCTATTTCACTTCGGATCGCGGCGGCAGCCCGCAGATCTATCGCATTCCCGCTGGCGGCGGCGAAGCCCAGCGCGTGACCTTTGACGGCAGCTACAACGTCACACCGCGGCTTTCCCCCGATAGCAAGAGCATGGCCTTCATTTCACGCAACAGCGGACGATTTCAGTTGACCCTGATGGATTTGTCGACCAAGCAAACGCAAATCCTCACGGATTCCGCCAAGGACGAATCGCCCAGCTTTTCACCCAACGGACGCATGATCATTTATGCCACCGAGCTGGGTGGACGCGGCGTGCTCGCTGCCGTCTCCAGCGACGGCCGGGTCAAGCAAAAACTTTCAGTGCAGGTCGCCGATGTGCGCGAACCATCCTGGGGGCCTCAAGTCAAATGAGGTTTAATGAAGTCAAACGAGGTCAAATGACCATCACCAATCAACCAAAGGAGTATGACCATGCGTAACCCATTGCTTGCCCTGCTTGCCGGTCTGACATTGGCGGCATGTAGTTCACAACCTCCTGC
>JBAYVV010000348.1:0-2759 GCA_041674465.1 Sterolibacterium sp.
ATCCGGCGGCGGCCCTGCAGCAGGTGAAAGCCGCCAGCACGGTTGACTGGTATCTCGAGCACTTTATGTCATGGGTGAAAAAATGAGCCGCAGACCTTACGTACGCGAAGTTCCACCCACCACTTGGTATTTCCGCATGCCGCGCTACATGCGTTACATGGTGCGTGAAGTGACCAGCATTTTCATCGGCATCTATACCGTCATCATGCTCGTCGGCCTGATGCGATTGTCCGAAGGGGCAGCGCAATGGCAGGGTTTCCTTGACGCGCTAAAGAGTCCGGGAAGCGTCACCTTCCAGGTACTGGCGCTGCTCTTCGCGCTGTACAACAGTTTCACCTGGTTCAACGTCGCGCCCAAAGCCTTGCCGTTGCAGTTTGGCGAGGATATGGCACCTGACAGTGTGGTCGCCACTGCTCATTATGTCATCTGGGTGCTGCTGTCGATCTTCATACTGTTCTGGGCGGGGGTATTCTGATCATGGCCAAATCCAACAAACCGATTATCTGGGGCACTTTTGCGGCAGGCGGCGAACTGGTTTCGCTGATCATGCCGGTGCTGATCCTGCTGACCTTGCTGGCTGCCACCGGGCACGTACCGGCAATTTTCGACTACGAGAAATTGCATGCTTTTGCCATGGGTTGGTTTGGCAAACTGGCAATTTTCGTCGTGCTGTTTCTTTCCCTGTGGAGTCAGGCGCATCGTTTGCGGATCACCTGCTTTGACTTTGGTTTGCGTGCCGACGGTCTGGTTGCTTTTGTGATGTACATCCTGGCAGCGCTGGGTAGCATCGCGACGGTGGTCTATCTGGCGCGCATTTGAGCCTTGTCAAAGAAACCGATTTTTTGCGGAGCGGATTGAGAGTTGTTGTATATAATTCGCGGCAGTAAATTCTGCCGCCCGGCGAGATAGCGAGTGTGGCGTAAAACGATGTGCGGCCGACGTGGTGAAATTGGTAGACACGCTATCTTGAGGGGGTAGTGACGAAAGTCGTGTGAGTTCGAGTCTCACCGTCGGCACCAAAAAACGGAGCGTGCACGGTTGTTTTTGTGGATTGTGTTTTGAGTAGATTGTGCACGCATTTTAAGAATCTGCCGGAAGGCAGATAACGTTGGCAAACACTAGGCAACAAACCGCGGCGCAAGCCCGATGATCATGTTGGAAAACTACTTTCCAGTTCTAGTTTTTGTTCTAGTAGGCATCGTCTTCGGGTGTGCCCCGATTGTCCTTGGCTGGTTCGTTGCCCCGCATCGTCCTAACGCGGAAAAGAATTCGGCATACGAGTGCGGCTTCGAGGCTTTTGAAGATGCACGCATGAAATTCGACGTGCGCTATTACCTGATCGCCATCATTTTTATTCTGTTCGATCTGGAAATCGCGTTCCTCTTTCCCTGGGCCGCAATCTTCAAGGAAATTGTCGGCAATGAATCGATCAAGATGTTTGGCTTCGTTGAGATGCTGGTGTTTCTGGGCATCCTTCTGCTCGGTTACATATTTGCCTGGGCCAAAGGCGCCCTCGATTGGGAATGAGCCATGAGTATTGAAGGCGTCCTCAAAGAAGGCTTTGTCACCACCTCTCTGGATTCATTGATCAATTGGACGCGCACCGGCTCATTGTGGCCGGTGACTTTCGGCTTGGCCTGTTGCGCCATCGAAATGATCCACACAGGCTGTGCCCGCTACGATCTCGACCGCTTCGGTGTGGTGTTCCGCGCCAGTCCGCGCCAGGCTGACGTGATGATCATTGCCGGTACCCTGACCAACAAGATGGCGCCGGTATTGCGCAAGGTTTATGACCAGATGGCCGAGCCACGCTGGGTGATCTCCATGGGTTCCTGCGCCAATGGCGGTGGTTATTATCACTATGCCTACTCGGTGGTGCGCGGCGCGGATCGCATCGTGCCCGTGGATATCTACGTGCCTGGGTGTCCGCCAACGCCGGAAGCCCTGCTCTACGGCATCATCCAGTTGCAGAACAAGATCAAGCGCACTTATACGATAGCCCGCTAATTTATCAATCCTGCTTGTTAATCCTCCACATACTTTAGAACCCGCCAGATCCTCATGAGCGCCAAGCTGGAACAGCTTTGTCAGAACCTGCAAACCGTGTTGGGTGACCGGATCGTCAGTCTGGTCACGGCACTTGGAGAGGTAACGCTGGTGGTGGCTGCCGCTGATTACCTGTTTGTGGCAAAGACTTTGCGCAACCATGCCGATCTGCGCTTCGATCAGTGTATCGATCTGTGTGGCGTCGATTATTCCACCTATGGCCACGGTGCCTGGCAGGGACGTCGGTTTGCCGCGGTCAGCCAGCTGCTTTCGGTCGAGAAGAATTGGCGCTTGCGCCTCCGGGTGTTTGCGCCGGATGACGACTTTCCTGTGGTCGACTCGGTCATTGACGTCTGGAACAGTGTCAACTGGTTCGAGCGCGAGGCTTTCGATTTGTTGGGCATCATGTTCAGCGGACATCCCGACCTGCGCCGCATTCTTACTGACTACGGTTTCATCGGTCACCCTTTCCGCAAGGATTTCCCGATATCGGGTTATGTCGAGATGCAATACGATCCAGCACAAAAACGCGTCGTCTATCAACCGGTGACGATCGAACCGCGCGAGATCACTCCGCGCATCATCCGCGAGGAAACCTTCGGCGGCGCAAAGCAGGACAATCATGGCTGATGTACGCAATTTCACGCTGAACTTTGGTCCGCAGCACCCGGCTGCACACGGCGTGATGCGCCTGGTGCTGGAACTCGACGGTG
>JBAYVV010000349.1:0-2741 GCA_041674465.1 Sterolibacterium sp.
CCGCGGCATCCAGCGCGACGCTACGCGCCCCGATGTTCGATGTTGCCGTGCCGCCTGCGCCCAGTCCGGTACAAGCGATCGAGGCCAGCGCATAACCCGCCGGTGGTGCCGTTTCGGTGATCGTGGTGACCACTCCCGCCGCCGTCAGTGTTTGCGTCGCACCAGCCACGCCCACTCCGGTTGTTGCCGTCGTGATGGTCTGACCGGCAAAGCCGTTATCTCCAGTGAAGCTGAACGGACCCACGCCACCGTTCGATACCTTGGTCAGCGTTACTGTCGGAAGCACGGGGCCTGCGCTGAACGTATTGGTGAACGTGCACGCGATGGCCGACCCCGCTGCGGTCGCCGCGGCATCCAGCGCGACGCTACGCGCCCCGATGTTCGATGTTGCCGTGCCGCCTGCGCCCAGTCCGGTACAAGCGATCGAGGCCAGCGCATAACCCGCCGGTGGTGCCGTTTCGGTAATCGTGGTGACCACTCCCGCCGCCGTCAGTGTTTGCGTCGCACCAGCCACGCCCACTCCGGTTGTTGCCGTCGTGATGGTCTGACCGGCAAAGCCGTTATCTCCAGTGAAGTTGAACGGACCCACGCCACCGTTCGACACCTTGGTCAGCGTGATGGTCGGCAGGCCGGGTGCAACGTATGCGGCGCAAGTAGGGACAGTAATTGTATCTGTATCGGTCGTGACGGTTGAGCCAAATGCCAAGGCTCTTCCTTGAAAGTTTACTGTACTTCCTAACGTAATACTGAGGCCAGCAGCAACACCACGAAAGACATTTCCCACGAAGCTGGAGTTTGCTCCAACTGTCGTGCCGCCGACGGGAGCCCAAAATACATCGTTAGCGCAGGCGCCACCTGCCGCGACAACATTGGAATTGGCTGCCGGATCAAGCGAACCACCTGGCCTGAAGATATAAACGCCGGCGCCACTAAGGGTCACGGTCGTGCCCGTGGTTATACTCATTGCGCCAGTGCTGGAATAACAACCCGGAGGGAAGGTTCCAGGCGGATTAGCCCCAATAGTTACCGCGTTTAGAGCGACTGCAGCGCCGAGAGATGTACAGGTTACAGCAGTGGCTTGAGCATTCAGATCCGCCAAGGCGGTGCTTTGATCCGTCCCTGTTGCGGGAGGGCAAGGCGTAACAGTTGTGCCGGTAATCGTCGGCGCTACTCCGGGCCCCGTCGTGTAACAAACTGCGGGTTGCGCACCGGTTCCATTGATGGTGGTTCCGGCCACGGTGTTGGTATAGGTTTCAGAAACAATGCCGTATGTGCTCTCAGATCCCAGACTTGGTGCGGTCGCGGCCAATGCTGGAGCGGAAACGAAAAAAGCTGCGGCAACGCCCAATCCAGCCAGCGAGCCGCGGCAACTTCGCTTGAAATCCTTGAAATTGAAGCTCGCTTCGGAAGCGCATGGCATGTCGAGCCGTGATTGAGAAGTGAAGGCAGTATTGGCGCTCATGGAATATCCCTTTGTGTAATTAGGTTGTTACCTCGTAATTGTCATGTTGCCAGTGAAGTCGCTCTGTGCGGTAGCGCACATAACGCGCCAAGCAAAAAGCATGCCTGAAATGTTCGCTACCTTGCCCATCTCCACCTCTGCACCGCACCTCGTGGCAAGCCCTCCCCCAAACGCAAACCAACTCTCGCAGCTCCCGTAGGGCGGATGCAAAGAACATGTGCCACGGCACCGGTGAGGCCGCAGGCCGTTATCCGCCGAATGGGAGTTGTGCGAGGAGCCAGCATACGGCGGTTAGCTTTGCATAGCCATCTGACTAAGCGATCAAACAACGCTCGCTAAGTCATTGGTTAACGCTACGCTCATCCGCCCTAAAAAAGATCACTATGACAATCAACCGGACAAGCAAGGCAAATATCCCACCCACAAACCAGAATCCGGCGCTCCGAACCCACCGCAAGCCTGGCCGGCACTTCGTCTATTGCTTAATCGTGCACCAACAATGCGCAACCATTATTTCTTGTCGCCCTTGGCCGCGTCCTGGATGTTTTCGCCGGCTTTTTCCATCTTCTCTCCGGCCTTCTCTACCGCCTGGTCGACTTCCTTGCCCGCCTTCTCCACCGGACCCTCCTTCTGGCAGCCGGATATTGCCGCAAGCAACGCACACATGGCCAAGGCTGCGCCGATATTCTTTCCGAGCTTCATCATTTGTATCTCCTGTTTGCCTACTTGCCTCATAATTTTATGCAGACAGCCGCGCTTAGCCGCTTGTTGGCCAGCGCAGCGACTGCGTAGATGACTGCAATATTATTTACTGATCTCATGACCAATGACGCCGCCAACCGCCGCGCCACCGACCGTACCGACGGCGCTGCCGCCAGTCAGGACAGAGCCACCCACGGCACCAACACCGGCGCCGATCGCAGTACTTTTATCCTGTGCCGACATGCCGGAACAGCCCCCAAGACCAACCAGCAAAACTACTGCTGCCGCATTCACTGCCAATTTCTGTATCGTGTTCATTTGAAATACCTCCATGTTAAATAACCAATGCCAGGGAAATTTCTGCCCGGCTGTTTGCCGTAGTGCTTCCTTATTTCGTCAATACAACATTAACTTGGCGATGCATTGCATCGCACTTTCTTTGGCCAGTTCATTCAACCTAGAAAACGCAGTTGAACGATGCCCACCCTTCGATACGCCCGCTGTGCGGGCTACTCAGGGCGAACGGCCATTTACCAAATTGGTGACCACCCCGTTCGTGCTGAGTGCCTTGCGCAGC
>JBAYVV010000350.1:0-2732 GCA_041674465.1 Sterolibacterium sp.
ACGCACCGCCACGGCCACTTCATGACTCTGCCGATGGCGATGCTGCTTGTCCGCCAGATTGACCTGGATGTCGCCCATTTCCGGGCTGGCGCGCAAGTAGTACTGGCGCACCAGTCCGTTGAAATTGATCGGACTCGCGACCCCGGCATAGGCCTGGTAGTCGCTGACATCGTCGACGGTGGCAAGATGGGCGCCCAGTTCGCGCAACACTTTCGCGGTCTCCTCCAGCGGCGTGCCGACCGGCATGTCGAGTACCAGCTGGAATTCGCTCTTGTTGTCAAACGGAAGCATTTTCAGAACCACCAGCTGGACGCCGGCGAGGGAAACGGATCCCAGGATCGCCAGCAGAATGCCCAGCCAGAGCAAGCGCCGCGCTTTGCGGCCATTGGTCTGGTCAAGGAAGGGAGAAAGCACGAAGCGAAACAGGCGCTCCAGGCGACCGCTGCGCAATTGTTCTGTGGGCGCTGAGGTATGCTGGGCATGGCTCTTGCCACCCAGCAGCTTCAGGGCCAGCCACGGCGTGATCACGAAGGCGATGGCCAGTGAAATGAACATGCCCATCGATGCGTTGATCGGAATCGGGCTCATGTAGGGCCCCATCAGCCCCGACACGAAGGCCATCGGCAACAGCGCCGCGATCACCGTGAAAGTGGCGAGAATGGTCGGACCGCCAACCTCGTCCACCGCGGAAGGAATGATCTGCCACAGCGGCTTTGCCGGTTCCAGCTGGTGCCAGCGATGAATGTTTTCGACCACCACGATGGCATCGTCGACCAGAATGCCGATCGAGAAGATCAGTGCGAACAGCGAAACGCGGTTCAATGTAAAACCCCAGGCCCAGGAGGCAAACAGGGTTGCGGCGAGTGTCAGCGACACGGCCACGCCGACAATCACCGCCTCGCGCCGACCCAGCGCAAAAAATACCAGCAGCACGACGAAGGCGGTCGCGAAAATCAGCTTGCCGATGAGTTTCTGCGCCTTGTCGGTGGCCGTCTCGCCATAATTTCGCGTCACGCTGAATTCGACGCCTTCCGGAATCACCGTGCCTTTCAGCGCCTGGGCGCGGGCAATCACGGCGGCAGCGACGTCAGCCGCATTCACGCCAGGCTTCTTCGACACCGACAATGTGACTGCAGGGAATTCACCGCTCGCCGCAATTCCCTTGGTACTGGCAGCCGTGCCGGTACCGAACCAGACGTAGCGCGAGGGCTGGTCGGCGCCGTCGACGATGCGCGCGACATCCGCCATGAACACCGGTTTGCCCGCATGCACGCCCACCACCAGCCGCTCGACATCGGCGGCGGATTCGATATAGGTGCCGGTCTGCACCAGCACTTCCCGGTTGCCGCTGACCAGGCTGCCGGAGGGTTTTGAAGCATTGGAGATCTGCAGCGCGGCCTTGAGATCCTGTGCGGTAATGCCATAGGCATTCATCCGCTCGCTCTCCATGATGACGCGGATCACATGGCCGGGGCCGCCGATCGTGGTGACATCGCGGGTGCCGGGAATGCGCTTCAGCTCAGTCTCGGCGGCACGCGCCACCTGCTGCAGATCGAAAGCAGTCTTGCCCGTTGTCGACACATCGGACGATGCGCTCCAGAACGTCAGCGTGACGATCGGCACATCGTCGATGCCCTTGGGTTTGACGATCGGTTCGAGCACACCCAGATTGGGCGAAAGCCAGTCGCGATTGGAATTGATGGTGTCGTACAAACGCACCAGCGCCTGGATCGGATCCTGGCCGACAAGGTATTGGACGGTCACGATCGCCATGCCGGGACGCGACACCGAGTACACATGCTCGATGCCCGAGATGCGCGCCAGCACCTGTTCCGCCGGCCTGGCCACGAGCGCTTCGACGTCCTTGGCGGAAGCACCGGGAAACGGGATGAAGACGTTCGCCATGGTGACGTTGATCTGCGGCTCTTCCTCGCGCGGCGTCACGAGGACCGCGAAGATGCCGAGCAGCACCGCAATCAGTGCGATCAGTGGCGTCATCGAGTGACGCAGGAAGAATGCGGCAATGCGCCCGGAAATGCCCATCATCGGGCTCTTAACGGTTGGCTTGCTTCAAGGCAACGCCGGCCTTGACGGGATCGAGCGCAACTCTCTCCCCGGCGGCAACGCCCGCCAGCACTTCCAGCAATGGCACATTCACTCCGCCCACGCCACCATTGACCGCCTCGCCGATGCGGACCTGGCGCAAATGCGGCAGCCCCTTGTCATCCACGACATACACGGCAGTCACTTCACCGCGACGCAGCACGGCTGCGACAGGCAACACCAGCTTTTTGACCTTGCCGGTGATGAAATGAGCCCGCGCATACATGCCCGGTACGATGCCATCGAGATTTTCCGGCAAATAAATTCGGGCCCGTGCCACATGGGTCTGGCTGTCGGTTGTCGGCAGCACCTCCACGCGCACTGCCTCGACCCACTTGCCAGTTTCCAGAAATTCAACGCGCGCCTGGATGGTTTGGCCGATACCGGCCAGTCTGGATTGTGGGATGCTGGCAATCGCCCGCATCCCTTTTGGATCGAACAGGCTCAGCAGGGCTTTCCCGGGCACTGCCATTTCACCCGGCTCGACCAGACGCTGGGCAATGATGCCGGCATAAGGTGCGGTGACGCGGGTGAACCCGCTCTGCAGTTCCGTCTCGCGCGAATTGGCAGTGGCCACCTTGAAATCCGCCTCCGCCTTGTCGAGTGCCGCCTGGCTGATGAATTTCTGC
>JBAYVV010000351.1:0-2730 GCA_041674465.1 Sterolibacterium sp.
ACCGGTCTTGGCACCTATTCGGCAAAACTGCTTGCGGAGGCGCAAGCAGGAGCGATTGTGCTGAAGGTTTCCGAGCCGGAAAACCTGACCACGATCAGCGTGACACTGCCCCGTTGCTCCTGACTCTGCGAAGACCCAGCTATTCGAGCAAGGCGTTGAGTTCGGCAATATCCGGTTCGGCGAGCGATCCTGCCGCAGCCTTGAGCCGCACTTGAGCCGCCAGGGTGTCGAAGCGGGCTTTGGCCAGATCGCGTTGCGTAGAAGAGACCTGCTGCTGTGCGTTGAGGACGTCGATGTTGGCGCGCATGCCGACCTGGTAGCCCATGCGATTCGAGGCCAGTGCCGATTGTGAAGAAATCAAACCTTGTTCCAGTGCCTGGACCTGAGCCAGTCCCGAGGTGATGCCCAGGTAGGCCTGGAGTACCTGCTGTGCGGCCTGATTCCTGGCGTTGTCCAGATCGGCGCGCGCCTTCTCGCGCAGCGCCGCAGCTTCGCGGTCACGCGAGCTCATCGAACCGCCGGAGAACAGCGGCAACGCAAGCTGCACGCCGACCGTCGTGGTGTTGGTGTCGTTGCCGGGGTAGAGGATGCCCGCAACCATGGTGGTCTGCTGCGCGGTGTGGCCGCGCGTTGCCACCAGATCGAGCGTCGGCAAATGACCGGCGCGCTGTTTCTCCACTTCGCGCTCGGCCATGGTGAAGCCGGCTTGTGCGGCTTGCACCACGGGGCTACCCTGTTCGGCCGCCGTGGTCCATGCATCGAGGTTGTCCGGTTGCGGCCGGCGCATGGTGACTCCCGGCCGCAGGCTTTTCAGTTGTTGTGCTTCCTTGCCAGTGATGATTTTCAAGGCGCGGCGGCGCACCAGCAATTCATTGGCGGCAGCGATTTCCTGGGCCGTGGCCAGGTCGAAGCGCGCCTGTGCTTCCTGGGTATCGGTGAGGGATGTGGTGCCGACCAGTTGGCCTTGCCGGGTCAGGGCGAGTTGCTCGGCGATGGCGCTTTTTTGAGATTGTGTCGTTGCCAGGGTTTCCTGCGCCAGCAGCACATCGAAATAGGCCTGGGTGACTTTGACCAGCAGGTCCTGCCGCGCGATTGCGTACTGTGATTCGGCGTAGGCCACCGCCAGTTCCGATTGCTTGTAGCCGGCCCAGTTCTGCCAGCGGAACAGCGGCTGGGTCAGCGAAACGTTCCAGCCGTTGCTCTGGTAGTTGATCGGCAGCACGCCACCACTCGGACGCGTCGCGTAATCGACTTCATTCTTGAGCGTATTGGCGGACAGGTTCACTACGGGCAGCAAAGCGGCACGACCTTGCGGGAGTTTCTCCCGTCCGGCTTCCAGGCCTGCCTTGGCCGAAGCGAACTGGGCATCGTGGTTGAAGGCATCGCGATAAGCCTCGAGCAGGTCCATGGCGCTGACACTCAGTGGAGACATGAGCAACAGTGGCAGCAACAATCGGCGTTTTATCCTGCGCACGTGCGATTTTATGAGACAGGCTCTTGGAACGTTCATGCCCTTACTATGGCTTGATCAGATCATTTCAAAGCCCGGAGAAAGCGGGCCATTCCGGGTTATTTTTCCTGCCTGTACGGATGAAAAAACGGGAATCCGGTGCTCAGGGCGATCCGGATTCCCGTTTGGGTGAAGCTTTGGGAAAGGGCGGCGATGGTTATCCGCGCATTTTCAGCTGGTCCCAGCCCGGGTTGAGGCTGCTCTGGGCACTGGCGCGCGAGTCCATGCGCTTGAACCAGGCATTGATATTTTTGAGCGCGGGATCGAGGGGCTGACCGACATCCTTGGCGAAATCCATGCAGCAATACAGTGCGATGTCGGGCAGGCGCAGCTGGTTGTCGACGATGAAGTCGCGGCCGGCCATGAGCCCATCGAGCCAGGCCAGCTTCTCCTGCGCGACCTGCTTGAGATCGGCAGCGGCGACGGGGATGCAATGCATCCGCTCCTGGAACAGGCCCAGACCCTCGGCGTAGCGGAAACCGTTGTAGATGTTTTCCGTGATGTTGAGTTCGACGCGACGCAGCCACATGCGCGTGCGGGCACGCTCTTCGGCATTGGTGCCGATCAGCGCGGGCGTCGGGTGGACTTCCTCAAGATATTCGCAGATCGCAGCGGTTTCCGCGATGACCGTGCCGTTGTCGAGTTGCAAGGCCGGCATCTGACCGCCCGGGTTGAGCTTCAGATAAGGCTCCTTGCGATTATCCGCAGCAAGGATGTCGAGGGTGTCGAAAGGCATGGTGATGCCCTTCTCGGTCATGAACATGCGGACCAGACGGGGATTGGGGCCGAAGGAATTGATGAGTTTCATTGCGTTGTCTCCAGGGGGATGATTAGGGTTTGGCGGGATACCATTGCAGCGGCTCGGGCAGCGCGAAATCGCCCGGGATGTCAAAAATTTCTATGGTGGTGGTGATTGCGTCTTCGGTCTCGAAGTAGGCATAGGGCACTCTCTCCGACCAGGTGCCGGACTGGATCATCTTGAAGCCGCGGTCGGTGAATGAACGCTTGCGCGCTTCCCAGTCGCCGTTGTTGCAGCCCTGCGCGACGTGGTGGATGCCTTCGCCGTGCTTCTCGAGGAACTCGGTGTAGATGCTCGGGCCGATGATGGGCTGGATGATTTCCCACATCATGGTGCCGGAAAACGCCAGGCACAGCTTCATCGAATAATTTGCCGGCTTGCCGCGGAAGGTCATGTCCTTGCAGGTCTGCGAATTGAATTC
>JBAYVV010000352.1:0-2726 GCA_041674465.1 Sterolibacterium sp.
AAGGCCTATCAGTATCTCAGTCCGGGCCTCCATGGCGAGATCGATATCTTCTCCTATGGCGCCGATGGCGCCCCCGGTGGCGATGGCTTCGATGCCGATGTCGGAAATTGGGCGCTGTGAAAATATTGTGACAAGCAACCGCGGAAAGCGACTGTGAAATTCAGGACTATCCAGCGCGGCTTCACATTGATCGAGTTGTTGGTGGTTCTCGCCATTCTCGGCATTTTGACGACTGCCGTCGCCCTGACCATCAGTACCGATTCTCGCGGCAAGGCAGCCGCGGACATCAAGGAATTGAGTCTCCTGCTCGAAGCTGCCATGACGGAAGCGCAGGCGGGCAGAAGGCAACTCGCCTGGTCGGCCGATGCTGGCGGCTACGAATTCTGGGAATCAGAAAACACCAGCGAATATCAACGCCGTTGGCATCCTCTCACCACCGACGAGCGCTTCCGCGCCCACCGCTTTGCGACTGGGCTGCAACTGGTTCGTCTCGACATTGATGGTCAAACCCTGCCGCAGGGCGCCCTGCTGGTATTCCGGCGTGGCGATCCGCCCCTGTTCCGCATCGCCCTGGAAACTCGCCGCGAACAACATGAACCATCCGGGTCGACAGGCATCGTCGAACTGCGCGGACTGCCGACAGGGCGCGTGGATATCCTGAGCAAAGCCGAGCCATGAAATTGTCACGCTCCGGTGCGCACGGCTTCACGCTGCTGGAAATCATGGTGGCGCTAGCGATCCTCGCCCTGTCACTGATGGCTGCGCTGCGTGCCAGCGCCGCGGCAACCCAGAACACGGGGGAGATCCGCTTGCGCCAACTCGCCGAATGGGTCGCGCTTAACCGGCTTGAGGAACACCGCGCCCGCCGCGACTGGTTGCCCGTTGGCATGACCAGCGGCGAAGCCTTGCAGGGCGGGCAGCGTTTTCGCTGGGAAGAAAAAATCGGCGGGACACCCAATGCACAATTTCGCCGTGTCGAAATCAGTGTGCGGACTCCTGAGAGCAGTGACTCCGGCCACACCCTGGCGCGCGTGACCCGCTTTTTGATCAAGCCAGGCGGCTAGCATGAAGAATCGCAGAATTCTCCGCCAGACCGGTTTGACGCTGATCGAACTGATGGTCGCCGTGGCCTTGCTGGCGGTGATCAGCAGCATGGCTTATCGCGGACTGGACAGCATGACGCGCAGCAGCGAACACAGTCTGGCCATCGGCGAACATTGGCAGGGCGTGGCGCAGTTTTTAGAACGCATCGCCAGCGATGTTGCGCAACCGGCACGCCGCTCCGTACGTGCCCTGAAAGAAGGCGACCAGCCGCTGCCTGAATGGTGGGGCCGTCCGCTCAACAACACCGCCGCCGACACCGATCCCACCGCAGCTCAGCTCGAATTCACCCGCAAGTCACCTCCCGGTCGTGACGAAGTTCGTCTGGGTTACCGTCTGCATGCGGAAAAAGTGGAACTCCTGCTCTGGCCGGTTTTGGACCGGGCGCCCGCAAGCTTGCCGGAAGTCTATGTTCTGCTCGAAGGCGTCAGCAGTTTGACTTTCCGCTACCTCGACAGTACCGGCGTCTGGCAGGACAACTGGCCGACGCTCGGCGGCAAGGAAACTTTTCCACGTGCCCTGTCCGTCGAAATCACCCTCAACGACGGCACATCCCTGCACCGCATGTTCGCGCTACCCTCATGAGCGGCCCTGGCAAATTCCGTGGCGCAGCCCTGATCATGGCGTTGCTGGTTGTGGCGGCAGCAACCATCATGGCGACCAGCCTGATCTGGCGTCAGGACTTGTGGTTGCGACAAGTTGAAACCCACCGCGACCTTGCCCAGGCGCGCTTGCTCAGCCTAGCCGGAACTGACTGGGCGCGCGCGGTGCTGGCGGAAGACGCCCGCACCAGCAACGTCGACCATCTTGGCGAACCCTGGGCCACCAAGGTCCCGGCCATGCCTGCGGAAGAAGGCGAAATCGGCGGCGAAATGAATGACGAACAGAGCAAGTGGAATCTCAACAACCTGGTGCGCAGCGGGCAGACGCAGGCTGACGCCATGGCCATTCTGGTGCGTCTGTTGAACCAGTTGCAATTGCCGCCTTCATTGGCAGTTGCTCTGGCCGACTGGATCGATAGCGACAGCGATGCCGCTTCCGATGGGGCTGAAGACAGCTACTATCTGGGATTGAAGACGCCTTATCGCTGCGCCAACAGGGAACTGACCGATCTCGACAACCTGGTGCGGGTGCGAGGCTTCAACAGCGCCATTGTCGAGCGTTTACGGCCCTATGTCAGTGTTCTTCCGGGCTATAATCCAGTCAATCTCAACACCACCAGCGCCATCGTGCTTGCTGCCGTTCTCCCCGAACTTTCCATCGCAGACGCCCAGCAGATCATCACCGAGCGCAATCGCATTCCGTTTCGTGATATCGGCGATTTCCGCAACCGTCTGCAACGTGCTGATTCAGCCAATCTTGGTGGAGCGGGACAATTGGACACGCGCAGCCGCTATTTCAGCGTCATGATCCGCAGCCGCTACGGCAATGCCGAGACGGTCTCGACCGCGCTTCTGGACCGGCAAAGCACCTGGCCGGCGGTTGTCTGGCAAAAATTCGAATGAACCTCAACCTGACCCTGCGCCTATACCTGCCGGGGGAATGGCCATCCGCGGAACCGGCGTGCGAATGGGCATTGCTGAATGCCCAGGGCGTTCCGTTGCAACGGGGCAAGAGCGAACCGC
>JBAYVV010000353.1:0-2714 GCA_041674465.1 Sterolibacterium sp.
ATTCGTGTCCAGATGGACGCCGTGACCGAGAACCTGAACAAAGCCATCGATGGCGCAGAAGCGTTATTCAAGGCCCATGGCATTACCAGTACGGCGACTTACGACACGGTGCCGCTGGATGTGGATGTCCATGTGCTGTCGTCGATCGGTAGGCGCTTCTTGGAGGTGGTGGGCAAACTCGACCAGTTGATGCCCTTGCTGCAGACCCTGGAGATTCATGAGGTGATCACCACGCAGGCGGTGGACGTCCAGCGTGCGAGCCTCAAGCGGCAGGTCCGCGACGTGGCCAATGGCGCGCGGAACTTCGCCATGGGGCTGCGGCGGCGGATGAACGCCATGGATGCGCGCGATGGCGAGGGCCGTAGCGGGGCAAGCCGGCAAGAGGCTGTTGCCGTGGGCGCAGCCGATGGTGTGGACGATCCCGGGGCGGAAGGCGACGCGACGGAGGCTCACTCCGGTGCACTGTTGTCGGAAGTCGTGGAAAACGCTGCGCCTGCTGCCGGGCATTAGCGTCGATGGTTGTTGCCTTCATCACGGCAGCGATACCCAGTAAAGAATTCGCAAAGCATCGACAATCGGCATCAATTATGGTATGACAATAACATTAGATATATGGCGAGCTATGTATGGAAAGCCGCAGCAACTCATTGCGATGCGTTGAAGATTGACATGCTCAGGCCAGCAGTATGCTGACCGCGGCCAAGCCGGAGGGCATCCAACCTGGCATCAAGGCCGACAACACTTTGCACCGGAATGGCATCGGCACCGGTGCCACCTTCAATCGCTGGCAGACGCGGTACATTGCGGCAGGTTCGTCCCTGAGCGTCTTGCATCGGCACGCTGACCTCATTATCGTGTCGATAGGTTCCACGTCAGGCTGAACGGCCGCCGTGGGCACTCTCACCGCTTTCGTGGTGGCGTCGCAGTCGATACCTGCCTGTTGCCCAACGATCCGCTGCCGCGCGTACGCGCGGCGCAACTACGGATCGGCTGATCTTTCCCGACCCGGATGCCCTTGGCCATCATGCGGCGGAATTCAGTTTCTTGCTCATCCTTTCATGCCGCGCGACCGGGACGCCCGCAGCATGCTGTCGAGTTCTGCGTTCCCTGGCGGCCCGCGCCATCCTGACCTAGCGCGGCCGCGAAAGAGCAGGTCATGTCCTGTAGCGGCGCAAGCCGTGACGAGGTCCGATCATGCCCAACAGCCATTCAAGTGCCGCCGCGATGGTGGCGGCTTCCACTCATCCTCCTGCATCTTCTTTCATCCATGTTTCAACACTGACGTTGCCCGAGACCGGCTTTCTGCGCCAGATCCAGGTGCTGGCCTTCGTCCCGATCTCCAAATCGACCCTCTGGCGGCGCATCCAGGCGCGCACATTTCCCGAGCCCATAAAGCTCTCGGAGCGGGTGACCGTCTGGCGCGCCGAAGACATCCGCCGCTGGATTGCGCAGCAGGGTCAGCCGGGGTGATGGGTGGCGGCTGCGGGCCGGATGTGGGGAAGCCGGCCTGACGACGAAATCCCGCGCCTTTCCCGGCGATTTCGCCTGGCGAAGCGTGCGTCGGCGCCCGAACATTCGGCTTATGACGGTCGATAGATCGTGGGAGAAACAGGTCATGGAAGCTAACCAGGAGCTTTTCGGGCATCACGATAATGCGATGCAATCGGTACAGATGCTTCGGGCCGTCTTGGACGGCGAGACCTACGAAGCGGTGGCCGTGCGCTTCGGCGTTTCGCGCACGATGGTCGAGCGACGTATCAAGTCCGTCGCAGTTCAACTCACCCAGGTAGTGGGCGTCGATGGGCTCAAGGAGGAAGGCGCTGCCTTCGTGCGGCGGCTACGCCTGCATCGGGACGCCATCCTGATTGCGCTGGAAACTTACGAACCCCAGCCGCTGATCAGCACCCGTCCGGCGCGCGTGCTGTCGCCACAGGAGGTGGCCCAGGGCGCGGTGCGCATCAAGGGCCGCACCCGCCGCACCTGGCACGATCTGGCCCTGTACTACATGCTGTTCGTCACGGGCCTGCGTCCACTCGAGATTGCCAGGCTCGAAGTACGCGACTATCTGCACGCGGACGGCAGTGTGTGCCGGGAATCCGAACTGCGCGCCGAGGCGGCGATCAACGGCAAGCTGCGGCCCTTGTATTTCAGCAGCAAACGGCTCGACGATGCGCTGGCCACCTATTTCCGTGAGCGGGTGGACAGTCGGCACGGCCTGAGCGAGCCGGATCGTTACCGCGGCCTGGACCCGACTAGCCGGATGTTTCTTTCACCGAGTGGGGATGCTTACATGATTGCGCCCAATGGCCGACCGGACCAGAACCGCCTTGTCTGCCGCGCCTTGCTGGAGATCTATCGTAAGCTGTTCCGCTACACAGAACTTAAGGGTCTGTGCGCGCAGTCAGCGCGACTGACGGTGATGTCGCGGATGTACGAGCGCGGCGCCGACGAGGATCAGGCGGGCATGATCCTGGGTATCAGCGAGAGGAGCGCGGTGCGGGAAATGCTGCCTCGGCCCAAGCCGACGCTGGCGGAACTTCTCGACGAACTGGTCTGAGCCCGCCATGGACATGCAGCGTTTTGCCATCAAAGGCCGCGTAATCGACGCGGACGCTCTGCAACTGCAGGACGCACTCGCCCAGGTCTACGACACGCCCGAGCGGCCACGCTGCCTGTGCGTGCCCGGTGGTGTCGAGATGTACGTGGCGCGGCAC
>JBAYVV010000354.1:0-2707 GCA_041674465.1 Sterolibacterium sp.
GATTTTTCTGCCGAGGCCCAGAAGGCTGACTTGATCCTGAGCGTGGGTGTCAAGGCGGCTGAAGCGGTGGCTGGGAAAACCAGGACACCGCTGCTGGCGGCGATGATTCCCCACAACAGGTACCCGGACCTAGCCGCGAAACAGCAGTTGGCACAAATATCAGCCATCTACGTTGATCAACCCTGGTCCAGGCAGGCCGAATTGATACGTGCGGCTCTGCCGGAGCGAAGCAAGGTTGGGGTGTTGTATTCGCAGGCGACGCGCCTGGATCTCAACGACTTGCGCAAGCAGCTTGAAATACGTGGCGCGACTCTGGTTGCCAGGCAAATCGGTTCCAGTGCCAGGCTGTTCGAAGATCTGGAAGATATTCTGGCGCGCAGCGAGGTGCTGCTCGCCGTACCCGACAGCGAGATATACAACAGCAACAACATCCGCAACATTCTGCTTACCAGCTATCGCCACGGGATTCCCCTGGTCGGAATCTCGCAAGCCTACGTGAATGCCGGCGCACTGTGCGCCCTGTTCTCGACGCCGGAACAGCTGGCGGTTCAGGCCAGAACCATGGTGATTGCATACGCACAAAACAGGAGCCTGCCTGAGGCACAGTATCCGGCAATGTATAGCATCGCCGTCAACCAAGAGGTTGCCAGAACTCTGGGAGACGCCATCAAGCCAGCAGAATTGCTGCGCAAGGAAATCGACAAGTCGAAAAGGACCGCGCAATGAAGATCGGACCGTACGGCATCCGCCAGTACAGCACCTGGTTAACCCTGGTGCCGCTGCTGATCATGGCGATCGGTCTGGAATTGTTTTTCCTGCATACCCAGTTTGCCGACATGGACCGTGATCTGCTCGAACGAGGCCAATTGATTGCGCGTCAATTGGCGGCGAGCAGCGAATACGGGGTGTTTTCAAATAATCGGGCTTTCCTCGCCACACTCGCCAGAAATGCCCTGCGGGAACCCGATGTAAAGGCTGTGATGATATTGAATGCTGAAGCCGAAGTCATTGTGGTCGAAGGCATGGCCAAGGCTCGCATGGAGAGCCTGTTCAGCGCCTCGGGACGTGACGGGCAGTTGCTGGACGATGGATCGGAAGTTCTGTTGCATCAGCCTATCCTCGCTACACAGGTTCAACTGGACGAGGCGGATGCGCCGAATGTTCCCAGGCAGGTTGGCACTGTCATCATCGATATGGCCTGGCAGCGCGTACTTGCAATGAAATTGCGCCTGTTCTGGACCACCCTCGCGGCGACTGCAGCCTTCCTGCTGGCTACACTGTTTCTGGTGTTCAAGGCCAACCGCCCCATTGTCGACGCCATCAGGAAGCTTAGCGAGGTCGTCGTTTTACTTGGCCAGGGCAAGCTCGACAGCAGGGCCAAGTCTTCGAGTTTCGTCAAAGAGTTGAAATCATTGGGTGACGGCATCGATCACATGGCCGCAGAATTGGAATACAAGCATGCGACCCTGGAAGAAGCCCGCAAGCAATTGAATCAGATGAACCGAAATCTTGAAGAAACGGTAGCGGAGAGAACCCGTCAATTGTCGGCAAGCCTGGATCAGATCAAGGATCAGCAGCAGGCGCTCCAGGAAAGTGAATTCCGCTTTCGCAGAGCTGTGGAAGCGGCACCTTTCCCCATCATGCTCCATGTCGATGATGGCCAGGTGCTGATCGTCAATCAGGCTTTTACCAATATTACCGGCTACCGACCAGACGAGTTGGCGACCGTCCCGGATTGGACCGACAGGGCCTACGGAGAGCAAAGCGGGATTGCCCAGCAAAACATTCGCGAGATGTTTCTGAAGGGGGCAAGCCGGGGCGAATACCGCATCCGCTGCAGCAACGGCTCCCATCGCGTGTGGGACATCGGCTCGGTCAAGCTGGGCCAGATTGCCGAGGGCAAGTCGATTGCGATCTCCATGGCTGTTGACACCACGGAACGCCGGCGGATGGAACAACGGAGGATCCAAAAGGAAAGAGAGCACCGCGATACGCTGGTACGCGAAGTTCACCACCGCATCAAGAACAATCTTCAAAGCGTGGCCGGCCTGTTGCAACTTGAACTGGGCAAGTTCATGGAACTCGATCCGCGCCTGGAAACAGCGATCAGCCAGATCAATGTGATTGCTGTCGTGCATGGACTGCAGGGAATAGATCCGAACGAAATCATTCGCCTGCAGGATGTTGTCCGCACCATCTGCCGGACGGTATCCGGCTTGGCGCTGCAACCATTGAGATTCAATCCGCAATCTGAAGACCCCGCGTTGTCAGAGATTGAACTCAACGGTGAGGAAGCGGTTTCCCTGGCCCTGGTTCTCAATGAACTGATTTTGAATGCAGTCAAGCATGGCGTAACGGACGGCGAGGCCGCCGTGGTGACGCTGAGCTGGGATGGCAGCAGCGCGCATTTACAGATTCGCAATTCGTTGCAGACTACTCCGCCCGTGTTCGATTTCAAAACCGGCGAGGGTCTGGGTACGGGCCTCAGCCTGGTGCGCTCGCTGTTGCCAGAGCAGGGAGTGCAATTGACTTATGCCATAGATCAGGCGCATTTCATGCTGACTAGCCTTGCGCTGACTTTCCCGGTCGTCAGACTTGCTGAAGGGCAGGAAGCCCAACAGCCTGCATGATCAACAGAAAAAACCGCGACGGCCTTGCGCATTGGACTGCATTGGATTTGTTCTTGGTGCCCGGGACTGGAATCGAA
>JBAYVV010000355.1:0-2664 GCA_041674465.1 Sterolibacterium sp.
AACCAGGGTAGCGAGCTCGAAGCTGAGGCCGTTCAGAACTCTCTGGGCATGGTCGGTTTTTGGGTTGCCCAGCAAACGTGCGAACGTGGCAGCACCATCGGGTGGTAGCGCCCTGCGAGCGTCCAGATGGGCAACAAATAGCAGGCCGCGCATGGCGCGCAGGGTTCGCGCAGTGTCTGGGGGGAGTGACATGCTCGGCCTGGTAAGCAGCAATGTCATCCTGCTATTTTTCAAGCCTGCGGTTGCTACACGATCCTGCGCTTCTGTCATACCTCCGACCATCTTGAGTTCAACAAGCACGCCAGTTAGCGCCTTGGACCAGGAGTCGACGGCCGGATTTGTGAGGCTGGTCGGCAGGCAGCGCAAGTCCTCGAGGAGTTCGGCGCAGGCGCTGACCAGACCCACAGCGGATTCAGGCGGATTTACGACAGTTTCAAGGCGATCCATAACAACTGCTGCGGGTCTTGTGAGTAGATTGCGGAAAATCGCAAGTGAGCGAGTCATCGGCGCAGTGCCAAGACGAGCGTCGCCCTCGCCTGCGTCGGGCGATAGGATGGTGGAGGAAGCAAGTTCGTTCATGCCAGATCCTTTCAGTTCAAAGTTGACCAACACGCGCACGCTGACCTCGCATGCGGAACGCAGCATTTCGATGGGGGAAGGGGGGGGCGCCTCGGATCACGTCGTGCAAAGAGAAGCTTCGACGGATTGATCGATTAGGCGTTGCTGTTCTCGCCAGCCTGAACGGCCGCAGAACATCATTGGTCGCGGATAGTCGAGCGAAAGATTCTCAACTGCCTGCCAAGCAGTGAGTGCCCGAAGAAATTCGCGCAGTGGGATGCTTGGCGGTGCCAAGCAAACTCTCAGACCATAGAAAGCGGTCAGTGGACCTAGCGAATAAGAGGAAACTGAATACGCCAAGCGCGATATGAAATGTCGCTCCCGCGAAGACTGGACGCGGCAAGGCGAAGCAAACCATCTCTTACGGGACTCAATCCCGAGAGCATTCCTACGTCCTGGTTGCTTGACGCAGGGGGTTGCTGCTACATTTCATACTGCAATTGTGAGATGCCTCGTTACGATGCCACAGGCGGGGCATTCGCGCTAATCTACCCAAAGAATATCGGGTATGCAAGAATAATTTGTAGCCCGAAGGTCTTATGTGGCTTGGACGTGAAATGGCAGTGGCGGCTGATTGGTTTTGACGGAAACGACAATACCAAATCCCGATCGCGGAATGTGTTGTAGGTTGTCGTTTTTCGGTATACCAATTTCTACTGACGGCTCAGCAGGTTAAGAAGATGAAGCCTATTGCCACCAGGCAGGCTCTTCTGCATCACACGCAAAAACGACGGTGATTTTCGCCCTCATAACCCGAAGATCCTGCCCCCGCAACCAAGATTCACCCAGTAAGGCCAATCACTTAGCGGTGGTTGGCCTTATTGCTTTGGCATGTCAGAAGCCTCCGTGCCCATTCTGTGCCCACGCCGTGCCCAAGTTGTGCCCACTCTAAATTCAGGAATTCATTGCGGGCTGTGTTTTTGACCTTCGGTATTTTCTAGGTTGAAGGCCGTGCCCAATTTCGGCTAACCGGATCGCCTTCGGTGCCTTACAGGGGGTGGTCTAGTTCGATTCTCGCTGCAATTTGCTAGGAATCGGGGTCGCTACGACCCTCGTCAGCAATATGCACGGCCAATTCACCTACTTGGCAGCCGAAATACTGGCAAAGACGGTCCAGGTTGTCCGTTACCGTGTTGTACCCCTTTGTGTTGAGCATGCGTGACAGAGTCATACGGTTGATGCCTGTCGCTGCCGCTATCTCAATCAGGGTGATTCGCCGCCCCTCCCTGAACTGCTTGTCGGCGATCAATTCGCTAAGCCTAAATCGGATCATGGGTGCCTCAAAGAAGACTCCATTAAATCAGATGTAACAAATAAGTTGCAAAAAGATTTCTTCATGATATATTTGCTCTACGAATGAACATCCGGTGTGCAAAACGCGGTTTCTGTGTGCGTGCCGAATGTCATCGGAGCTTTTTAAATCATACGGAGATCATGCTATGGCAACCCGAGTTTCCACCTATCTGACAACCGACGAGTTGTCAGAACGCATCAAATACGACTCCCGCACTATCCGCGAACGCCTCAAGGACAGCGTCCTTCTCGAAGGCAAGCACTACATCCGCCCATTTGGTGGCCGGAAGATCCTGTTCATATGGGAGCAGATCGAAGCGGACATGGGGCTGGCGTCCAGCCAGTCTTACGCAATTCCGATGGCAAACGGAGGTGTTTGTCATGGGTAGCATACGAAAGCGGGATGACAATGGTCTGCTGTTCGTGGATTTTCGCTATCGGGGCAAACGCTGCCGCGAACAAACGACGTTGGAAGATACTCCAGCGAATCGGAAGCGACTACAGAAGGTTCTCGACGCGATCGAAGCCGCAATCAAACTCGGCACCTTCGACTACGCCACGTTCTTTCCCGGCAGCAAAATGGCCGCCCGCTTCGCGACCCCTGTAGCCAATCCCATCGTCACTGCGCTGAACGGTGGTTCCGTTTCCCGGCAGACACCCGCGGCCGCGGTGGGTCTGACGGTAGAAGCGCCAACTCTTCCCACCTTCAACGCCTTCGCCGACATCTGGGTGGCCGAGAACGAAGTCGCCTGG
>JBAYVV010000356.1:0-2636 GCA_041674465.1 Sterolibacterium sp.
GCATTTCACCTATGCGCTCGCCGCAAATCCCGGCGCGTATACCTATGGCACCACGGCCAGCCGCACCGCCAAGACAACCTCCAGCGGCGTCACTTGCAGTTCAGGCACCGTGACGGTCAATACTGCTGCCAGCCACGGTTTCTCCGTCAATCAATGGGTCAATATTTCCGGCATCACTCCGGTCGGCTATAACGGCACATACCAGATCACGTCGGTTGTCAGCACAACGCGGTTCAGATATGCCCTGGGCGCCTCCTGCCCTGGGAGTTCCTCTGTCGCCGGATTTGTCACCGCTACCAACGACATTGTGAGTGCCTCATGGGCTTCGGGAACTGTCACGGTGACGACTTCGCAGACGCATAACCTGGGCAAGCCGATCACGAATACGACCTGGGCGAGCGCTCCCAGTCCCGGCCAGATCACCGTCACCGCCGCCGGCCATGACTTTTTTGTCGGCCAGACCGTGACGGTCTCCGGTGTTTCGCCATCGGGCTACAACGGCTCGTTCGTGATCGTTGCCGTCGCTGCGAACACCTTTACCTTCGATGCGGCATCCGATCCCGGCGCCTACGTTTCGGGCGGCTGGGCTTCAGCAGGAGACCGGGTCAGTATTTCAGGAATCTCGCCGACAGGATATAACGGCACCTATCCGGTTACGGTGACAGGCGCCACTGAATTCACCTATGCGCTCGCCACCAATCCGGGAGGCACTTTCAGCAATGCGACCTTTGCGACTTCGGGTTTTTCCACGGTCAAATCGCCCTATTTCCCGGCCGGCGGTGCGCTGCCGACCTCGACCACCATCCATGTTCGTCTCGATCTGACGCGTAGTTATAGCGCCAGTGCCAAGCAGGCCACGTTTACGCTCAAGGCTTACATGGATAACCTGTTCCCCGTGGCTTCGGTTTGTTCCGCGTCGGACTTCCAGAATCTTTCGCGCGATTTGTCTTTCCTGTGCCCCTCGCGCACGCCCACCATCGAACAGGACAGCATTGTGATCAATGACGTCAGCGGCCCGGCCCTGGCGAATATTTATGTGGGGTTTACCACCGCACGCGGAACCTCGACGGCCGATAATCAGAATATTTCGATCAGCAACATTCTCTTGCGCAGCCAATGAAAATTCGATCGAATCGTGTAAACACCTCAAGTCAGGGCTTCACCCTCATGGAACTGACGGTGGTGCTGGTCATCATCGGCTTGCTGCTGGGCGGGTTGCTGGTGCCCTTGAGCACACAACGCGATATCGATTATTCGAAAGCGACGGACAAATCATTGGCGGATATTCGCGAGGCCTTGATCGGTTTTGCGGTAATCAACGGCCGGTTGCCCTGCCCTGCAGATCCAACCATCGCCAGCGGCGTAGCCAATGCGGGTGTGGAAGCCACTCTCCCAGTGGGAAGCACCACGCCTGTTTCTTGCAATTGCACCTCGGCTTCATCCGCCACAGTCTCCGGTGTGGCCATGTATGGCGCTGCCGGCACCGCAGCCTGCAAGGCCACCGTAGCCAGCACGGATTCTGTGGGCGGAGTCCTGCCCTGGGCGACACTGGGATTGCTCGAAACCGATGCCTGGGGAAATCGTTATACCTATGAAATCAGTTCCTTCTTCGGACGGGGCATCGACTCGGCGCAACTCTTCGGTTGCTCGGGCAGTTTGCCGACGACCCCGCCGGCTTCCGCAGCTTTCGCCCTATGCACCCCTGGCAGCATCAACATACTGGCTGCTGCGGGCGGAACCGCCCTCAACACTGCTGGTACGGTTCCCTTGGTGGTGGTGTCGCATGGCAAGTCACCTGTCGGCGCATATACCACGCAAGGTACTCGGATTGCCGGAGCAGTTAACGATGAGGCCGAAAATGCCGATGACAACGCCACCTTCGTCAGCAATACCTTGATAGATGATCGGGTCATCTGGATTCCCGCCACACAGCTCATGACGCGCATGATCGCCTCGGGCAGGCTGCCATGAACTTGGCTTGAAGTGTCGCAACAAAGGGACTATGCTTTTCGAGATTAGGGCAGTCTGGAAATCCTAGATGGCAATCGATCCATCCGCCTCGGGCTTGGGCTCGGTAACGCAATTCGGCTGGCAGCAGCTCAAGCTGCAGCAGGCGAAGCGCAATGCTGACCAGGCCGAACAGACGGCGCAAATTCTGCAGCAACAAGCTTCGGTGGCGAAACGGGAAGCGGATCGCGCACAAGAGAACGCCAGATCGCTGGGCGTCCAGTCAGACCAGGCCCGCTCCCATGCCGTGAGAGCCCGGCAAGGTCTGGCGGGATTGTCTTCCGGCGCCAGTTCGCAGGCGCAACTGACCTATGTGATCGATCAAGCGGTACATCGGCAATCGACAAATCAATCGACCCCGGCCCGCCAGGACAAATTTTCCAGTTCGGCGAGCACCCAGGCCTCGACCACGGGCACAATCATCAATACAACCGCTTGATTTGTCCCGGCGGCTGGCAGGTAACCCCCCTCTCTTTTGAAGTTTCCAAGCAAATTTATCTGCTTATTTATCGGCTGCAGCCTAAAGTGAAACCGTGAATTTCATTAGAAACAATATCATAAGAAGAGTCTCGCATACCCGTTTTTTGATGATTCCGCAGCCTAAACCGAGATTTTTCCAGTTTTCCGCA
>JBAYVV010000357.1:0-2594 GCA_041674465.1 Sterolibacterium sp.
CGGTTGTGGGGCGATGAATTTGCCTTTCTCATTGAGAAGGCAGAGCCAGAAGCGGCGCGTCAGTTCGCCGAGCGGCTTTTGAGTTCGCTGCGCAAGCCGATCGACATCGATGGCCAGAAGCTTGACGTCAGCGGCAGCATTGGCATGGCATTTTATCCGGACGACGGATGCGACATGGATGTCCTGTTGCGCCGCGCCGAACTTGCCATGTATGCCGCCAAGCAGCGCCAATGCGGCTGCATGTTTGCCGCGGAAGTGGGGGAAGGTCCGCCGCCCGAACAGTTGTCATTGATCGGCGAGATGCGCCAGGCTTTGGAGTGCAGCCAATTTGTCCTTTACTACCAGCCCAAGCTTGACCTGGCCTCCAACCAGGTCGTGGGCGCTGAAGCGCTGCTGCGCTGGCAGCATCCGGAGCGCGGCTTGATACCGCCCGGAAACTTCATTCCGTTTGCCGAGAAGACCGGCTTCATCCGGGAAATCACGCCCAGGCTGCTCGAGGACATCGCTGCGCAAGCCGCATCATGGCAGGAGCGCGGCATACAACTGGTGCTCTCTGCCAATCTTTCGGCGCGCGACTTGCTTAACCCGGGTCTGGTGCGACTGATGCGCGAGTTGCTCGAAAAATACGGGTTGTCCCCCCAGGCACTTTGCCTCGAAATCACCGAGAGTGCATTGATGGAAGACCCGCTGCTGGCGCAAGTCCACCTGGCAGAACTTGCCGATCTCGGCATCAAACTGTCCATCGATGACTACGGCGCCGGACAGGCGTCTTTGGCCTACGTCAAATCGCTGCCAGTGCACGAACTCAAGATCGATCAAAGTTTCATCAACTCACTGGCGCTGTCGCCCAAGGATGCGGCCATCGTCCGGTCCACGGTTGCCTTGGGGCATGCGCTGGGTCTGTCCGTGGTTGCCGAGGGCATCGAAAGCCAAACCGACCTGGACTGGCTCAGAGAGGTCAGTTGCGACATCGGCCAAGGATATTTCATTGCGCGCCCCATGCCGGCAGCAGACTTCGCTGCCTGGCTTGACCGACGCGCCCGCGTCTGACCGATACCTGCGGCCACTGGTGCTCGACGCCCGATGGCCGCGTTGGGACCTGCCCGGATGATAGAATCCGCGCCTATTGAGCAGACAAACAAGCAAAGGGATTATTCATGGCGGGTCATTCCAAATGGGCCAACATCCAGCATCGCAAAGGGCGCCAGGATGCCAAGCGCGGCAAGGCCTTCACCAAGCTGATCAAGGAGATCACAGTCGCCGCGCGGATGGGTGGCGGCGACCTGAATTTCAATCCGCGCTTGCGCCTGGCGATCGAACGGGCGAAGGCCGAGAACATGCCCGGCGACAACATCAAGAATGCCGTCAAACGCGGCACCGGCGAACTGGAAGGCGTGAATTACGAGGAAATGCGCTATGAGGGCTACGGCATCAACGGCGCCGCGGTGATCGTCGATTGCCTCACCGACAACAAGACGCGTACCGTCGCCGACGTGCGCCATGCCTTCAACAAGTATGGCGGCAATCTCGGCACCGACGGTTCGGTGGCCTTTCTCTTCAAGCATTGCGGGCAGTTCCTGTTCGCACCGGGAACCGACGAGGACAAGCTGATGGAGGTGGCGCTGGATTCCGGCGCCGAGGATGTGGTGAGCAACGAGGACGGTTCGATCGAAGTGCTGTGCAGCCCGAACGATTTCATCACCGTCAAGGATGCCCTGGAGAAAGCCGGTTTCCAGACCGATCTGGCCGAAGTTGCGATGAAGCCGCTGACCGAGATCGAGTTTGCCGGCGAGGATGCGCTCAGGATGCAGAAGCTGCTCGATGCCCTGGAAGCCTGCGACGACGTCCAGGAAGTGTATTCCAACGCCTTGATCGAGGAATCCGAAGCCTCGTGAGCAAGGCCGATGGCGCTCAGCCACTGCGGATACTCGGCATCGACCCGGGCTTGCGCGTGACCGGCTTTGGCGTGATCGAGAAACGCAACGGCAAACTCGAATACCTCAGCAGCGGCTGCATCAAGACGGGGGAAGGTGGCGCCTTGCCGGAGCGCCTCAAGGCGATTCTCGACGGCATCGCCGAGGTCGTGTCGACACAGCAACCGGATCAGGCGGCGATCGAAAAAGTTTTCGTCAACGTCAACCCGCAATCCACGCTGCTGTTGGGGCAGGCGCGCGGCGCCGCAATCAGTGCGCTGGTGCTGGCAAACCTGCCGGTGGCAGAATATACGGCGTTGCAGATCAAGCAGGCCGTGGTCGGGCAAGGCAAGGCGGCCAAGCAGCAGGTGCAGCAGATGGTGCGCAGATTGCTGAATCTGTCCGGCGACCCCAGCCCGGACGCCGCCGACGCACTGGCCTGTGCGATATGCCATGCCCATGGCGGTCAAGGTCTTGGCGCCCTGGCCACCGCCGGCTTTCGCGTCAGGAAGGGCCGACTGGTCTAGGCAAGACAACCAGGAGAGAACACATGATTGGTCGCCTCACCGGCATCCTGATTGAAAAGAACCCGCCGCTCATCACCCTGGATGTGCATGGCGTCGGTTACGACATCGACGTGCCGATGAGCACCTTCTACAACCTGCCGGCAACCGGCGAAAA
>JBAYVV010000358.1:0-2592 GCA_041674465.1 Sterolibacterium sp.
CGGCGGCCAGCGTCGCCGAACTCATGCTAGCCAGGCCGCGAAACGAATGCATGATGCCCCACACCGTGCCGAGCAGGCCGACATAGGGCGAGACCGAGCCGACCGAGGCGAGAAAGGCCAGATGGGCGTCGAGTTCGTCGATCTCGCGCTGGTAGGTGGCGCGCATCGCACGCCGGGCGCCGTCAACCACGGCGGACGGATCGAGGGTTTTTTGCGAGCCGCGCAGTTTGGAAAACTCGCGATAGCCCGCCGCGAAAATCCGCTCCAGCGCGCCGCTGCCATGCCGGTCGTTGGCGGCGCTCTGGTAGAGGCTGTTGAGGTCGCCGCCGCTCCAGAAGTCGCGCTCGAACTTGTCGGTGCGCACACGTGCATCGCGCAAGGCAAACCACTTGCGGAAGATCCAGTACCACGACATGAAGGAGACGGTGGCCAGCAGCGCCATGATGAGCTTGACCACCAGGCTCGCATTGACGACCAGCTCGATGATGGATAAATCCTGGGTAAGGTTCATGGGTGTTTTCCAATCAAGGCCTTGAATTTTTCATGCAGCGCCTTTGGCATCGCGGTTGCCTTGTGGCGCAATGGGTCGAAGCAGGCGACACGGATATTTGCAGAGAAGAGGAGTTCATTGTCCCGCTCGACCTTCTGCTCGAAGACGAGCTGTGCCCGGCCTAGAGACAGCATGCTGGTGCAAACGTTCAATTGGTCGTCGAGTCGCGCCGGCTTGAAATACTCGGCGGTCATCGAGCGTACGGCAAAAGCAATGCCCATGTCCTGTGCCAGCCGGGTCTGCTCATAGCCGAGTTCACGCAGCCATTCGGTGCGTCCGCGTTCGATGAACTTCAGGTAGCTTGCGTAATAGACAACGCCGGCGGCATCGGTGTCCTCGTAATACACCCGCACCGGCAGATGGAAGGCGGGCTGCTTCATTGGGCAGGCTGATCCCAGAGGTCGCCGCCGGGCCGGACATTCGGATCGATCAGGCCGAAATGCCGCCAGGTGGCCGAGGTGGCGATGCGCCCGCGTGGCGTGCGCTGCAGGTAGCCTTGCTGGATCAGGAAGGGTTCCAGCACGTCCTCGATGGTGTCGCGTGCTTCACCGATCGCGGCGGCAAGATTGTCGACGCCGACCGGACCGCCGCCGAATTTCTCCAGCATTGCGCCAAGCAGCTTGCGGTCCATGATGTCCAGGCCGAGATGATCGACATCGAGCATGGTCAGTGCGGCATCCGCGACCTCACGCGTGATGCGGCCGTCGGCGCGCACTTCGGCGTAGTCGCGCACGCGCCGCAGCAGGCGGTTGGCGATGCGCGGCGTGCCGCGCGAGCGCTTGGCCACTTCGCTCGAGCCCTCGGGTGCCAGATGCACGTTGAGGAGTTGCGCCGAGCGCGTGACGATCTGGCTGAGTTCCTCGGGGGTGTAGAACTCCAGCCGGGCGACGATGCCGAAGCGGTCGCGCAGCGGATTGGTCAGCATGCCGGCCCGGGTGGTCGCCCCGATCAGGGTGAAGGGCGGCAGGTCGAGCTTGAGCGAGCGCGCCGAGGGTCCTTCGCCGATCATGATGTCGATCTGAAAATCTTCCAGCGCCGGATAAAGGATTTCTTCCACCACCGGCGACAGGCGGTGAATCTCGTCGATGAACAGGACGTCGTTGGGTTCGAGGTTGGTCAGGATCGCCGCCAGATCGCCGGCACGCTCCAGCACCGGGCCGGATGTCTGGCGCAGATTGACCCCCATCTCGTGGGCGACGATATGCGCCAGGGTGGTCTTGCCCAGTCCCGGGGGGCCGAAAAGCAGGACATGATCGAGCGCCTCGTTGCGCTGGCGGGCGGCCTGGATGAAGATTTCCATCTGGCTGCGGATCTTCTGCTGGCCGACGTATTCCGCCAGGCGCTTGGGCCGCAGCGCGCGTTCCAGCACGTCTTCCTGCGGCGACTCGGGCACGGCGGAGATCAACCGGTCGGCGAGCTTGTCGATTTCGATGGCCATGGGCGCAGTTTAACCTACCTGCTGTCAGGCCTTCGAAAGCAGCTTCAAGGCCTGGCGTATGCCTTCGGGTACTGGTGTTCCGGCCGGCAGCGTTTTGAGTGCCGGCAGCGCCTCGCGTTCGCTGTAGCCGAGTGCCAGTAATGCATTCAGGATATCGGCCGCGTCGTCATGCACGGCCGCTCCGGAAATCGCGACACCCGTGACGGAAACCTTGGGCAGCTTGTCACGCAATTCGAGCAGCAGACGTTCGGCAGTTTTCTTGCCGATGCCGGGAATTTTCACCAGCCGTCCTGCTTCCTGCATCACGATGGCCTGGGCCAATTCATGTACCGACAGACCGGACAGCACGGCCAGCGCGATGCGTGCGCCGATACCGCTGATCTTGAGCAACTGGCGGAAGGCGGCACGCTCGTCGCTGGAAAGGAAGCCATAGAGGAAGTGGCCATCCTCGCGCACGATCAGGTGGGTGAACAGGCTCAACTTTTCGCCGGTTGCCGGCAGGTTGTAGAAGGTGCTCATCGGCACGTCGATGTCGTAACCGACGCCATGCACATCCAGGGTGATGAGCGGCGGGTTCTTTTCAATCAGGATGCCGGTGAGGCGA
>JBAYVV010000359.1:0-2565 GCA_041674465.1 Sterolibacterium sp.
ACCCAAATATCGCCGTGATCACCAAGGTCACCCCCAGCGATATCCACGCGTTCCTCACCGTCAACCGCGCTATCTTGTGCCTCAACGGCTCTTTCTTCTTCGTCGCTTCCAATGCCTTCCCCCCCTGTTATTGACGAAGAAACCCGATCCGTTCAAGAACGGACTCCGGATTTGCATCGACTGGAATTGTCGCGAAACGGAACTGCCCCGGCAGGCAGGGTGGCGCTGAACTGCCCATCCAGAATTCCACCGGAGTTGAGATGCCGGTGGTGATATCCAATCCGCGTGGTGCGATGTAGAAATTGATACCGTCCACTGCGCCTGGCGCAGCCGCCGCGCGCGGCAGCCGCAGACCCATCATCCAGCGGTAATGCGTGCCGATATTCAGGACCGGCCGATACCACTCAATCTCATCGGAAGAAGCTGGCTCATTGCCCTCTGCTTCGTCGAGCAGCACGATGTCGAGATTGGACTCGCTGAAGGCGCGCAGGAAATCGGCGACATACATCGAAGCCGAATCGTATTCGTCAGCACCCGCTTCGCACGCGGCATCGGTACCAAATGCCTGGACATAGCTGCGGGCAATCCAGCAGCGTGGCGACGGTATCACCAAGGCCAGCGGCGCACCGGGGAAACAGGCGCGCAGACCGCTCAGCATCTCAGTGAGATGATCGCGCAGCATGGAATCGGCCAGCAAGGTCTTGAGCGGGAAAAGCGTCCGGGTCTTTGCCGCCATCGCGGACTTCAATTCGGCGTTGCTGGCGAGCAGCGCCGCGATCACCGGTTCGGCCGGCAACGCAACCACATCCGAACGAACCAGGCCTTGCGACTTGCGCTGCCAGGCCAGGAAATTGGCCACATCGAGCCAGGGTGGCCGCCCGCCTTCGAGGAGCCGGGCGCTATAGTCGGTTGAATCGAGCCAAAGCGACCGCTGGGTGCCGGTATCAAGATCGAGAAAGTTTGCCATGATGCGACGCGCCGACTACAGCGGCGCCTTGTCCTCCCCGGAGTCGTTTTCCGCGGTTAGCCACAGGCGCAGTTCTGTCTTGAGCACCTTGCCGTAATTGCTTTTCGGCAGGGACTTGATGAAACGGTAATGCTTAGGTCGCTTGAAGCGAGCGATATTCTTCAGACACAAATCGTCGAGTTCGGCCGAAGCGACAGGCTTGCCATCCTTGGTGACGACGAAGGCGATGACTTCCTCTCCCCATTCCGGATGCTTGCGTCCGATCACCGAGACTTCCTGGACCGCCGGATGCAGCAGCAACACCTCTTCGACCTCGCGTGGATAGATATTCGATCCGCCGCTGATGATCATGTCCTTGGAGCGGTCCTTGAGCGTCAGGAATCCATCATCGTCCATGCAACCCATGTCGCCGGTAAACAACCAGCCGTCACGAATGGTGGTGGCGGTGGCTTCGGGATTGTTCCAGTAGCCGAGCATGACGCTGGGGCCACGCACCAGCACTTCGCCGATCTCGCCATTCGCCAGCGAAACGCCGTTGCTGTCGGCCACCCGGACTTCGACCAGGGTTTGTGCCACGCCGACTGAAGCCAGGCGAGACTCGTAGCGCGGATGATCGACATTGGTGAAATGATAGCGGCTGAGTACGGTGATGGTCATGGGGCTTTCGCCCTGTCCGTAGATTTGCACAAAGCGGTTGCCCATCACACGCAGGGCATCGCGAATATCCTCCAGATACATCGGCCCGCCACCGTAGAGTATGGTCTTGAATCCGGTCGGGTCGGCGCCGGTCGCCTCGATATGATCGACCAGCCGCTTGACCATGGTGGGCGCTGCAAACAGCGACAACGGGCGACGTGTCCTGGACAGTTCGATCAATTCGGCCGGATCGAAGCCGCCTGAAGCCGGCACGGTGTGGCTTGAACCCGCGATCATGTGCGGGAACTGCAGCATGCCGGAGGCATGAGAAATCGGCGCGGCATACACCACGCTATCGTCCGCCGATGGCAGGTCGATGTCGGCGCACATGCAGGAAATCATGGTGAGCAGGTTGCCGTGAGAAATCATCACGCCTTTCGGCCGTCCCGTCGTCCCCGAGGTGTAGAACAGCCAGGCCAGGGTGTCGTTGTCGCAAGGCTCGGCACCGGTCAGCGGTTCGCTCTGGTAAAGCTTCTCGTAAGATGGCGTGCCCGGCGTGATCACCACACGCAATCCCTTGATGTCGGCCAGCAAGGGTGCCATTGCATCGACGAGATCGGCGGAAACGAACAGCAGGGCAGCGCCCGAATCGCGCAGGATGTACTCGGCCTCCTTGGGGTGCAGCTTGGCGTTGATCGGCACCACCGCCAATCCGGCATACCAGCTGCCGTAGAGCACTTCAAGGTACTCCGGGTTGTTGGTCATGAACATCGCGACGCGATCGCCGCGCTTGAGGCCATGCCGACCCAACAGTGAACTCCCGATGCAGCCGGCACGGTGCGCCAGGCCGCGATAATCGCAGACCAGCTGCTCGCCCAGATAGAGGGCTGGCCGCTCGGCATAGGCCATGCCGGAGCGGACCAGAAGCTGGCCCACGTTCATGCAATGTGCTCCGGGAAGGT
>JBAYVV010000360.1:0-2527 GCA_041674465.1 Sterolibacterium sp.
CCCCTTGATTGCGCGCACTCCGCCGACGCTGACGAGCGAACGCTTGCTTTGTTTGCAGAATATACGACAGCGCGCCCCTTGTCTCGAGGCGCAAGGCGGAGTGGCCTGTGTTCGCGGAAGAACTGACAGGAAGCAAACAAAGGCGGAATTCCGGGGTTATCCGGGACGAACAGGGATTTAATGGGATTTCAATAGGTTATAGATTCTGGTGGCTTCCCAGTTCATGGCCCAAAATACCTACCGTTTCAGTGAGTGAGGCAGGAAACACCGGAAATCGATAGCGCCTTAAGACAGCAGTGCCAAATGGCGCGCAAATTCTCGCTTAGCTAGTGCGGCTCTGGTGGCAGAAGAAGCAAGTAAAGACTGCTCCACAGCGGTTTCGGGGGTATCGGGGTTGCGGAAAGTAGGGAGCTGGCGCGCAACCTGATAGGTTGCAGGTTTTTCCAGTTGCGCAAAGCGATAACCAATTGAAAAAGCGCTGAACAAGCAGTCTAAATGTTTGCAGTCTGTGAAATCGGCGGGCGCAACCAAGCGTTTCATTTGGCAGACGCCTTGGCAACTGCCGCCGATGACCACATCCTCGATCTATTCATGAGGTCATGCACCACCGGGGTGGCAGCGCTCAAGCAGGGCAGGTGCTTCACGGGGATCGAGATCAGCGGGCATTATTTCGAGGTGGCCGCAGACCGATTGGCAGCTATCAGAAAGAAAGGTTGAGATGGGGCAGGCTTACGTCATGAGCCTGCCGATCTGTATGGTCAACTTGGTGAAGGCTTTCGGGCTGTGGCGGGGTGGCGTATCCTATGACAAAGACAACAAGGGGGGCTCATGGATACGAAGAGATTCAAGGTTCGCTTTTACACTGGGCAAGTCGGGGCCGATGGCAGTGAGGGGCAGGTCAGCGAGGTACTCCGTCTCATGACCAAACACAAGGAGTGTCCAGCCTCTGCTCTAATACCCATCCCGCCCCCCCTTGGCTTTGATGACGGAACGCACGAACTTTCCAAACGCCCGGTCCTTCTTGCGTTTTTCAAGAGGGGACATTTCGTGAAACTCAGATTCCTTCTTGAGCTTCAGGTAGTTTTGAAGATGCGACGGGTCCAGTTCCCCCAGTGCGATGGCGCTCTGAACGGCGCAGCCCGGCTCGCTGGTGTGCGTGCAGTTGGCGAAGCGGCAGTTCAGTGAATACGCCTGGATATCGGCAAAACTATCGTCGATACCTTCGCTGACACCGAGCATCCCCAATTCGCGCATGCCAGGCATGTCGATCAAAAACCCACCCTGCTCAAGCACAATGAGCTGACGCCGGGTGGTTGTATGCCTGCCTTCTCCGGAGTGGCTGACTGCTCGTGTTGCCAAGTCGGCATCACCGACCAGACGATTGACGAGCGTTGTCTTGCCTACGCCGGATGATCCGAGCAGGCAGTAGGTCTTCCCTGGCTGAATCAGCTCGCGGATCTGGTCAACGCCGTTTCCGCTGACATTGCTTAGCGTGATGATCCTGGCGCCTATGCCGGCGCTGTGAATCTTCGAGACCAATTGCTCCAGCGCCGCCGGGCTGATTAGATCGGTCTTCGTCAGCAGTATGACTGGCTCAATGTGCCCTTCGCTCGTCATCACCAGATAGCGCTCAAGTCTTCGCACATTGAAATCAAAGTGGCAGGACTGAACAATGAAAGCCACATCGATATTGGCGGCGATCATCTGGAACTCAACATTGCCGCCTGGTCTTTTCCGCCTCAGAAACGACTTGCGCGGCAAAACATCAAGGATGCTCGCATGGGCGCCGGAGTCGTGATACCTCACGCAGACCCAGTCACCGACACAGGGCAGATCGGCAAGGGATTCGCTGGAGTAGACGGCCCGGCCCGTCAGTTTCGCGGGCATTTCCCTCTCCGCACTCCTGATGAGGTATTGGTCGCGATCAACCGCCGTCACCCTGGCGATGGACTCGCCTGGATCACAAGGCCTGTCAGGCAGTGCCAAACCTTCTTGGCGATCACATGCGGCAGACACAGTGCGCCCCGGGTCATCGCATGCATCAGAAGTGCGGCAATTATTGGCAAGCGCGTAAAGACGCAGTTGCTTCGGCTTGGAAGGAATCATGTTGGAAATCCATTAGCAGTAATCTAAACGAGCAGAAACAGCAAACCACTTGCTGGTGGCCTGCCAAATGTTTGTGATCGCGATAACCTGAATACCCCGCTGGCGCAGGGATCGGGTTATCGGATTACTGCAATCTCCAACATCCAAACCTCGATAGGAAACGCGCGCCGAATCTGGCTACGCGGGGCGATATTAGCCACGGGGAGAACGAAAATCAAGAAACCTGAAATCGGAATGGTCGGGGCCAACCGAAAGACGGCAATGATTTGCCACGAAGGGCGGCTATGCGGAGAAAGATAAACTGTCCGCTCCTGGCCGTCAGCGGTAGCCCTTTTCGCTCGTATTCGATGGCCGCAACGGCCGATTTTCGTGCGGTCGCAATTGGCGGTGAAAAAGATTTGTGAATTTGCAGTTTCCCAAA